>NZ_CP084541.1:1900000-2225000 GCF_020410765.1 Streptomyces marincola | reverse complement strand
TCGGGCAGCCCGTCGTGGGCCGCTGGCTGCCGCTCGCGCTGCTGGTGGGCGGCTCGGTGGGCGGTCCGCTGCTCGCCTGGGGCTGCCGCGCCGCGGCCCGCGGCCCGGCGCGCGCGTGGGGCCAGCAGGAGGAGTGGCGGCTGCGGCGGCTGGCGGCCGACCGCGGCCACACCCAGGTCCTCGAACCGGTGGCCGCGGAACTCATGCGCTACCGCGAGGTCAGGGAACGCTACGTGATCGCCGCGTCGGCGGACGGCGGGCAGGACGGGGGAGCCGGAGTGTCGGTACCCATCAGATGAAATCCGGCCATAATCGGCGCAGTTCGGCGCCGCAAGGTAACGATTCGCCCTCGGAATGTGTAAGTCCACGCCCCGGTGGAGAAATTGACACCTTGCCTCTCTACGATCCCCCACGCACGGGGATGTTGTTGAGCGTGCGGTCGTGTTCACGACCGCTGCGCCCTGTGATTCCGTGGAGGGGACTTACACATGATTTCTGCGCGCAGGCGGGTCGCCCCCCGCCTTGCGGCCACCGCTGTCGCCACGGGTCTGTTCGCCGCCGGCGCGGCGGCGACCACCGGCACGGCCGTCGCGGAGGAGAACCCGCGCAGCGGTGGCGCCACCGCGACGCTCGACGGCCTTGAGGTCAGCGACCGGGTCGACGTCACGCACAACGGCGAGACGGACACCTACGGCGCCGGCCTGTTCCACCTGACCGGCGACGACGGCAGCCGGCTGATGACCTACTGCATCGACTTCGCCACCAGGGCCGAGAACGGCGCCAGGTACAAGGAGGCGGGCTGGGAGTCCTCCACCCTGCACGGCAACCCTGACGCCGGCAAGATCCACTGGATACTCCAGAACTCCTACCCGGTCGTCGAGGACCTCGGCGCGCTGGCCGGCCAGGCCGGCGCCGAGTCGCTCACGGCCGAGCAGGCGGCGGCCGGTACCCAGGCCGCGATCTGGGAGTTCTCCGACGGCGTGGACGCCGTTCCGCAGAACGAGAACGCCCGCGTCCTGGCCGAGTGGCTGCTGGAGAGCGCCTCCGACGTGGCCGAGCCGGGCGCCTCGCTCGAACTCAACCCGCCGCAGGTCTCCGGCCAGCCCGGTCAGATCATCGGCCCGGTGACCGTCAGCACGACCGCCGACGCCGTCACCGTCGCCCCGGACGACGCGGCGGCCCAGCAGGGCGTGACGATCGTGGACGCCAACGGCGCCGCGATCAACGGGCCCGTCACCGACGGCACCGAGCTGTACTTCTCCGTGCCCGAGGGCGCCGAGGACGGCGTGGCCGGCCTCACCGCCACCGCCACCTCCCAGGTGCCGGTCGGACGTGCCTTCACCGGCATCGACGTCCGCACCCAGACCATGATCCTGACCGGCTCGGACGAGGCGTCCGTCAGCGCCTCCGCCTCGGTCAACTGGGCCGCTCCCGGCCAGCCGTCCGTCGCGGTGAACGCGGTCGAGAAGTGCGTCGACGGCGGCGTCGAGGTCACCGCGACCAACACCGGCGACGTCCCGTTCACCTTCGAGCTCGAAGGCCAGCAGTACGAGGTGGCCCCGGGCGAGTCGACCCCGGTCGTCGTCCCGGTCGAGAACGGCCAGCAGTACGAGATCACGATCGCCAACCCGATCGAGGGCGAGGAGCCCTGGGTGTTCACCGGTGTCCTCGACTGCGAGACCGGTGAGGGCGAGGGCCAGACGCCGATCGACGAGGGCGGCGAGGGCAACGAGGAGAACGAGCCCGCCCCGGCCAGCACCGGTGGCGGCGACGCCGCGGACGACGGCCCTGACCTGGCCGAGACCGGCAGCAGCACCAACCCGGGCATGATCGCGGGCATCGCGATCGGCCTCCTGCTCATCGGCGGCGCGGCGATCTTCTTCATGCGCCGCAGGTCCGCGACCCCTTCCGGCGCGAAGGACTGAGCGACACCACCGTGCGCACCCCCGTGAGCGGGGCGTGACGCCGGACACCGGGGGCGGGCCCGCACGGGCCCGCCCCCTTCGTGTGCCGTCCCGCCGCGGGCCCGTTCCGCACCGGGACCGCCCCGCGGGCCCGCGGGCCCCGCGCGCACCGCCGGTTTCCGCCGCGGCCCGGGCATGCGGCAGGATGGAGGCACACCTGCCTGATGCCACACTGATCTGCCGGACGGTTTCTCTTGGCTGAGTACATCTACACCATGCGCAAGGCGCGGAAGGCGCACGGCGACAAGGTGATCCTCGACGACGTCACCCTGAGCTTCCTGCCCGGGGCGAAGATCGGTGTCGTCGGCCCGAACGGCGCCGGCAAGTCGACGGTGCTGAAGATCATGGCGGGCCTCGAACAGCCGTCGAACGGCGACGCCTTCCTGACGCCGGGCCACACCGTCGGCATCCTGCTCCAGGAGCCGCCGCTCGACGAGTCGAAGACGGTCCTGGAGAACGTGCAGCAGGGCGTGGCCGAGACCAAGGCCAAGCTCGACCGGTTCAACGAGATCGCCGAGCAGATGGCGACCGAGTACACCGACGCGCTGATGGAGGAGATGGGCGCGCTCCAGGAGCAGCTCGACCACGCCGGGGCGTGGGACCTGGACGCCCAGCTCGAACAGGCCATGGACGCCCTGGGCTGCCCGCCCGGCGACTGGCCCGTCACCAACCTGTCCGGCGGCGAGAAGCGCCGCGTCGCGCTGTGCAAGCTGCTGCTCGAACAGCCGGACCTGCTGCTGCTCGACGAGCCGACCAACCACCTCGACGCCGAGTCCGTGCAGTGGCTTGAGCAGCACCTGGCCAAGTACCCGGGCACCGTCGTGGCCATCACCCACGACCGGTACTTCCTGGACAACGTCGCCGAGTGGATCCTCGAACTCGACCGGGGCCGCGCCTACGTGTACGAGGGGAACTACTCCAAGTACCTGGAGACCAAGCGCACCCGCCTGAAGGTCGAGGGCCAGAAGGACGCCAAGCGCGCCAAGCGGCTCAAGGAGGAGTTGGAGTGGGTCCGCTCCAACGCCAAGGGGCGGCAGGCCAAGTCCCGGGCGCGCCTGGCGCGTTACGAGGAGATGGCGGCGGAGGCCGAGAAGACCAGGAAGCTGGACTTCGAGGAGATCCAGATCCCGCCGGGCCCGCGCCTGGGCAACGTCGTGGTCGAGGTCGACGCGCTGCGGAAGTCGTTCGGCGAGAAGGTGCTGGTCGACGGCCTGTCGTTCACGCTGCCTCGCAACGGCATCGTCGGCGTCATCGGCCCGAACGGGGCGGGCAAGACCACCCTGTTCAAGATGATCCTCGGCATGGAGGAGACCGACTCGGGCACCATCCGCGTCGGTGACACGGTGCAGGTCTCCTACGTGGACCAGTCCCGGGCCAACATCGACCCGAAGAAGACGCTGTGGGAGGTCGTCTCTGACGGGCTCGACCACATCCACGTCGGCCAGGTCGAGATGCCCTCGCGCGCTTACGTCAGCGCGTTCGGCTTCAAGGGCCCCGACCAGCAGAAGCCGGCCGGCGTGCTGTCCGGCGGCGAGCGGAACCGGCTGAACCTGGCCCTCACGCTCAAGCAGGGCGGCAACCTGCTGCTGCTCGACGAGCCGACGAACGACCTCGACGTCGAGACCCTGTCCTCGCTGGAGAACGCGCTGCTCGAATTCCCCGGCTGCGCCGTCGTCGTCTCCCACGACCGCTGGTTCCTCGACCGCGTCGCCACCCACATCCTGGCGTACGAGGGCGACTCCCAGTGGTTCTGGTTCGAGGGCAACTTCGAGTCCTACGAGAAGAACAAGATCGAGCGCCTCGGCCCCGAGGCGGCCAGGCCGCACCGCGCCTCCTACAAGAAGCTGACGCGGGGCTGAGGCCGTGCGGCACGTGTTCCAGTGCCATCTGCGCTGGTCGGACATGGACTCCTTCGGGCACGTGAACAACGTGGTCTATCTGCGCTACCTGGAGGAGGCGCGGATCGACTTCATGTTCCGGCTGGCGCGGCGGGCCGACTCCGGCGCGTTCACCGGCGGTTCGGTCGTCGCGCGGCACGAGATCGACTACCTGCGCCCGCTGGTGCACCGGCACGAGCCGCTGACGGTCGAGACGTGGATCACCAAGATCGGCGGCGCCTCGGCCACCGTGGCCTACGAGATCAAGGACGAGGAGACGGTGTACGCGCGCGCCGTGACCGTCGTGGTGCCGTTCGACCTGGAACAGGGCCGGCCGCGTCGGCTCACCGCGCAGGAACGCGAGTTCCTCGGCGAGTACCTGGACGACGAGGCGGGGAGTGCCTCCTACGCATGACGGGTGACCACAGGACCGCCCCGGCGGCGCTGGTGTTCCACGAGCGGGACGAGGCGGAGGACCTGGCCGCGTTCCTCGGCCGCCAGCTGCGCTGGGACAAGGCCGCGGCGGCGCGGCTGAAGGCGGACGGCGAGGTCGTCGCCGTGTTCACCCGGCCCGCGCGGTTCGGGGTGCTCGCGGTGCGGCCGTGCCGGCTGCGCGAGGCCGCGGGCCTTGACGTGACGGTCTCGGTGGGCGCCCTGCTCAACGCGTTCGACGGCGAGCGGGGCGCGTTCACCGTGCCCGAGCCGGTGACAGGACCCTCGTGGGCCGGGGTGCTGCCGCCGCGCGGCGGCTGGTCGCCGGTGGCCGAGCTGCCGGCGGACGAGGTGCGCGGGGCGGCGGTGGCCGTGGTCGCCGAGTTCCGCGCCAGGAACGAGGGGCTGCCGCCGCGGGACCGCACCCGCTCGGCGCTCGACGCGATCGCCGAGGAGGTGTGGTCGAGGCCGCTGCCCGGCACGCGGCTGCCCCTGCGCGCGGTGCACGCCGCGCACGCGCTCGGGCTCCTGCGCGCGCCGGGACCGGTCACCCTGCTCGAACGCGGCTCCTGGCTGCGGATGCGCACCCCGCTCGGGTCGACGGCGACGCGCGGCGGCGGCGCGCTGCCCGGCCTCGGGGTCACCCCGCTGTGACCCGCCTCCCGGGTCCTGACCCGGCCGCGCGGGGCGTTGCGCCGGGGACCGTTCAGCGGCCGGGCGCTTGCTTCGTCAGCGGAACGGCCGCCTGGCCGGGAACCAGCGCGGCGGCGTCGAGGGCGTGCGCCGGTTGACGACGGCGGCGGCCTCGACCGCGCGCGGCCCGCGGTCGCTCGCCACCCACGACAGCCCGCCCGCGGGGTCGGGCACCCGGCAGATCTCCAGGTGCGCGATGCCGCCGTCGAGCGAGGCCGCGGTGAACGCGGTGAACCGGATCGTGCCGTGCGGGCTGTCCCTGCCCGTCTCGTAGAGCAGCCCGATCTCGCCGGTCAGCAGCTCGGCCAGGTCCGAGTAGCCGGCCCGCGCGGAGTTGATCGTCTTGGCCGTCACCTGCCAGGACAGCCCCTCGTCGTAGGAGGTGCGGATCGTCATGGCGCGGCGGCGGCTGGCCACGTCGGGCACGGGCTTGGCGGGCGCGGACAGCAGCAGCCGGTTGCGCGGGTCGCCGTCGTCGGTGGCGCGCAGGCGCAGCAGCGAGGCGGAGACGGGCGGCGCGGCCAGGCCGGGCACGGGCGTGAACGCGGGCCGGTCGAACGTCTCGCCGCCGTCGCTGCTCCGCGCGGCCAGCCGGTACTGCCCGGGGCCGGGCGTCGAGGGGCGGGCGTTGACGTACAGGGCGCCGGACACCAGCTCGACGACGGTGAGTTCGCCCGGGTGGGGGTCGCCCGCGGTGTCCCAGACCGCGCCGAGCCGCCAGGTCAGCCCGCCGTCGTCGCTGTAGTAGAGCTGCGCGCCCGACCGGCCGTCCTCGGTGTCGTGGTCGCCCGGCACGATCAGCCGCCCGGCGTGCGGCCCGCGGCGCAACTGGACGCCGTGCCCGGGCCCCACGGACACCCAGGTCCAGTGGGCGGGCTTCAGCGGGCCGAGCACGCCGCCCGCGGTCCACGTCGCGCCGTCGTCCTCGCTGTACATGGAGTGCAGGCTCCGGCCGCCCCTGGACCGGCCGCCGTCGTCCTTGGGGGCCCAGCCGTTGTGGGCGAACACCAGGGAGATGCGGCCGGTGACCTCGTCCACCACGGGCACGGGGTTGCCGAAGCCGCCCGAGGTGCCCCGGCCGCGCAGGACGGTGAGGTCGCTCCAGGTGTGCCCGCCGTCGACGGAACGCTTCATCACCAGGTCGATGTCGCCGATGTCGCTGCAATCGGTGACGCGGCCCTCGGCGAACGCGAGCAGCGTGCCGCGGGGCGTGGTGACCAGGGCCGGTATCCGGAAGCAGGCGTAGCCCTCCTCGTGGTGCGCGAAGGGCGTGGACAGCGCGGGGTCCGGCGGGGCGGGGGGCTGCGCCGGGCCGGCGGCGCCGGCGGACGGCGCGGTGCACAGGAGGGCCCAGGCAGCGGTGCAGACGACGGCCGTCCAGGACGGTGCGGACGCCCGCCGGCGGGCGCCTTTCCTGCGGGACGGCATGTCCCGCACCGTACGACTCCCGGGCTACGGGAGCGAGACCTGGGACCGACCTTCCGGTGTCCTGCGGGTGACGCCCCCGCCCGGCGGGGGCGCGCACGGCGGCGAACGGCGGTGGCCGGGGCGTGCGCGGGCGTGGGATCGGGCGGGGTGCGCCCGCCCCGCGAGCGTTCGCGGGCCGTCTGCGACCATGGAGGGGTGACCGAGGAACTGTCGTTCTATGAGCAGGTCGGGGGCGAGGAGACCTTCCGCAGGCTCGTCCGCCGCTTCTACGAGGGCGTCGCGCAGGACCCCGTGCTGCGGCCGATGTACCCGGAGGAGGATCTGGGCCCGGCGGAGGAGCGGCTGGTCCTGTTCCTCATGCAGTACTGGGGCGGCCCGCGCACCTACAGCGACAACCGCGGCCACCCGCGGCTGCGGATGCGCCACGCGCCGTACCCGGTCGACCGGGCGGCGCACGACGCGTGGCTCGCCCACATGCGGGACGCCGTGGACGAGCTGGGGCTCGCGCCCGAGCACGAGCGGCAGTTGTGGGACTACCTGGTGTACGCCGCGGCCTCCATGGTGAACACGCCGGGCTGAGGCAGCGGGGCGGAACAGCGGAGCGAGGGGCCGGGGGGACGCGGGAAAAGTTCTGGCCGTTTTCTGTGGATGTGCGGCATCCTGTCCGCATGATGATCAGACAGGCCACCGCTGAGGACTGGCCCGCCATCTGGCCGTTCCTCCGCGCGATCGTCGCGGCGGGCGACACCTTCACCTACCCGGCGGACCTCGACGAGGACCGGGCGCGCGAGCTGTGGCTCCTGCCGGAACCCGGCCGCACGGTCGTCGCGGTGGACGACGCGGGCACGGTCCTGGGGTCGGCCAGGATGAACCCCAACCACATGGGCAACGCCGCGCACATCGCCAACGCCAGTTACATGGTCGACCCGGCGCACGCCGGCCGGGGCGTGGGACGCGCGCTGTGCGAGGAGTCGATCGCGTGGGCGCGCACGGCCGGCTACCGCGCGATGCAGTTCAACGCGGTGGTGGAGACGAACGTGCACGCCGTGCGGCTCTACCGCGCGCTCGGCTTCGAGGTGCTCGGCACCGTGCCCGAGGGCTTCAGGCACCCGGAACACGGCTACGTCGGGCTGCACATCATGCACCTGGCCCTGTGAGAACGCCCCGCCGCCTTGCCGCCGCCGCGGCGGGTCCGCCTGGCGCTCTGGGATGATGGCGCGCGTGGACGAGGACGTCATCCCGATTCTGCGGGTCGAGGACGCCGCGCGTGCGGTCGCCTGGTACCGCCGGCTCGGCTTCACGCCGCGGTGGGAGCACCGGTTCGAGCCCGGATTTCCCCTGTTCGTCGAGATCGCCAGGGGCCGAGTGCGGCTGTTCCTCTCGGAGCACGAGGGCGACGCCGTTCCCGGCACTCTGGTCTACCTGCGGGTGCGTGACGTGGACGCCATCGCGGAGGCGTTCGGGGTGCCGGTCGAGGACGCGCCGTGGGCGCGGGAGACCGAACTGCGCGATCCCGACGGGAACCGCCTGCGGGTGGGCACGCCCGCGGAGTGAACGGCCGCCCGGTGGGTGCGGTGCGGCCGGCCCGCACCGCACCCACCGGGCGCCTGCCTCAGCCGAACGACAGGTTGATGTCCGTCACGTACCAGGCGCCGTCGATCTCGGTGGACTCGACCTCAAGGCCGATCTGCCCGGCCTCGATACCGGTGGAGTTGGACACGACGATGTCCTGGAGCGTCTGGCCGTCCACGGTGATCTGCTCCCCGTCGAACGTCGCCGTCCCGCTCGCCGCCGCGTCCCCCGCGACCTCGACGACGGGCGGCGCGCCCGTGCCCTCGGGGCTGAACGCCTCGCGGAACGCGGCCACCCCCTCCCCGCTCCCCGCGCCGCCCTCGGCGCACAGCTCGGCGGTGTTGGCCGTGGGCGTGCCGTCGGCGCCCGGCGTTCCCATGACGAGGCAGGCGTCCACGGGCTCGTTCTCGATGATCGCGGCGATCCACGTCGCCACCGCCTCGTCGGCCGTGGCCCCGCCGCCGCCCTCGCCCTCGGGCGCGCCGCCCGCCTCGTCGGCGGGCGCGTCCGACTGCTCCGACCCGCCGGATTCCTCCGTCGCGTCGGACTGCTGCGACTCGCCGGTGTCCTGGGAGTCGTCCGCCGAGTCCCCGGAGTCGTCCGAGCAGGCCGTCATCGTGAGTGCCGCCGCCGCGGCGAGCACGCATATGCCGCCGGCCCGGCGCGCGACCGTCGATTTCGCAATTCTCATGTGGTTCCTCAGTGTTGCCGAACGTCGTGTGGTGCAGCCGGTACGGTACAGCCAGCGGCGGACAGTGACGGCACCCGCACGCCCCCGCCCGGAGGGCGCGGCCAGGTCAGCGGGCGGAGGCCCCGCCGGAGCCGCCGTGGTGCGGGTAGCGGACGAACAGCAGGGCGTCCACATCCTCGTCCGGGGCCCCGTACACGTGCGGGACGTCGGCGGCCCAGGCCGTCTCCTCGCCAGGACCCACGAGGGAGGGCGCGGCCGAGGTGCCCACGCGGGCGGTGCCGCCGAGGACGACGAGGCGTTCCGTGGTGCCGGGCAGGTGGGCCGACGACTCCGAGGCCGTGCCCGCGCGGAGGCGTATGCGGAACGCCTCCGTGGTCGCCCGCTCGTCCCGGTACCGTTCGAGCAGCACCGCGCGTACCGCGCCGCCGGAGATCTCGGCGTGTTCGACGGCGGGCGCGAGCACGGCGGTCAGGTGCGTGCGCAGCGCGGTGGTCAGGGCGTACAGGGTGTCGAGCGTGGGATTGCGCCGCCCGCCCTCCAGTTCGGAGAGCGTGGCCTTGCCGAGCCCCGCCCGCCGGGCGAGTTCGGACAGGGAGAGGCCCTGCTCCTCGCGGAGCTCCCGCAGGCGTCGGCCCACGTGGCGGGCCAGGTCCGTGGTTTCCCTCGGCAGCGCACGATCGTTGGCCATGCCTTGACTGTACGTCGCCCGCTGCCTAGCGTTCCGTTTACGGAACGTTCGGCACGAGGAACGGAGGCCCCATGGCCGTCTCGCGGTTGCGCCACATTCCCGGTATCGGCGTGGACGAGATGGGCGACGCGGCGGATGCCGCACAGGACCCCGACCTGCTGCGGCTGGAGAACCTGGACACGGATCTGAGGCCGCCGCGCGTCGCGTTGGAGGCCACGCGCCGCGCGGTGGACGAGGACGCGGCCAACAGCTACCTGCCCTTCCGCGGGCAGCGCGCGCTGCGCGAGGCCGCCGCCGCCCACGTCGGCGCGCTCACCGGCGTGTCGTACGACCCGGACACGGAGTGCGTGGGCGTCGCCGGCGGCCTCAACGGCGTGCTCAACGTCCTGCTCGCCCTCGTCGAGCCGGGCCGCGAGGTCGTGCTCGCCGACCCGGTCTACGCCGGACTGGTCAACCGCGTGCGGCTCGCCGGCGGCATACCGCGCCACGTGCCGTCCACCCGCACGCGGGACGGCTGGGAGACCGACCCGGACGCGCTCGCCGCCGCCGTCGGCCCGGACACCGCGGCCGTTCTCGTGATGTCGCCCGCGATGCCCACGGGAGCCGTCCTCGACCGCCGCCACTGGGACGCGCTGGCCGGGGCCGTGGCCGGACGGGACTGCTGGGTGGTCCACGACGCCGCGATGGAGCGCATACGCTTCGACGGCCGGCGCCCGGAACCGCCGGCCGCGCACCCGGGGCTCGCCGGGCGCACCATCACCGTGGGCTCGGCGAGCAAGGAACTGCGCATGATCGGCTGGCGGGTCGGCTGGGTCGTGGGCCCCGCGCGCGTCATGGGCGACGTCGGCCTGGTGGGGCTGACGAACGTGGTCTGCCAGGTCGGCATCGCCCAGGAGGCGGTGGCCGCCGCGCTGACGGCCCCGGACGCCGAGGCCGACGTCGCCGCGGCGACCGGCGTCTGGCAGCGGCGCGCCGCCCTCGTGCTGCGCGAACTGGCCGACTACCCCTGCGTCCGCCCGCACGGGGGGTGGTCCCTGCTCGTCGACACCGAAGCCATGGGCCTCACCCCCGAGGCCGCCTCGCGACGGCTGTTCGAGCGCGGCAGGGTCGCCGCGACGCCCATGACCGGCTGGGGGCCGAGCGGCGCGGGCCACCTGCGCCTGGTGTTCGCGAACGAGCCGGAGGCGCGTCTGGAGGGCCTGCGCGAGCGCTTCCTGGCGGCGTTCGGCTGAGGCGCGGGCCCGGACGCCGCGGCCGTCGGCCGGGCCAGCGGCCCGGCCCTACGCGCTGTCCCAGCGGAACAGGCGCGCCGCGATGGCGGTGACCACCGCGGTGAACAGCAGCAGCCCGCCCATCGTGGGCAGCGCCTCGCCCCAGCCGCCGCCGCGCGAGAGCACGTCGGAGATGGCCGAGTTGAGGTGCGCGAGGGGCAGGAAGTCGGCGACCGCGCCGAGCCAGCCCGGCATGTCGTCGGTCGGGAAGAACGAGCCGGAGAGGAACGCCATCGGCAGGATGACCACTTGCAGCGCGCCGTTCGCCGCCTCGTCGGTCTTGGCCCAGGCGCCGATGAGCAGCCCGATCGACATGAACGCGAGCGTGCCGCACGCGACCAGCGGCAGCACCAGCCACCATGAGCCGGTCAGTTCGAGTCCGTAGAACGGGATGGTGGCCACGGCCAGGAAGATCGCCACCTGCGCGAAGGCGAACGCCAGGCTGACGCCGATGCGCGCGCTGATCACCGTGCCCGCGCCGACGGGCGCGAGCCACAGCCGGCGCAGGATGCGCCTGCGGCGCCACTGGACGAGCGTGAACGCGGACATGAACGACGCGCCCATGGCGACGGCCCAGCCGAGGAGCCCGGGCGTGAGGTACTGGATCGGCTTGACCGACTCGTCCTCGACCTGGCCCAGGGCGAGTTCGAAGGCGGGCGGCTGCCCGGTGGCGTCGAGGTTGGCGCCCTGCACGACGGACTGCATCAGGCCCTGCACGGTGCCGGCGCGGGCCGGGTCGGCCGCCGAGAACCGCAGTTCGACGCGTCCTTCCGCCTCCCACACGACGGCGTCGACCTCGCCGTCGCGCACGCGTTCCAGCGCCTCGTCTCGGTCGGCGGCGCGTTCGACGGTCAGCGCGTCGGACAGCGTCGCGAACCGCTCGTCCGGCATCTCGTCCAGCACCTCCACGTCGCCCACCTGCACGATGGTCGACCGGGGCGCCGAGTCGTTCTGGAACAGCGCGCCGAACAGCGCCAGGAACATCAGCGGGAAGACCAGCATGAAGAACACGGCGGTGCGGTCCCGCACCAGTCCCACGGTCATCGCCCACGACAGGCTGCGGAACGCGTTCACTCGCGGTACTCCCGACCGGTCAGCTGGAGGAAGACGTCCTCCAGGGTGTCCACGCCGAGTTCGCGGATGAGGTCGGCCGGCGGCCCGACCCGCAGGATGCGGCCGGCGTCCATGATCGCGACCCGGTCGCACAGCAGCTCGGCCTCGTCCATGTAATGCGTCGTCAGCACCACGGTGCGGCCTGCCGAGTTGAGGCCGCGCAGCAGGTCCCACAGGTTGCGCCTGGCCTGCGGGTCGAGGCCGGTGGTCGGCTCGTCGAGGAAGACCAGCTCGGGATCGTGGACCAGCGCGCACGCGATCGAAAGACGCTGCGCCTGGCCGCCGGACAGCATGTCGTCGCGGACATCGCGCTTGTCGGTGAGCCCGACCGACTCCAGCATGGCGTCGGCCCGTTCGCGCGGCACGTCGTAGAGGGCGGCGAAGGTGCGGATCTGCTCCCTGGCGGTCAGCTTCTCGAAGAACGCCGACGCCTGGAGCTGCACGCCGATGCGGCGCAGCAGGTCCTTGCGGCGCGGCCAGGCGGGCTCGCCCAGGAGGCGAGCGCTGCCCTCGTCGGGTTCGCGCAGCCCCTCGACGAGTTCGAGCGTGGTGGTCTTGCCCGCGCCGTTCGGCCCGAGGATGCCGTAGAACTCGCCCCTGGCGACCTCGAACGACACCCCGTCGACGGCCTGCACGTCCCCGTAGCGCTTGCGCAGGCCCTCGACGGCTATCGCGGCCGTGTTGTCGATCACTTGGCCGATAGTAGTGTCCGGTTCCGAAACGTTCCGGACCGGGACCGGTCACGATCCGGACCCGATCGTTCCGCGGCTCGATCGTTCCGCGACCCAGACCGTTCCGCGGCCCGGCCGTTCGACGGACCCGGCCGCGGACTCAGCCGCGGTAGAGGGTCAGCGTGGTCCAGGCGCCGATGTGGATGCGGTCGCCCTCCTGGAGGGGGACGGGCACGAACGGCCGGATCGGGTCCTCGGCCCCGTTCACCGTGGTGCCGTTCGTCGAGTCCTGGTCCACCACGGCCCAGGCGCCGTCCTGCTGCTGCACCAGGATCGCGTGCTGGTGCGAGACGCCCGGGTCCTCCGGCGGGTGCGACAGGTCGATGTCGGGTGCCTCGCCGGTGGACTGGCGGCGGCGGCCGATCGTGACCTGCGGCCCGTTCAGCGGCAGCCGCTGCTCCGGCGCGTACGCGGGCAGCGTGAGCTGCGCCGCCTCGGGCCCGGAACGCCGCATCA
This sequence comes from Streptomyces marincola, assembly GCF_020410765.1. NCBI lineage: Bacteria > Bacillati > Actinomycetota > Actinomycetes > Kitasatosporales > Streptomycetaceae > Streptomyces > Streptomyces marincola. Next base: position 2,212,084 of record NZ_CP084541.1, on the reverse strand, counting down.
TGGCCGCGAAGTAGTCGGGGTCGGGGCCGATGCCCACCAGCCAGCCGGCCGGCTGCTGCCCGCCCGGCGCCCCCGGGTACGGGGGCGCGCCGGGGCCGGGCGCCGGCTGGGCGGGCGGCGGCAGCATCCAGTCGCCGCTCGCCGGCGGGCCCGCGGGCGGCTGCTGCCCGTAGTCGGGCTGCCGCTGCCCCGGAACGGGCTGCGGCGGCCCGGGCGGCGCCGGGGGAGTGGGCGGTATGTAGGTGGTCGGCGAGTTCGTCAGGAAGTTGTACCGGCAGTTCTCGCAGAACGGCGCCTGGGCCTCGCGCGGCGTCCGGCACGCGGGGCACACGTCGGCCTGCGGGATGGGCGCGGTGGCGGGACCGCCGGGGAAGCCGGGCGGGCTGCTGCTCTCCTGGCCTGGGAACGGCGGCCGGGCGCCGGGTCCTGTGTCCTGGCCTGGGTACGGGGGTGGTTGGTGGGTGCCGTGCCCGGTGTCCTGTCCCGGGTAGGGCGGGGGTGTGGGGGGTCCGTCCTGTCCCGGGTAGGGCGGCGGCTGCGGGGGTCCGCCCTGCGGCCCCTGCGACTGGCCGGGGAACGGCGGCGGCTGCTGCGGGCCGGGCCCGCGCCCGCTGTCCTGGCCTGGGAACGGCGGCCGGGCGCCGGGTCCTGTGTCCTGTCCCGGGTACGGGGGTGGTTGGTGGGTGCCGTGCCCGGTGTCCTGTCCCGGGTAGGGCGGGGGTGTGGGGGGTCCGTCCTGTCCCGGGTAGGGCGGCGGCTGCGGGGGTCCGCCCTGCGGCCCCCGGGACTGGCCGGGGAACGGCGGCGGGGGAGGGGGCGACGCGGCGGGATCGGGCATGCGGTGGCCGCACACCTCGCACCAGTCCTCGGCCCCCGACTGGTGGCCGTTCGGGCAAGTCGGCACGTTACTGCCTCCCCCTCACGTCACGTGTGTCTCTCGTCCCGGTCCGGCTTCTTCACCCGGACCGTCTTGGTCGACCGCGTCTCCAGGGTCATCTCGTCGGCCTCGGCGACTGTTGCTTTCAGTCGAACAGTACCTGCCACGGCGTCCTCCACGTCCACCACCTTCGCGAGCAGTTTCGCCGTCTCCTCGTTCCCGGAACCGTGCGCGAGCGCCACCGCGCGGCCGAGCCTGGCCGTCGCGCCCGTCTCGTCGCCGCGCCTGCGCAGTGCGAGACCGTCCTTGATCGCGCGGGCCAGTTCCGCCTGCCCCGTGTAGTGGGCGACCTGCGGGCTGACGGCGGTCGCGGCCTCGATGTCATCCGTCCACACGGCTCTGACCAGGCCGTTTCCCAGTACCTGCGCGGGCGTTCCGGCCGGGTCCTCCGGGTCGGGCACGATCAGCGCGACCCGCGCCGCGAGCATCTCGTGGCCCACGGCCGCCGCCGGCACCTCGACGCAGACGTGGTAGTCGCGGGACTCGTCGCCCCACGAACCGGTCGGGTAGTCCCCCGAACGCGGCGGGGAGTCCGAGCGCCGCGCAGTGAGATCTTCCACGGTTGGCGCGACCTGCTTGACGAACCGGACGGACGCTCCCTGCGGAGTCCACAGCCGCAGCCCCACATCGCCGATGCCCTTGCCCATCGCCGACTCCATCAGCATTGTGAAGTCGGCCGCCAGGCCCCCGGGTTCCGCGACGATGTCCGCGCTGCCGAGCAGCGCCGACGCGATCGAGGTGACCTCGGCCACGTCCCAGTCGGTGCCGACCCCCCGCGCGTCGCACGTGAACCGGCCCGCCTGGGCGTCGAGCGCCGCCCGCAGCTCCTCGGGGGTCTCGTGCTCGTTGCGCCCGTCCGTCAGCAGGATGCCGTGCCTGATCCCGGCCGGCGTGGTCGCCAGCAGCTCCCCCGCGAGCCGCAGCCACGTCCCGATCGCGGTGCCGCCCGACGCCCTCAGGCCGCGCAGCGCCTCGCGCGCCGCGGCCTTGGCGGCCTGCGACGCGACGGCGAGCCGCCCGCCGCCCGGGTACACCTCGGCGGCCCTGTGGGTGCCCGCGACCACCGCGAACGCCACGCCGTCCCGCAGGGCGTCGATCGCCGCCGCGGTGGCCTGCCGCGCGCCGCGCATCTTCTCCTGCGGGTACTCCATCGAACCGGAGCAGTCCACCATGATCACCACGGCCGCCTCCGGGCCGTCGGCGGGCTCGCCCCCCGGCACCGGCCGGCCGCCGCTGCCGGTCGCGGTGACCGTCACGATCGCGTGCACCTCGCGCGCGCCCGCCGGCAGGTAGGCGTTCTGGTACACGTCGACGCCGAACCGCGGCGTACGGGACTTGACGAAGTCGGCCATGGCCTCGGCTCCTCGGCTGTTCGGTTCTTCGGTGTCCCGGCCGCCCGCCCCGCCCGCCGCGCGCGGCGGGCGGGACCCCGCGTCACGCCGTCGCGGCCCGGTCGTGCTCGGCGGGGAACGGGATGACCGCGACGGTCACGTTGTCGTGCCCACCGGAGTCGAGGGCGTGGCGGACCAGGTGCTGCGCGCTCGGCAGGGGTGCGGAACGCGCCTTGCCGGGAACGACGCGGGCCATCTGCTCGGCGGTTTCCGCGTAGTTCCACAGGCCGTCGGTGCACACGATGACGACGCCGGGCCGGTCCGGCTCGAACGCGCGGGTGTGCGGGTCGACTTCGTGGGCGTCCGCGCCGAGCCAGGCGGTGATGGCGTGTGCCCGGTGGTCGGCCATCGCCTCGGCCTCGTCGAGCAGCCCGGCGGCCACCATCTGCGCCGCCCACGAGTCGTCCTGGGTCAGCCGCGCGGGCGCGGCGCCCTCGTCCTCGGGCACCCAGTAGGCGCGGCTGTCGCCGACCCAGCCGATGACGAGCGTGCCGCCGGTGGTGACGGCCCCGACGATGGTGCAGGCCGGGGCGTTGCGGCCGGGCTCTGGCGCGTTGCCGTCCGCCGCGAGCGCGTTCACCGCCTCGGCGGCGGCGAGCAGCGCCTCGCGCATGGCCTGCTTCCCGTCGGCGCCGCGCGGCAGCCGGTCGAGCAGGTACTCCTGGGCCGCCTCGGCCGCCGCCGCGGACGCCTCGTCCGGGCGGCTTGAGGAGGAGACGCCGTCGCAGACGACCGCGATGACGGCGGGCGAGCCGTCGGGCAGGGCGGTGGCCGACACGGTGAACGCGTCCTCGTTGCGGTGGTGCCGCAGCCCCAGGTCGCTGACGGCGGCCACGCCGCCGAGCGCGCGTTCGACGTGGTCGCGTTCCCCCGGCTGCGCCCGGCCGCACTCGACGCAGTAGCCCTCCGCGTCCACCCAGCCGGTGGCGCACACGGCGCACGGGACCGGCGGCGGCTCCTCCCGCGCCGGCCGGTGGGCGGCCTCGGCCCTGGGGTCGGCGCCCAGCGGCGCCCTCGGGTCGGCGGCGGCGCCGGCCGGCGGCGGGGGCACGGCCCTGGGGTCGGCGGCCACCGGGCCGGGCGCGCGGGACGCGGGCGGCGGGGGAGCCGAGGAGGGCGCGGGGGGCGCCGCGGGGGGCGGCCCCGGAGGTGCCGGGGGCGCGGGCGGCGGCGGTGGCGCCTGGCGCAGCGGCGGCGGCAGCGTGAAGTCGGCCTCGGCCTCGGCTTCGGCTTCGGCTTCGGCTTCGGCCGGCGGCTCGGGCGCGGCCGTGCCGCCGGGGGCGCCCGGCGCGGCGGGCCCCCGGGCGGAAGCCGCACGCAGGTCGGTGCCGCAGACCCCGCAGAAGCGGTCGTCGTCCTCCAGCGGCTCACCGCAGCCGGGGCAGGCGGAGAGTTGGTCGAGCTGCGGCATCGTCACACCCATGTCCTGGGGCGGAAGCGGTTGGCCGCTTCCACCAGTTCGGTTCTTTCAGTGCTGGTTTGCGCCAGCCGGGCGAGTCGCCGGTAGGAGCGTTCGAGACCAAGTCTGATACCGGTCTCCTCCAGGGGGACACCCAGGACTCGCCTGTCCGGGTCGATTCGCGGTCGTGACTGCCCCTGCGGTGTGGCGAGCACCCAGTCGAGCGCGGAACCCAGCACTTCACAGGACAGTTGTTCACCGAGCCATGGTTCCAGCCCCGCGGCACGCAAACCCGCGACCTGGTCGCCGGCCGCGAGCAGATCGGGCAGCAGGTCCTCGGACGGCTCCCGCCGCCGCAGCCGCGCCCGCACCGCGGCGACCCGCGCCGCGGTGCAGTGCGCCGAGGTCTCGGGGACGGATTCGAGCGCGGCCACCGCGGCCCGCCGGTCGCCCGCGGCGAGCCGGACCCGCGCGAGGCCGAACGCCGCGCTCACGTGGCTCGGATCGGCCTTCCACACCAGCTCGTAGTAGTCGGCCGCGTTGTCGAGCTGGCCGAGCGCCTCGGCGCACACCGCGAGCGCGAGCTTGGGCGCCACCTCGCCGGGGAACGCGTCGTACATCGCGTCGAACGCCAGCGCCGCCGTCTCCAGGTCGCGCGTGGCCAGCGCGACGAGCCCGCCGTACCAGACCACCCGCCAGTCGTTCGCCTGCCGCGCGGCCAGCGCCGCGAGCGTCTGCCGCACGGCCAGGTCCGCGTCCTCCCCGCCCAGTTCGAGCCAGGCGCGCAGCTCTCGCACGCGCAGCTCGACGGACTCGGCCGGCGCCGAGCGCAGGGCCGCCACCAGGTCGGCGGGAGTCGCCGCCACGAGGCCGGCGAGGAAACCGGCGTTCGGATCGCCCGGGTCGACGCGCGGCTGCGGCAGCGCCAGCACCACCTGCCGCGGGTCGGGCGGCGCGGTCGGCGGCGCCCCCGGCACCCCCGGGGTTTCCGGTGCCCCGGGCCCGGCCGCCGCCGTGCGCTGCCCGGGCACGGCCGCGCGCCCCGCGGCCCGCCGGCCCCGCGCGCGCACCCCGAGCCGCGAGACCGAACCGTCCGGGCGCGGCAGCAGCTCGGTCCCGACCACCCGCAGTTCCGGGCCGAACAGCGACGAGAGCGCGGGCCTCGCCTGCCCGGTCCGCAGCGCGACGACCTCCCGCAGCACCCCGGTCAGCTGTTCCGCCATCTCCTGCGCCGAGGCGAACCGCGCGCGCGGGTCCGGATCGGTGGCCCGCACCAGGAGCCGGTAGAACGACTCGTACTCGCGGAACACCTCGATGTGCTCCGGCTCCGGCAGGCTGTCCGCGAACACGGTGGTGTAGCCCTGGAAGTCGAACGTGAGCACCGCCAGGGTCCTGGCCACCGTGTACAGGTCGGACGCGACCGAGGGGCCGATCTCGGCGACCTCCGGCGCCTGGTAGCCCACCGTTCCGTAGATCGCCGACTCGTGGTCGTCCATGCGGCGCACGGCCCCCATGTCGATCAGCTTGAGCTGGTCGTCCTGCTGGATGGCGTTGTCCACCTTGAAGTCGCAGTACAGCAGGTTGCGGCTGTGCAGGTAGCCGAGCGCGTCCAGCGCCTCGATGCCGTAGGCGCACGCCTGCGCGACGGGCAGCGGGTCGCGCCTGCCCCCGGCCGTGCGGCGGGAGTTGGCGATCTCCTTGAGCGACTTGCCGCCCACGTACTCCATGACGATGTAGCCGTCCATGGAGCCGGTGCGCGGGTCGAGGTGCTCGACGAAGTTGTAGATGCGGACGATGCTGGCGTGCTCGATCTCGGCGAGGAAGCGCCGTTCCGAGATCGCCGCGGCCATCGCGTCCTCGTCCCCCGTGTCGAGCAGGCCCTTGAGCACCACCCAGCGGTCGGACACGGCCCGGTCTATCGCCAGGTAGATCCAGCCGAGGCCGCCGTGCGCCAGGCACCCGGCGATCTCGTACTGGCCTCCGACGAGATCGCCGGGCTGGAGCTTGGGCAGGAACGAGTACGGGTGCCCGCACTTGGTGCAGAACCCCTCGGTGCGCCCCGGCCGTTCGCCCCGGGCGCGGCCCACCGGCGCGCCGCATTCGCTGTTGCCGCAGAACCGCTTGCGCTCGGGCACCTCGGGGTCCTCAAGCACGGCGGACAGCGGGTCGGGCCTGGGCACCTGCGGCATCGTCACCAGCCCGGCCCCCAGCCTGGCCCGCCCTGAGGTCGCCGTGCTGGGCCGCGAACTGCGCACCGAGATCGAACGGCCGGCGAGCGCGGTCGAACCCGAGCGCGTGAGCCGGCCGGACAGGGACCTGTGCGAGTACCGGGACCGCGACGAGGACGCCGTGCCACCGCTCCCGCTCCCGCTCGAACGGGTCGCGCCGTCCGAGGCCGCGGCCGTGCCGCCCGTTCCCGTGCCGCCCGTTCCCGAACCGGACGAGTCGCCCCGGCCGGGCCGCGCGCTGCCCGTCACGCCCGTGGGAACGCCGCCGATCATGCCCCGGGCCGAGACCACGGGCGCAAGACCGCACGTGTCGCAGTACAGCCGGCCGCCGCCCACCTCCTCGTACCGGCCCTGGCAGCCCGGGCGCTGGCAGGCGCGCCCCTCGGGGCCCGGCCCGCTCACGCGATCCCCCGCGGGTCCGCCGGCTCCGCGTCGGGAACCAGCGCCTCTGCGGTGGCCCGCTGGTAGCGCAGTACGGCGCGTTCCGCCGCGCGCAGGTCGCAGGGCGCGGTCCACAGCAGCCGGCGGGCCGCGTCGTAGCGCTCCACGAGCAGCGGCTCCTCCGCCTTGCCCAGGCGCGCCGCCTTCGCCTTGTAGGCGTCGAGCCGCCCGCGCAGCTCCGCGCGGACCGCCAGCGGCTCGGTGACGGCCGTGAGCGAGGCGCGGGCCCGTTCCAGCTCCTCGTCCGCCCGCCGCTCCAGCGCGTCGAGCAGCGGCGAGAGCCGGTGCCACTGGGCGCGCCTGCGGAACTCGGCCGCCGCGGCGAGCTGCTGGTGCAGCAGGCCCGAGGGGCCGCTGACCGCCGGCACCTCCGAGGCCGCGATCTTCGCCAGGACCTCCGTGCGCGCGGTGCGGGCCTCCGCGAGCGTGCGGTCGGCGCGCGAGAGGACGTCGCGCAGCCGCATCAGCCGCTCCTCGGCGTCCTTCCTGACCCCGATCACCGCGTCCACCTCGCGCCTGATCTCGTCGATGGCGCGCGCGGCCCGGTCGTAGCGTTCGGTGTCGGGCCGCCCGCCCCCCGGGGCGCTCGCGCCGCCGTCCGGCACCCAGAACGCCAGCGGGTCCGCGATCACCTCGGCCCGCAGGTCGCGCAGTTCGCCCGTGACCCGGTGCAGGTCGTCGCCCGCCGGGTGGCCGCCGGGGCGCACGCCGGCGGAGTGCGCCAGCTCCCGCAGCCGGTGCAGCTCGGCCGCCAGCAGGTCTATCCGGGCGGGCAGCGCCGACCACACCGCGTCCGCCGCGACCACCAGGTCGAGCACCTGCGCGTACCCGGCGTTCATGCGCTCGACCAGCTCGTCCCAGCTCACCTGCTCGGCCAGCCGGTCGCCGCCCGCGATCGTCAGGTCCGCCCCGTCGAGCAGCACGCTCAGGCGCAGCAGCTCCTCCCGGCCCGGGTTGCGGCGCCGCCCGCGCAGCTCCCGCGCGGCGGTCAGCGCCTCGGTGCAGGTGTCGAACCAGGACCACAGCCGGGTCACCGTCTCCTCGGCGCGCTCCCACCGCTCCCGGGTGACGCCGGTCAGCTCGGCCCCTTCGAGCAGTCTGCGGCCCGCGTGGTCCTGGAGCGCGAACAGGGAGGACTCGATCGCCTCGTGCTCGGCGCCGCGCCGGGCGAGCGCGCGGTCCACCTCCTCGCGGCTCAGCACGTTCCCGCCGTAATCCGGGGCCATCGCTCTCCCCTCTGTGGGCCCTGGTGGGCCGGATGGGTTGGGTTTGACCTGTGGGGTTCCCGGCCCGAATCCTTCCCCGCTGGCGGCCCGGTCACGATCAGTCCAGGTACCTGGGCCGCGGCGGCGCGGGCGGCGGCGCGTCCTCGGGGTACAGGTAGCCCTGGAGCCAGCGGTCGGCCGACTGCGCCCAGCGGCTGTCGGCGCCGCCCTCGCGGTAGTCCTCAAGCACGGCGTTGACCCAGCGGACCAGGTCGACGTCGGCCAGGTTCATCGCCACGCCGTAGGACTCCTGGGTCAGCGGTTCGCCGACCAGACGCATCGACGGGTCCTGGGCGACGTGCCCGGCGGCCAGGGCGCTGTCGGTCATGAGCGCGTCGGCCTCGCCGAGCTGCACGAGCACCAGGCAGTCGAGGTGGTTGGGCGCCGGGACCAGCTCGGCGCCGAAGTCCTCGCGTTCGAGCAGGCCGGCGGCCGTGGAACCGGCCGCGGAGCACACCCGCGCCCCCGTCAGGGAGGCGTCGTAGCCGGTGACCGGCGAGTTGCGCGGCACGAGCAGCTGCTGCCCGGTGTCGAAGTAGGCCGTGGAGAACGCCACCTGCTCCCAGCGGTCGCACGTGATGGACATGGCGCGCACGACCATGTCGACCTGCCCGTCGCGGATCGCGTCCTCCCGCTGGTCGGTCGGGATCGCCAGGTACGTCACCGCGTCCGGCGCGTCCGTGCCCAGCAGGTCCTCGGCGATGGCCCGCACCAGGTCGAGGTCGAACCCGACGATATCGCCCGTCTCCGGCGACCTGTAGCCCCACAGGTAGCTGTTCTGGTCGATGCCGACGATCAGTTGGCCGCCCTCGCCGCGCTCGCGGATGCGCCGCACGGCGTCGCCCGCCACGCGTTCGGCGCGGTAGCTCTCGGCCGGGTCGCGCCCGCCCGCGCAGCGCTCGCGCTCCGCGACCGGGCCGATCGTGTCCGCGGTGCCGTCGGCGGCGGGCGTGCCCGCGCCGCCGCCGGGCGCACCGGCCGCCGCGGGCGCGTCCTGCGCGCGCCCGCCGGCGGGGGCGACCGCGGCGGCGGCGCCCGCCAGGGCGAGCAGCGCGCCGGCGAGCAGCAGCGCCGGCCCGCGCCGGGCGCGCCACGGCCGCCGGGCGCCCCCTGGCGCACCCGCGCGCCCGGCGGCGGCCGGTCCTGTCCGCATCCCTGGGCCCGCTCGTTCCTCCCGATCCGGCACCGCCCGCTCCCTCCGCGTCCTCACCGGGACTTCGACGTCCTCACCGGTACTCCGACAGCCGGCGGCCGACGCCGGCCAGCGCGCCGAGGCCGCCGAGCAGCGCGAGCGCGAGCGCGCCGGCCGGCAGGCCGCCGAGCGCGCCGTGCCCCTCGTCCGCCGCGCGCGTGAACTGCCGCTGCTCGTGCTCCACCGCCTCGTGGAGCGCCGCGTCGACCCGGTCGAAGCTCAGGGCCGTGGAGCCGCGCGGCCCGATCACCCCGGCGAGCGCCGCCTCGTAACGGCCCGCCACCTCGTGCTCCCTGGCCTCGGCGTGGCGCTCGGACCACTCGGCGACCGCGTCGGCCGCGGCCTCCACGGGCGCGCGGCCCGCCGCGTCGTCGGCCAGGTCGAGGGCGGCGGTGAGCGCGCTGTCCTCGCCCTCGGCCAGCCGGCTCATGTGCCGCTCGTAGCTGTCGTGGAACGTGCTGGCCGCGCCCCGCATCACCAGCGTCATGCTCTCGTCGCCCCGCGCCTGGAGGGCCGCGATCCAGGCGTCGTTGAGCACGCTGAGCGAACGGGCCGCGTCGCGATCGGCGTCCGCGAGCGCTCCCCGCGCGAGGGTGTGCGCCCCGGCCAGCCACCCGAACAGCACCGCCGCCGCGGCCGTGGCCGCGACGAGGCCCGGGCTGAACACCCGGTTCGTGCGCAGGAAGTGGCGGCGCTGCGCCCAGCCGAGCGCGGCGAGCGCGGCCACGCCGGCGGCCGTCGCGAGCCACGGCCAGTCCCTGGCCTCGGCCAGGTCGCGCCGGAAGCGCTCGGTCTCCTCGGCGTACAGGTCGCTCGCCGCCCGCAGCAGCGTCTCCTGCATCAACTGGTCGGCGTGGCGCAGGTAGGCGCCGCCGAGCGGCAGGCCCTGCCGGTCGTTGGCGCGGGCGGTCTCCACCAGGCCGGTGTACTCGGGAAGACCCTCGCTGAGCACGCGGACGTACTCGGTCGCGTCCGGCGACCCGTGGGCGGCGGCCGAGGCCACCAGGCGCGCCGCGTTGTCGATGCGGCGCTCGTACCGCTCGCGCACCGCCGGGTCCTCGTCCGCGCCGGCCAGGAACCCCACGGCCGCCGTGGTGTTGGCGTCGGCGAGCGAACGGTAGATCTCCGCGGCGTCCGCGCTCAGCGGCTGGCTGCGGTCCCGCACGGTGTCCGCCGCGCCGGCCCGCGCCCCGGCCTCGTAGAACGCCAGCACACCGAACAGCAGCAGCAGGCCCGCGACGACCGAACCGATGATGCGCAGCCGCCCCGGCTCGGTCCGCGCCGCCGCCCGCAGCCGCGCGGCGGCCTCGGCCCAGGCGGCGCGGCGCGGCGGCTCGGGTAGCGGCGGCGCCGGGGCCGCGAGCGGCACCGGTGCCCGCGCCGGCGGCTGCGGCGGGGCGGGCGGTGCGCTCGGCGGGTGAGTCACGTTCCGGGCCCTCCCCCTCACATGTCGGCACGGGCCACGGCCAGCAGTATGCCGCTGGTGTCCGGTCGCCACACAGCCTTTGCCTGGATCTTGTCGGTTTCGCGATGTACGCCGCGCCGCGGCTGCCGCCCGGGCGCGGCGCCGCGGTGGGGAACACGCGCCGGGCCGCCGCGCGGTTCCCCGCCGTGGCCGCCGCACGGCCCGCGCGCCCGGCTCACCGCGCCCGCGGCCCCCGCACCGCCGCCCGCGCCCGGCTCACAGCCGCTGCGCGAAGTGGATGACGGACCCGTCGCCGCGCTGCGGCAGCCGCGTCATGCCGACGCGCTCGTAGAAGCGGCGCGCGCCGTCGTTGAGCGGGCTCATCCCCAGGTGGACGCCGGGCACGCCGCGCTCGCGCAGGGCGTCGAACAGGGTGGCGAGCAGACGCCGGCCGAGACCCCGCCGCTGCCCCTCGGGCAGCAGGTCTATGTGCAGGTGCGCGGGATACTCGGCGGCGACCTCGGCGTCGAGCATGTCCTCCGCGTGGTGCAGCAGGTACCTGACCTGCTCCTCCGGGCCCTCAAGCGGCCCGCTCGGCTCGGGGAAGCGCTCGGCGAACCGCGGCAGCCACCGCTCGCGGAACGCGGCGAAGAACGCGGCGCTGTCCGCCGTCCCCACCACGTACCCGATGGCGCGCTGCCCGTTGTCCGCGACGAACACCAGACCGGGGTCGAACGCGGCGTACGGCTCGGCGAACAGCGCGGGCAGCACCGCGGGGTCCCGGTAGTGCGGGGTGGCGTCCTGGCCGTAGAGGCCCGTCCGCACGCAGATGTCCCGCAGCGCGTCGAGGTCCCCCGGCTCGTAGGGGCGGATGGTGAGAGGAGGCGGTGAGGTGGCGGTCATACGCCATATGGTGACGCACGCCACGGACAACGCGCCGGGCCGCGCCCGTCGTCCCGGCTCAGCCCTCGGCCTGACCCGGCACCGTGCCGCCCGTGCCGCCCGTGCTGCCTGAGCCCGCGACCCCCGCCTCGTCCAGCGCCCGCTTGACGCGCCAGCGCAGCTCCCTGGCCACCCGCTCCGCGGCCCCGGGCTGGGTGCGGGCGGCCACCTTCACGACCATCTCCTCCGCGGTGACCGACTCAAGGCCGAGCACCTCCACGCCCTCGCCCCACAGCAGTTCGTCCCAGGGCGCCGAGGCGGCCAGCTCCGCGCCCGTCTCCGCGATGACCTCCCGCACGCGATCGAGACCGGCGTCCGCGGGCACCGTCACCTCGACCTCGGCCGTCGCCCAGCCCTGGCTGAGGTTGCCGACCCGGGCGATCTCGCCGTTGCGCACGTACCAGGTCGCGCCGTTCTCGCCGCGCAGCGTCGTCACGCGCAGCCCGATCTCCAGCACCGTCCCCGTGGCCTCGCCGACGTCGATGGTGTCGCCCACGCCGTACTGGTCCTCAAGCAGCATGAACATCCCTGCCAGCACGTCCGCGACCACGCTGCGCGCCCCGAAGCCGATCGCCACGCCCGCGATGCCCGCGCTCGCCATCAGCGGGCCGAGCTGCACGCCCAGCTCGGAGAGCACCATCAGCGCCGCCGTGCCGAGCACCACGACCGAGGCCGTGCTGCGCAGCACCGAGCCGATGGTCTCCGAACGCTGCCTGCGCCGTTCCGGGGTCGCGAGCAGCCCGCCGAAGGAGCCGGCGCGCCGCCGGCCCTTGTCCTCGCGGTTCAGCCGCGTTATCAGCCGGGTGATGGCCCGGCGCACCGCGAAGCGGATGACGAGCGCGACGACGGCGATCAACGCGATCCGCAGCCCCGAGGCGACCCAGGCTTCCCAGTTCTGTCCCATGCGGCCGGCCTCCGCGCTGCCCTTCGAAACCCCGGCGGACGTGCTCCGCCGGCCGTCCCACGGTAGTCGGTGCCCCTGACACGCCCGCGGTCGCGCGTGACGCGGGAGGCCGCTGTGGCCAACGACACAATCAGCGCATTTCGCGATCGTGGTGGCGCCGACGGCCCCGCGCGGGACACACTGAGGGAGATCGTCCCGGCGCGAGCCACGCGCCGCCGACGGAAACGGAGGGCGTCCGTGCCACACGTCTTGGTCCTCAACGCGTCGTACGAGCCGCTTGGTGTCGTACCGGTCCGCCGCGCACTGATCCTCCTGCTCAACGACAAGGCCGTGTGCCTGGAGGACTCCGGCGCCCTGATGCGCAGCGCCACCCACGCCATCCCCGCGCCGAGCGTCGTGCGGCTCAAGCGCTTCGTCCGCGTCCCGTACCGCACCGCGGTCCCGCTCACCCGCAGGGCGCTGTTCGCGCGCGACGGCGGGCGCTGCGCGTACTGCGGCGGCGTCGCGACGAGCGTGGACCACGTCGTGCCGCGCAGCAGGGGCGGGCAGCACGCGTGGGAGAACGTCGTCGCCGCGTGCCGCAGCTGCAACCACATCAAGGCCGACCGGCACGTCGCCGAGCTGGGCTGGCGGCTGCGGCACCCGCCGGGACCGCCGTCCGGGCTGGCCTGGCGCATCATCGGCACCGGGCACCGCGACCCGCGCTGGATGCCCTACCTGCGCCCCTACGGAGCCGACGACGCGCTGGCGCGGATCGAGGGCAGACCCGCCTGACCGGGAGGCATGGATTCCGCAATTCCTGGTACTCGCGGGGACGCGGACGCGAGATCTTCCGTCGAGGAGGGCGTGAAGTGGGTCGCTTTCCCGTCGCGGGGACGGATGTCGTGGCGTTCACTGGGTAGAGCAGTACCGAGCCCACCGCCGTCAGTGAACGGAGTGACCCGTGGCCCCAGCAGCCCGGATCGACGACAAACTGGACATCTCCGCGCTCATCCCCGCGCCAGGTCCGACCACGGCCCGCGAGATGCCCCTGACCAGTGAGCCGCCGCTCGGCGACCTGACGCCCCTCACCGCGGAGCAGCCGCTGGCCGTGGAACCGCCCCTGACCGCCGAGCCCAACGGGCACGGGGGCGCGGAGTCCGTCGAGGCCTGAGGCGCGGCGGACGTTCCGGCAGCACGACGAGCAGGACCGGCACGACAGGCACGGAGAGCACGACAAGCACCAAGCCGAAGATCAAGAACACACGAAAGAGACGTCGGAGCCTGATGGACACGGAGAGGCTGTCGCGCCTCGCCGCGGCGCACGGCGTCGCGACCTCGTACGCACCGTCCCCCGGCCGCCGTGTCGACGTTCCCCGGGACACCGTCGTGGCCGTCCTTGCCGCGCTCGGAGTGGACGCGGAACGGCCCAGGCCGCGCCAGGAGCGGCTGCTGCCGCCGACCGTCGTGCGGCGCCCGGGCCAGGCGCCGCCCGAGGTCCCGGCGGGCACCGTCCTGCGCGTGGTCACCGAGGACGGCACCGACCGCGACTGGGCCGGCGGCCCGCCCCTGGCGCCAGGACACCACGCGCTGTACGCGCGCACGCCCGACGGCCGCGCGGAACGGGCCGCGCTGATCGTTCCCCCGCCGCGCCTGCCGGGGCCGCCCGGCCGCACGCTCGGCCTGCTCGTCCAGCTGTACTCGGTGCTCTCCGCCCGCTCCTGGGGCATGGGCGACCTGGTGGACCTGGCCGACCTCGCCAGCTGGGCCGGGCACACGCTGGGCGCCGGCTTCATCCAGCTGAACCCGCTGCACGCCGCCGTTCCCGGCGCCCCCGGCGCGCCCACCGACCCCTCGCCCTACCGGCCGGGCACGCGCCGCTTCGCGGACCCGGTGCACCTGCGGATCGAGGACATCCCCGAGTACGCCTACCTCGGCGCCGAGGCCAGGCGCGAGGCCGACGGCCTCGTCGCGCGGGCCGCCGCGCTGCGGCAGGCCGTGCTGCGCGAGGACCGGCCCATCGACCGGGACGCGGTCTGGGCCCTGAAGCTCAGGGCCCTGGAGATCGTCCGCCAGGTGCCGCTCGGCCCCGGGCGGCACGCCGCCTACTGCGCGTTCCTCGCGAGCCAGGGCCAGGCGCTCGAAGACCACGCGACGTGGTGCGCGCTGGCCGAGCTGCACGGCCCCGACTGGCGCGCGTGGCCGGCCGGGCTGCGCGACCCGCGCTCGCCCGCGACCGCGCGCGCCCGCGGCGACCACCTGGCGCGGATCGACTTCCACAGCTGGCTGGCCTGGCTCACCGACACCCAGCTGGCCCGCGCCCAGCGCGTCGCGCAGGCCGCCGGCATGCCGATCGGGCTCGTGCACGACCTGGCGCTCGGCGTCCACCCGCACGGCTCGGACGCCTGGGCGCAGCAGGACGTGCTGGCCACCGGCATGTCGGCGGGCGCGCCGCCGGACGCGTTCAACGAGCGCGGCCAGGACTGGGGGCTGCCGCCCTGGCGGCCCGACGCGCTCGCGGAACGCGGCTACGCGCCCTACCGCGACCTGCTCGACGGCCTGCTGCGGCACGCGGGCGCGCTGCGCGTGGACCACGTGATGGGCCAGTTCCGGCTGTGGTGGATTCCCGAGGGCGCGCCGCCCGACCGGGGCACGTACGTGTCCTACGACGCCGACGCCATGCTCGGCGTCCTCTCGCTCGCCGCGCACCGGGCCGGGGCGGTGCTGGTGGGCGAGGACCTGGGAACGGTGGAGCCCGGGGTGCGCGAGGACCTGGCCGAGCGCGGCGTGGTCGGCACGTCCGTGCTGTGGTTCGAACGGCACTGGGAGCGCCGCGGCAAGCCGCCGCTGCGGCCCGCCGAGTGGCGTGCCGGCTGCCTGGCCACCGCCACCACGCACGACCTGCCCTCGACCGCCGCCCGCTTCGACGGCGACCACGTGCGGCTGCGGCAGCGCCTCGGCCTGCTGACGGAGGAGCAGGCGGCCGACGCGCTGCGCGCCGCGCTCGGGGAGAGCGCCGAGTGGCTGGAGGAGCTGGCGCGGCTCGGGCTGCTGCCGCGCGCGGCCGGCGAGGAGCAGCGGATCACCGCGGCCTACCGCTACCTGGCCCGCACCCCGGCCCGCATGGTCGGCATCTGGCTGCCCGACACCGTCGGCGACCGGCGCCCGCAGAACCTGCCGGGCACGTGGCAGGAGTACCCGAACTGGCGGCTGCCCGTCGCGGACGGCGCCGGCCGGCCGGTCACCCTTGAGGAGCTGGCGGGGTCGGCGCGCGTGGCGCGGCTGGTGCGGGCCGTCCGGGAGGAGATCGCGCGGCACCCCACGGCGGGGGCGTGAGCGGGCGGCGCGGGGGCGTTCGTTACTGTGGGGGCGTGGTCAACGTGAAGAACTCCAAGCGCGGCGCGCGTGCCGCGACCGTCTCGGTCGGCGCGCTGCTGCTGACGCTGATGGCATCCCCGGCGGCCCAGGCGCTCACGCGCGACGACGGCGACGACCCGGGCACCGGGCTGAGCGTCGCGGAGACGATCGGCTACTTCGTGGTGACCCCGATCGTGCTGTTCGCGGTGATCACCGGTCTGGTCATCCTCTCCGACCGCAAGCGCTGAGCCCGGCCGCGGGAGCCGAGCCCGGCCGGGTCCCGGCCGGGCCGCCCGGCGTGCTCGCGGGCGGCCTCAGCCCGCGACGATCAGCTGCGGCGACTGCGTCGTGAGCATGGTCCGCGCCCAGCCGGCCTGGCGCAGCACGCGCGGCAGGCACGTGTCCGCGAGGCCGAGCAGCCGCTCGTCCCGCGTCGCCCGCGCGGCCTGCCCCAGCATCTCCCAGTACACCGCGTTGCCCGAGGCCGCGAGGTGGAGGGCGCGCAGGTCAAGCAGCAGCGGCGGCACGTCGTCGCTGTCCTCCGCGCCCCGCCCGGCCGCCTCCTGCCCGCCTCCCGGCCCGGTCGCGCCGCCGTAGCGCGGCGCCGCGTCCGCGATCAGCTCGCCGTGCCGGCGCGACCAGCGGGCGAGGTCGGTGGCCACGTGGTGCACCTCGTGTTCCGCGCGGTGCCGGTCGGCCACGGCGAGCAGGTGCGCGGCGAGCGCGGTCTCGCCCCGGTGGAGCGCGTTCAGCAGGCCGGCGACGCCCTTCATCGCGTGCCCCCTTCCGTTCCCTCGCCGCGCGCGACGAGCGTGACGCGCGCGGCGGCCGTCTTGTACAGCGGCTGTTTGGAGACCGGGTCCCAGTCCGTGACCGTCGTCTCGTTCGCCGCGCGCCCCGGCTCGCCCTCGGGCGGCCGGTGGCCCGCGGGGGTGTCCCAGTAGCCGTAGTGGAACGGCATGAACACCGTCCCCCGCCGCATGTCCCCGATCCGCAGCACGCCGCGCGCGCTGCCGCGCGGCGTGGTCACCTCGACCAGGTTGCCCGCGGCCAGGCCGAGCCCCGCGGCGTCCGCCGCGCACAGTTCGACCCACATGTCGGGCGCGGCGGCGTTCAGTTCGGGGACGCGGCCGGTCTTCGTGCGGGTGTGGAAGTGGTAGATGGTGCGGCCCGTGGTGAGCCGGAACGGAAAGTCCTCCGACGGCTCCTCGTGCGGCGGCAGGTACTCGGCGGCCTTCAGCACGGCCTTGCCGTCGGGGTTCAGCGTGCGGTAGGTGCTCGGATCGACGGATGCGCCGGTGATCAGGTCGCGGCCGTAGGTCTCGCACACCTCGGCGGCGGCCCACGGGACGCCGTCGGTGAGCAGGCGTTCCGTGCCCTCCGGCGCCTGGGCCGTGCACGGCCACTGGATGCCGCCCCGCGCGCGCAGCAGGTCGTAGCTCAGGCCCGTGTAGTCGCACGGCCGCCCGGCGCTGCACCGCTGCCACGCGGCGAACGCCGAGGGCGGGTCGTGCCACGAGACCAGCGGCCCCCCGGACCGGTCGCGGAAGTCCATGCGGCGCGCGTAGTCGAGGAGGATGTCCAGGTCGGAGCGCGCCTCGCCGGGCGGGGCGACGGCCTGTTCCGACAGGTGGACGGTGCGGTCGGCGTTGGTGAACGTGCCGGTCTTCTCGCCCCACGTCGCCGCGGGCAGCACCACATCGGCCAACTGCGCGGTCTCGGTCAGGAACAGGTCCTGCACGACCACGAACAGCCGTTCCTGCGACAGCACCGACCGGATGCGCGCCAGCTCGGGCAGCGAGACCGCGGGGTTGGTCCCGCTGATCCACAGCATGTGGAGGGAGCCCTGCTCGGCGTACCGGAAGATCTGGAGCGCGGGCGTCGGCGGCGCCCAGTGCGGGATGGTCTCCGGGTCGACGTTCCAGACCCGGGCGAGGTCCGCGACGTGGTCGGGGTTCTGCCAGTTCCTGAACCCGGGCAGGTCGCCGTTGGCGCCGCACTCGCGGGTGTTCTGCGCGGTGGGCTGCCCGTTCATCTGGAGGATGCCGGCGCCCGGGCGGCCCACCATGCCGAGCAGCAGGTTCAGGTTGTTGACCTGCACCGAGGCCGCCGTCGCCTGGTGCGACTGGTAGAAGCCCTGGAGCACGGTGCTCAGCAGGCGCCGGGCGCCGCCGAGCAGCCGGGCCGCCGCGACGATGTCCTCGGCCGGGACGTCGCAGATCTCCGCCGCCCACGCGGGCGTGCACTCCGAGACGGCGGCGCGCAGCTCGTCGAAACCGACCGTGTGCTCCGCGACCCGGCGCTCATCCACGTGACCGGCTCTGATCACTTCGTGCAGCAGCGCGTTCATCAGCGCCAGGTTGGTGCCGGGGCGCGGCGCGAGGTGCACGTCGGCGCGCCGGGCCACCGGCGTCGCGCGCGGGTCCACGCACAGCAGACGCGGCGGGTCGGGGCCGTCGAGCCGGTCGAGGACGCGCATCCACAGCACGGGCTGCGTCTCGGCCGCGTTGTGCCCGAACAGCGCGATCGTGTCCGCGTGGTCGACGTCGGCGTAGGAGCCCGGCTGGCCGTCGCAGCCGAACGTCTCCTTCAGCGCCTCGGCCGCCGTCGCCGTGCACAGCCGCGTGTTGCCGTCGATGTGGTTGGTGCCGAGACCGGCCCGCGCGATGACGGCGAGGGTGTACGTCTCCTCAAGGAACAGCTGGCCCGAGGTGTAGAAGCCGAGCGAGGAGGGGCCGTGCTCGGCGAGCAGGGCGCGGCTCCGTTCGGCCACCAGGCCCATGGCCGTGTCCCAGTCCGTCTCGACCAGCCGGCCGCCGCGCCTGACCAGCGGGCGGGTGAGCCGGTCCCGGGAGGCGTTCGCCTGCCACCCGAAGAGGTCCTTGGGGCCGAGGCGCCCCCGGTTCACCCGGTCGTGGGCCCGCCCGCGCACCCCGACGATGCGGCCCCCGCGCACCGCGATGTCCATCGCGTCGCCGTTGGAGTGCAGCAACGAGGCCGCCGGCACCCAGCGTTCCACCGCGTCCCCCGCGACCCCGGGCGCCAGGTGGGTGTCCACCCGCACCGGCCAGGGTTCGCCCCGCCCGTACGGGGTGCGCTCACCCCACGGGTCGACGATCCGTCGCTCACGCGCCGCCATTCCGCACCTCCGCCGCCGTCGGCACGGCCCCGCACCGGGGCCCGGGGCCGGTTACCCCGCCGCCCCGCCATCGAAAACCGCGCGGCGCCGCCGCGCCGCGCGGACGCGGGGCGCGCCGTTCGACCTCACCCGGACGGCCCACGCCGGCGCGGGAACGCGGGGGCGGCCCAAGCGGGAGAAGTGGGAGGAATGCCCGCGGCGGCCCGCCTGTGTGCTGACGCACAGGCCAACGCGCGTTAACCTGCCCGAGGTTGACCGTGACGAGCCGGGTCAGGCCCGGGCCCGGCCCGGTGGCCCCTGGCGAGTTCGAAACGAGAGGTGTCCGATGAGTGCGGTGAGCGGCGTGAGTCCAGAGGAGCCGGTGGACCTGCGGACGGACCAGCCGCATTCCGCCCGGATGTACGACTACCTGCTGGGCGGCAAGGACCACTACGCGGCGGACGGCGACGCGGCGGAAAAGGCGCTCGTGTCGTTCCCGCTGCTGCGGACCGCGGCCAGGGAGAACCGCAAGTTCCTCGGCCGCGCGGTCAGTCACCTCGTGCGCGAGGCGGGGATACGGCAGTTCCTCGACCTCGGCTCCGGGCTGCCCACGGCCGAGAACGTCCACCAGGTGGCGCAGCGCGAGGCCGAGGACGCGCGCGTCGTGTACGTCGACAACGACCCGATCGTCCTCGTGTACGGCGGCGCGCTGCTGGCCAGGGACGCGAACACGGCCGTGATCCAGGGCGACATCCGCGACCCGCGGTCCGTTCTCGACCACCCGGAGACGCGGCGGCTCATCGACTTCGACCAGCCGGTCGGCATCCTGGCCGTCGCCGTGCTGCACTTCGTCGGCGACGACGAGGACCCGGCGGGCATCGTCCGCACGCTGTGCGACGCGGTGCCCGCGGGCAGCCACGTCATCCTGTCCCACGCCACGGCCGACATCGCGCCCGAGGCCGCGCTCGGCGTGCAGACCGCCTACCGTTCGCAGGGCGTGCCGCTGACGCTGCGCGACAAGGGGCAGTTCACCGCGTTCTTCGACGGGCTCGACATCGTCGAACCGGGCATCCAGGTCGTCTCCGACTGGCGCGCCACCGTGCCCGAGGCCGAGCGCCCCGCCCACGCCGACGTCTCGTGGTACGGAGGCATCGGCCGCATCACCGGCTGACCGCGCCGCGCCGCCCCCGGCGGCCCCGTGGCTTGGTCCAGGAGAATGAACAGCAGAAGTCCAGGGAGGCTCCTGCCGCCGGCTCTGTTCGTGTGGCTGACCCGGGGCGGCGGCGCTCTGCCCCGGGGGCCGCGATGGGTTCTCAGCCGCCTCTGCCTCGGCCCTGTCGGCGGCGCGAGCCGGCGTGAGAACCCACTGGCGCCGCCGCGAGCAGCCCCTGGCATCGTGTGGCCCATGGGTGAACTGGTTGAGCGCGTCGACGAGCAGGACCAGGTGCTGGGAGTCGTTGACCGGGCCGAAGCGATCCGTGAGGGCTGGTTGCATCGCATCGCCACGATCGTGTGCCGCGACGAAGACGGACGGTTCCTGGTTCATCGCCGCCCGGACGATTCATCCCGCTTCCCCGGTCAGTACAACTGGATGCTTGGCGGCGCCGCTGATGTCGGCGAATCGTACGAGCAGACGGCAGCCCGGGAACTGTCCGAGGAACTGGGCGTTCGTGCTGCCCCGCGCTTCGTGCTCAAATTTTTGTGCGCGGGGGCGATCAGTCCCTACTGGCTCGGACTGCACGAGGTCGTCGTTACGGCATCCGTCCGGCCGAGTGTCCAGGAAGTCGCCTGGCACGACTGGCTCACAGGGCCGGAGCTTGAGTCCCTCGTCCGGCAGCAGGAGTTGGTCCCGGACGCCCGCGAGGCATTCGATCGGTACCGCGACCTGAGCCGGGCAGACCGCCCCCTGTGGTGAGCCCGTCATGAGCTGACCGCACTCGGATCGTTGGGTTCAGCACGTCGGTGTCCGTGAACGCACGGACGTTCCGCCGCGAGGAGCGGTCCGTCCGAATCCCTGGCGCCTTCCGATGTGGTGAACATCTGCTCTCCGCCATCGTGGACCAAGCCGGCCCCGTGACCGCGCGGCCCGTGACCCCTCCCGGCCCGCGGGAGTAGAACTGCGCATCTGCTCCGGAGGTGGTCATGACGCACAGGCGAACGTTCGTGGTCGGCGTACTCGTGGCGGCACTCGCCGCCGCGTCGGCCGGGTGTTCCGGGGACGGGGACGCCCCCTCGGGCAGCGGGTCCCCGTCCCCGTCCCCCGCCCCGCCCCCGTCGGCGGGCGGCTACGCGTACGTGAAGGTCGAGTTCGGGCAGAGCTGGACGGACACGCGGAGCCAACTGATCGTCATGGACGGCGGCGAGGAGATCGGCCGCAGCGATCCCCTCTTCCTCGCCGGCCGCCCGCTGTTCACCAGCGACGGCCGGCACGCGTTCGTCCTGCCCTCCCTCCTCGACGAGATCGTCGTGATCTCGGCCGACACCGGCGAGACCAGGTCCGTGCCGTGCGAGGGCTGCGAGGCGCGCCAGACGGAATGCCACTGCCAGGTCGTCGCGCCCATCGGCGGCAGCCGGATCGCGTGGCTCGACGGCGAGAACCGGCTCGTGGTCACCGACCTCGCCGACGCCGCGCCGACACCCCGGCCCACGGACGTCACGCTGCCGGAACAGGACGGCTTCCTGGACGAACGGGTCGTCCCGAACCTCATCGCGGGCACCGAGGGCGCGGCCCTGGCCGCCTACCCGCACGGCTCGCTGCCGGGCGACGACCTGATGCCCGCGTTCCTGGTGACCCCGGACGACGAGCCGCGCCGGCTCGACCCGCGACGGCCGGACGCCATCGAGGAGGCGGCCTTCAGCCCGGACGGCACCCGCGTGGCGCTGACGGGCAGCCAGGAGTACGCGTGCACCACGGTGACCGTCGTCGACGTCGCGTCGGGCCGGGGCGAGACGGCGCCGGTGCTCGCGGCGCCCGGCACCGAGTGCGAGGGCGTCGACGCGTACATCGACAGCATGTGGTGGGACCCGGACGGCAGCCTGCACGTGAGCTACGAGATCGACGAGGGGGACACGTGGTCGCAGGAGAGCACCGCGCCCGAGCAGTACCAGCGGCGGCTGCACGAGGGGCGCTGGGTCGACGCCGACGTGGGCCGGGCCACCGAGCAGCGGCAACTGAGCGCCGGCACGGCGACGATCCGCGGTGACGGGACGCTGCTCGTCGGGAGCGGCGGCCGACAGACGGAGATCGACACCGACGTCCGCTACCTCATCGCCGCCCCGTAGCCCCCTGGCCGAGCGGCGGGTGGGGCGTTGCGCCCCGGCGTCAGGAGCGGACCAGCAGGTCCCCGCAGAACGACCGGATCGCCCGGTGCACGACCGTGGGCTTCTCCCACGGCATGAAGTGGCCCGCTCCTGGCACCCAGAACGGGCCCACGACCTGCGGGAAGGCGATCGCGCACCGCTCGGCTATGTGCTCGCCCAGCGTGACCTGGTCGGGGCCGATGAGCACCAGCACCGGCTGCTCGACCGGCCGGTCGATGAGCTCAGGACCTGACATCTCCCGGGCGCCCATGACCACCTCGTAGTCGGCGAAGGAGGCCCGCAGCCGCTCGGCGTCGGCGTACGGCTCGGTCAGCAGCGCGAGGTCGGCCTCGCTGAACGCGTTCGGCGGGCACCACATCCGGTGCCCGAAGAACTCGGCTATGTAGCGGCGCCGCCGATCCGGGGTGTCGAGTTCGGCGACGAGCTCGTCGGCGTGCAGGCCCTGCCGCCGCTGGTAGTCGTAGACGTGCGGCTTCCGGGTCCCGGCGGGGATGCCCGCCGCGGCGAACGCCTCCGGCAGGTCGGGCATCGAGTCGTCGAGCACCACGAGACGGTCGACGCGCTCCGCGTAGCGGTTGGCCATGTCGATCGCCACCATCGCGCCGAGGTCGTGGCCCGCCACCACGGCGCGCTCCCAGCCGAGGGCGTCGAACAAGCCCATCAGGTCGGCGTTGAACGCCGCGAAGTCGTAGAACCCGTCCGGGGCGAAGTCCGAGTCGCCGTAGCCGCGCAAGTCGGGGGCGACCACGTCGAAACCGGCCGCGGCCAGCGGCTCGATGGTGTGCGACCAGATCAGGCTGGTGCAGGGGAAGCCGTGCAGGAGCAGCAGCGGCACCCCGTCGCGGCGCGGACGCCGGACCGCCAGCCGGTGTCCGGGACCGACGGTGACGAACTGGGGTGAAGAACGCATGCGCTCATGCTTGCACGGGCCACTGACACCCCGGCCGCCCCGGAGGAACCGCGCCCCCGTGACGCATCCCCCAGCCACCCCACGGCTGACGACCACGCCGCGACGGGCCGCCGAACGGAACGGCGGCGTCCGCGCCTCCGGCCGCACCACGCGGATCTGGCTGGGCCTGCGTGCGCTCACCGTGGGGCCACCGGCTCCAGCGCTAGAAACGGTCGAGTCGGTCGGCCAGATCGGCCAGGCCGTCGGCGTGCAGGTCGAACCTGTCCGAGGAGGCGGGCGGGTCGCCGACGGGGCGGGCGACGTAGGCGGTGCGCAGGCCGAGTTCCTGTGCTCCGCGCAGGTCCCAGGCGTGGGCGGCGACCATGAGGAGCCGCTCGGGCGGTCCTCCTGAGACGGTGACGGCCAGCTGGTAGACCGCCGGGTCCGGCTTGTACGTCCGGGCGTCTTCGGCGGACAGGGCCTGGTGCCAGCGCAGTCCTGCGTGGGCGTTGAGACCCAGCAGCGCCGTCCGGCTCGCGTTGGAGAGTCCGATCAGCGGAAACCGTTCGGCGAGTCGGGCGAGCCCGGCCACGGTGTCCGGCCAGGGCGGGACCCTGCGACCCGAGAGGGCGAGCGCCGCCACGGCGGCCGGGTCGTCGACTCCGACGGCACCGGCGACGAGCCGGGCGGCCTCCAGATCGAGGACGTCGCTGGCGAGGTAGGGCCGGGCGCCATCGAGGACCCGACGTTGCTCACGCTCGATGTGCTGCTGCCACTGCGACAGAAGCTGCTCGACCCTGGACTCGTCGAGCGATGGGTCGAGTCCGCGAATGCCGGCGCGGATACCGGCGGGCTCGTCGACGAGCGTGCCGAGCACGTCGAAGACGATGGCATCGATC
Source organism: Streptomyces marincola (assembly GCF_020410765.1). Classification (NCBI taxonomy): domain Bacteria; kingdom Bacillati; phylum Actinomycetota; class Actinomycetes; order Kitasatosporales; family Streptomycetaceae; genus Streptomyces; species Streptomyces marincola. Next base: position 2,188,417 of record NZ_CP084541.1, on the reverse strand, counting down.
TTTGACTCCGGCATGAAGTGACCTCCTGAACGAGACGGGTTCGCCGGTATGGCTGTCGGCCCAACACGGCAGCAGATCCGCAGGATTCCCCACGGCGCGGCCACCTCCGAGCAAGCCCCGGGAGCGAACGGCCGTCGGCGGTGGCGTGAACTGTCCTCCACGCCCGCTGGGCCAACCCCGCCGACGTCGTGCGGGCGCGGGGGAGTCCTGGCGGGGCGCGGCTGCCCCCGGGGGCTCGGGGCGCGCCTGGCGCGGGCGCGGCTGGTGGTCCCTGGTCCCCGACGGCGACCGTGCGGGCGTCGATCTCCACGGCGACGAGCACCCCCTTCACCGGTTCGCCTCCTCGTCCGGGGCGGTCCCGGGCCCGGGCTCTGGCGGGGGCGGTTCCGGGAGGGGGCCGATGCATACCTTGGCCGCGTAGATCAGGGCGTCGCAGCTCGGGCAGTGCTTCCCGTCCCACCGCGACACCAGCTCACCGCCATGGAGACATGCGGATGTGGACACAACAACGCTCCTACGGGACGAGAACGAAGTAGGCGACCCACAGGAAGGCCAGAACAACGCAGCCCACATCTGCTGTGGCCACACTCGCCACGACATCGCGTTCGCGGCGCCGCTCACGAGGTCAGGCCAGCCGATCCGCTGGTCGCCGCGGATGGCAGCACCCCGGATCAGCGCTGCATCGGCGTAGCGATACATATGCCCTTCCTGTGGCCGTACGGCGTCCGGCCGCGTCCATTGCGCGGCTGCGACCGGACACCGCGAACTACGCGGTCGGTACTGCTACGGGCAGCTCACGCACGCGGTGGCGCACGTGGAGTTGCAGCCGTCGCCCGTCAAGCGGATGAGCTGGTCCGCGGCGGGGCCGCCCTCGACGATGCTCACGTCGAGCTCCCAGTCCGCCGGTTCACCGGACGACATCAGGACACCCGCCGAATGAGCGGATGCCGCGAGGCTTTCCGTTGGCATCGAGGAGTGGTGCACGGTTCCGGAACCCACCGGCTCCGGAGCTTTCAGGCCCAGGTCGCCGTGACGATGCCGTGTCGACGCGGCACGGCGGCCTCGGGCAGGGGGGGCGGGGCGGGCCCCGGCAGGTAGCGGAGCGTCGCGGCTCCCCGTCGGCGGTGGTTCTGCGCCCAGCGGCGGAGGAGGTCCGTGTACTGGTCGGCCAGCGCTTCGGCCTGCGAACCGTGGGCGATGACACCGCTCTCGAACCCGCCGGTCCCGGCGTTCTCACGGCGGGTGCGGTAGGCGATGCTGTCCCGGCCCACCAGGGCGGGTACGCCCCTGAGGGCGGAGGCTTCCACCAGCCCGCTGTCCACGATGCCCGGGGCGGCGTGCAGCCGGGCCGGGCTGGACAGGTTCAGCGTGAGGAACAGGTCCAGTTCGTCCGGCAGGTCGTAGGCGGCACCGGACCAGCGTTCCAGCCGAGACCCGTTCAGGGCCGCGTCGAGTGCCTGGGGCGCCAAGGGCACCCGCGCGTCGTCGGTCCGCAACACGACGCCCTCCCGGAGCATCACCTTGCGCTCGTCGGCGGCGCCCTCGCCCTGCATGGGAACGAAGTTCGCCAGGCGGTACGAGTGGCTGATGAGGCGATCCCCGTCGCGGTCGAACGCGATGCTGCGGGTCGTGCCGTGCACCGTGAGCGGGACGACGATCCTGCCCTTCTCCGTAAGTCCGCTGATCCACGACGGCGGGATGTCCCACGCCGCAGCGGTCACGATGATCCGGTGATACGGAGCGCCCTCGAGAACACCATGCTCACCGTCAGCAAGGACGGTCTTCACCTGGGTGTACCCGACGTCATCGAGGCACCGGCGGGCCCGGGCGAGGACATCACGGTCGATGTCGACGGTGGTGACCTCGCCCGCGGTACCGACCAGTTCCTGAAGGTAAGCGGCGTTGACCCCACCGGAACCGATCTCCAGCACGTGCATCCCGGGTTCGATCTCGGCCTGTTCCAGCATGACGGCCTGGAGGTGCGCGGTGGACATGACGCTGACGTCCGATCCGTGCTCGTCCTTTTTGACCGGCACGATGCTGTGCAGGCTGTAGGCCACCTCCGGCGACGCGTCCGGTGCGAACCTGTGCCGCGGTACGGTGCTGAACGCCGCGGCTACGGGCTCGGTCCTGACCCCGTCCTCCGCGCGGAGCGCGCGGACCATGTCCGCGCGGAGTGCGTCCGGGCTGCGGACGGTGGAGTCGTCAATCGCGGTCATCCGATTACCTGTTCCTTTGGTGGAGAGGCTGACGGCAGTCGTGCTTGGCGTCACTGAAACGCTACCCAGGGCGACTGCCCCCGGGGGCGGATACGCGCCTTCAGGGGGGATCGCACTGGCAGTTCGGCTGAAAACTGGTCCGAGCGCTTATCGGCTGCGCTATCGGGCGGGTTGTGGGCGTGGAGAGAGGCCGTTGAGCCAGCTCACGCCCATTCGGCCGGTGCTGCTGCCACACTGGAAGAGGCTTCTCGACCCTGGCATCGTCGAGCGATGGATCGAGGGGCGAGGGTCCGCAGCGCGGGTGCGGCTGGTGGTCACCAGGGGCGGCCCCTTGGGATGCGGGGGTCGTGGCGGCGGGCGGCCCACAGGATGGTGGTGCGGTTCATGACGAACGTCTCGCCCGAGTGGAACTCCAGCCGTTTGCGCCCCGCGCCCAGCGCGGTCAAGTCGCGCACCACGAAGCTCTGGCCGCCGATCATGACCTGGTCCCCGACGGCGACCGTGCGGGCGTCGATCTCCATGGCGACGAGCACCCCCTTCACTGGTTCGCCTCCTCGTCCCGGGTGGGCCCGGGCTCGGGCGCGGGCGGTTCCGGGAGGGGGCCGATGCATACCTTGGCCGCGTAGATCAGGGCGTCGCAGCTCGGGCAGTGCTTCCCGTCCCACCGCGACACCAGCTCACCGCCATGAAGACATGCGGATGTGGACACAGCAACGCTCCTACGGGACGAGAACGAAGTAGGCGACCCACAGGAAGGCCAGAACGACGCAGTTCACCGCGATCAGCAGCTCACCGGCACGCCCACGGCACCACCGCACGGCCCGGGCAAGGCGGCGCGGACGGCGCCGGTGCCGCGCACGGCCGCTCGCCGCCGCGCTCATCGGGCCCCCCGCAACGCGTCGAGCGGAACGCCGGAGCCGGTCATACTCAGGGCGTTCGGAGGGATCGCCCACCAGACGACCGACCGGCGCGGGTCGAGCGCGTCAGCGGGCGCCACGAGGAGCGCGAGCCCGCGCCCGAGGACCTGCACGCCCAGCAGCCGGGCGTCCCACCCGGCCGTCGCCCCCGTCGGAACGAACCACGTCATCGTCCGCGCGAACCGGTCCGCGACCACCGGCCCGGAACGGTCACGCAGCACACCGACGACACGCGTCTCGACAAGCGACGGGGTGCGCACCGCATCCCGCCACTGACCGGAAGACAGGATTGCCGCGAGCCCGGAGGGCATCCACTCGGGGACCGTCCTGGGGGCTGTCACGGCTGCACCAGCATGCGGCTGAGGGTGGCCAGCAGGGCAGTGGCCTCGCTGTGTGTCAGGACCAGGTGGCCGACACCGATCAAGGTTCTGTCGTGTTCCACTTCGAGCGGCACCGCGATCCTGCCCGCCTCAGTACGGCGGACTGGGCCAGCCTGTCGAATGCGTAGTCCGGGGGCGGGGTTGGCGGTGCTACCGCCGGTGCCTCGTCTCTGAGTCGCCGTCATGTCACAGATGGTTGCGGCGAAAAGACAGTGCACCCCGGAATATTCTTCCGGGGTGCAGCAGTTTCCGGGTCAGGCGACGCTGAGTACCCCGACATGGTGGGCGAGATTGCGCAGGTCCGCGCGGTACTGGGGCCTGTCCCGTTTGAGCAGGTGCTGAATGGCGTCACGCACAAGAGGGAAGTATTGAATCTCCTCGGGTGACGCTTCGCGAATCTGTTTGAGCATGTAAATGGTGGCGAAGTCGTCGCCCGTCAGCCGGTTGGCGTGCATCACTTCCACGAGGTAGCGGGTCGTCCGCTCCAACGGAAGTACCCCGCCCGGTGCGGGTACCTCGACATTGTCGGCGAGGCGCAGCGCCTCGGCGGCGTCGCCCTCCTCGGCCGCCAGGTGCACGCTGTGCATCGCCACGTTCGTCGGCCCGAAAGCAGTGTGGAAGTCGTTCCGGTCCGTCCCGAGCCGAGCGGCGATCCGGTCGGCTTCCCGCAACAGGTCCCACGCCGCAGGCCCGTTGCCGCCCCGCACGGCTGCGATGACCCCGACGAGGTGCAGCGCGCCGAACGCGGACAGATGGTCCGGCGTCGCGTCATCACCAGGACGCACGTGCTCGATCGTGGAACGCGCGAGGTCCAACGACTCGTGCGTGTCGCCGCTCGATACGAGGATGCCGGCGACGTTCCAGGCGGCGGCGGCGATCAGCGCTGGGTCCTCCGTGTCGTCGGCGATCTGCATCGCCCGGTCGGCGGCGAGCAGCGACAACCTCCTTTCACCGACCCGACGTAGGTACACCTGGTGCAGGTGCAGCAGGGACACCAGTTCGCGGGCAGCCGCTGCCTCCTCGGACGGGCCCGTGGCGGTGCGGACGGTCAGGTACGCCTCGGCCAGCAGTCCGGGCAGGAGACCGCCGACCGGGCCGTACCGTTCCGTCTGCGTCTCGTAGATCTGCCAGGTCTCAGCCACCCGCGTGGCCAGTTCGGCCACGGTCAGCGGTTCGCCAGGCAGGCCCGAGCTGAGCTGGCTGGGCGGGGTGTTCAGCGCACGGCGGATACGCGGGACCGCCGGATGTTCCGGTCGGCCCGCCACGTTGAGGCTGACCGCCGGGCCGATCAGATCGGCCAGGTCGGAGACACCGAGGACACGGCCGATCTCCAGCAGCAAAGACAGCCGATCAACCGGAATCAGCCCCCGCTCCACTTTGCTGACCCAGTCCTCGGAACGGCCTACAAGTCCGCCGAGCGCCGCTTGGGACTTTCCCGACTTCATTCGGTAGTACTTGATGCGCTGCCCGATGGGCAGCTCTGGCACATCGATCATGGCTTTTCCCCTTCGGGGGCGTTGAGCACTGACTGCCAGAGTACGGTCCCAATCGGGGTGGACCGGAGATAGTGATCGCGCCACCCCTCCGCGCGAAGGACACTCCACGAACATGGAAGCGCGCCAGTCGGCGGCCTGCTAAGGTCTGTCCCGTAAATGATCTTCGACGTGTTGGTGGTCTGCTGGTTTCTGCGTCACCCAGCGAGGACGAGGTTGTACAGGCGGGCGATGCCGAGCATGGCGTGGTGGACGCCGTCACCTTTCAGTCGGCAGTCGCGAAGGATCTTCCAGCCCTTCATCCGCGCGAAGACGTGCTCTACACGAGCACGGACCTTCCGGTGGGAGGCGTTGTGTTCCTCCTTCCAGTCCGGGAGCTCGGTCTGGCCTGCTTCGCGGCGGTGCGGGATGACCAGGCCGGTACCCCGGTAGCCGCCGTCCGCGATGACCGTGGCTTTGCCGACGGCGTCCTTCGCGCCGGACAGCTCCCACGCCTTGCAGTCGTTGCGGTTGCCTGCGACCGGTCGGCCGACGGCGACGACGAGCCGGGTGTCGGCGTCGATGACGACCTGGTGGCTGGTGGAGTACCGGTAGTTCTTCGATTGCTCGGCGACGGTGTGGTCGCGGGTGGGAACGAGAGTGCCGTCCACGATCAGCACGGTGTCCTTGCGGAACCGCTTGCGCTGCTGGAGGGCGAGCGCGGGTCCGAGGTGGTCAATGATGCGGTCGGCCGCCGACTTGGACACCCCGAACAGCGGGGCCAGTTGGCGCAGGGTGAGGTTGGTCCGCCAGTAGGCGGCGACCAGGAGCACGCGGTCCTCCAGGGGCAGGCTCCAAGGCCGGCCCTTGCGCACCGGATCCGCACCTTCCCGCCGGAGCGCGGTGATCAGCCTGCCGAACTGGCGCGGGCTCAGCCCGGTGAACGGGGCTATCCAGGAGGGCTCCGACGCCGTGATCACACCAGACACGGCAAGATCATCTCACCCGCGCCCAGCAGTTACGGGACAGACCTTAGGTGAGCGCGCGTGCGAAGACCACCGATCTCGCTGTGCGAGCCGGCGTTGAACAACTCGCGCGCGGCGTTCAACTCCCGCATGGCGGCGTCGACCAGGTCGCCACCGGCCACGAGGTCATCGGCCAGCCGCAGAGCGTGTGCCCGACGCAGTATCCGGTCGGCGTCCCGCATGCCCACGCGGGCCCCGGCCCGGGTCTCGACGGCGGCCAGTGGCTCGTCCGGCGGCAGCAAGTCCCGCAGTACCGCGTCCACTCCGGTGGGTTGCGGGCCACGCACCCGCCGCCGAGCCGCCTTGCTCGCGGCCCGGGCCCGGCGCAGCCGTTCCTCCGGAACGCCCAGGGCCTCGGCCATGGCGGGCAGCCAGTACGGGCCGATCAGCCGCACCTCACGCTCCCAGCGGGAGATCTGGCCGATGTCGAGCCCGCCGTGCGATCGCGGCTGGTGACGTTCCGCCGCGGCTGCCAGTTCGCCCTGGGACATGCCGGCGTCCTCGCGCAGGCGCCGGATCAGGCTCCCCAGTCGCTCGACGTCCTCGTTGGTGCCTCCATCGGGTGACATGCTGAACTCCCTCCGCAGCATGACACTTGGGACGGTACCCCGTCGTGAGGAGGCCGGAACAGCACGACGGCCCAGCCGGTGGAGGCGGTGTCGTCCTGCTGTACGAGGCCCCCGGTCCTGTTCCCCGTCCCCGTGACTGGAGGCGGGGAACGGGGGTCGGGGGGTGAGCGGTCAGTCAGCCGCAGTCGCCCGCGTATGAAGGTGTCGTCGAGATCCCGCCCTCGTTGATCAAGAAGGCGATTTCCCATGACTGCATCCGACACCGGAAAACAACCGGCGCTCGGTGAGCTGTTCGACACCTTCCGCCGGGAAGCGTTCCGGTTGGAGACGCTCGACGACTACAGCGGCTCGGGGAGCACGGACGCCTACCGGGCTTTCCTGGCAGGTGAGAAGAAGCCCGACAGCTACAACTCCGACTGGCTCTCCGAAGTCAGCGGCCATGTCGGCGAGGGCAAGCGGATCTACCGGGTTCATGTTCTGTCCCGTCCGCTCACGCCCTATCTGCGGTTCGGACTCGGATGGGGCTACAGAACCAACGCGACCGCTGGGGAGGAATTCTTCATCCTGGATGTCACGGACAGCCCCAATCCGGTCGCGGGGATCGGGGACTTCTGGATGTTCGACGAAGCGTTCTCGGTGCCCATGGAGTACCGAGACGGAACGATGACCGGCTACGCAGTGCTCACCGGTGCACGGGCGCAAGAGTTCGTCGGGTACCGAGACGCGGCACTCGGGCACGCCGTTCCCTTCCAGGACTGGTGGGAACAGCACGCCGAGTGAATAAGGGAGAACCTGGGGCAGCGCTCGCCCGGCGCGACAGGCCATTCTCCACGAGTCTCCACGAGGCCGAAGAGGAGACGCCGTTCGTCATTACGCCCGCCGTGCCGCGCGACGCGCCCCGGTCCCGTTCCCCTGCCGGGAACGGGACCGGGGCGCCGCCGGGGGCGGGCGGTCAGTCGGTCGCCGCGTCGGCGGCCTGGGCGGTCAGCGCGCGTTCGATGCCCGCGCGGGACTCGGTGACCAGGCGGCGCAGGGCCGCCGAGGGCTCGGCGGTCGCCAGCCAGGCGTCGGTGACCTCAAGCGTCTGCCGGGAGACCTGGATCGCCGGGTAGAGGCCGACCGCGATCTGCTGCGCCATCTCGTGGCTGCGGCCCGCCCACACGTCCTTCAGAACGGCGAAGTACTTCTCCGTGTACGGCGCAAGCAGCTCGCGCTGGTCCGTCTGCACGAAGCCGGAGATCACGGCCTCCTGAAGGGCGTTGGGCAGCGTGTCGCTCTCCACCACCGACGCCCACGCCTCGGCCTTCGCCTCCGGCAGCGGGCGCGCCGCCCTGGCCGCCGCCGCGTGCCGCTCGCCCGCCGACGTGGCGTCGCGCGCCAGCTCGGCGTCGATCAGGGCCGTGTCGGCCCGGCCCGTGGCCGCGAGCCGCTGCACCAGCGCCCAGCGCAGGTCGGTGTCCACGGCGAGCCCCCCGATGCTCTCCGAGCCGTCGAGCAGCGCGGCCAGCAGGTCGAGCTGCTCCCCGGTGCGCGCGGTGGCGATGAACGCCCGCGCCCACGCCAGCTGGTGGTCGCTGCCGGGCGCGGCCTCGCGCAGCCGTTCGAGCGTCGCGTCCGACCAGGTCGCCAGGCCCGTCTCGCGCCACTCGGGCGCCGCGTACAGGTCGAGCGCGAGCTTCACCTGTCGGTGCAGCGTCTGCACCACGCCGATGTCCGTCTCCTTGCCGATGCCGGACAGGACCAGCGCGAGGTAGTCGCGGGCGGCCATCTCGCCGTCGCGCGTCATGTCCCACGCCGAGGCCCAGCACAGCGCGCGCGGCAGCGACTCGGTGAAGTCGCCCAGGTGGGCGGTGACCGCGGCCATCGAGTCGGGGTCGAGCCGCACCTTGGCGTACGACAGGTCGTCGTCGTTGAGCAGCAGCACGTCGGGCCGCGCCCGGCCGACGAGTTCGGGGACCTCGGTCAGCTCGCCGTCGACGTCGAGCTCGATCCGGTCGGTGCGCTCCAGCCGGCCCTCGCGCAGCGCGTACAGCCCGATGGCGATGCGGTGCGGGCGCAGCACGGGCTCGCCCGAGGCCCCGGCGGGCAGCGCGGGCGCCTCCTGGCGGACGGCGAACGCGGTGATGGTGCCGTCCGCGTCGACCGCCAGCTCGGGCCGCAGCACGTTGATGCCCGCGGTCTCAAGCCACGCGCGCGACCAGGACTTGAGGTCCCTGCCGCTGGTCTCCTCAAGAGCGGTGAGCAGGTCGGTGAGGCGGGTGTTGCCCCACGCGTGGCGCTTGAAGTACGCCTGCACGCCCCGGAAGAACGCGTCCTGCCCGACGTAGGCGACGAGCTGCTTGAGCACGCTCGCGCCCTTGGCGTAAGTGATGCCGTCGAAGTTGACCAGCACGTCGTCGAGGTCGCGGATCTCGGCCATGATGGGGTGCGTGGACGGCAGTTGGTCCTGCCGGTAGGCCCACGTCTTCATCTGGTTGGCGAACGAGGTCCACGCGTGCGGCCAGCGGCTGCCGGGGGCGTGCGCCTGGCAGGCGATGGAGGTGTAGGTGGCGAACGACTCGTTGAGCCACAGGTCGTTCCACCACTCCATGGTGACCAGGTCGCCGAACCACATGTGCGCCAGCTCGTGCAGCACGGTCTCGGCCCGCACCTCGTACGCCGCGTCGGTCACCTTGGACCGGAAGACGTACTGGTCGCGGATGGTGACGGCACCTGCGTTCTCCATGGCGCCCGCGTTGAACTCGGGCACGAACAGCTGGTCGTACTTGGCGAACGGGTACGGGTGGTCGAACTTCTCCTGGAACCAGTCGAAGCCCTGCCTGGTGACCTCGAACAGGGCGTCGGCGTCGAGGTGTTCGGCGAGCGAGGGGCGGCAGTAGAGGCCGAGCGGAACGGACCGGTCCGCGCCCTCCCAGCTGCTGTGCACCGAGTGGTAGGGCCCGGCGATCAGCGCGGTGATGTAGGTGGAGATGCGCGGCGTGGGCTCGAAGCGCCAGACGCCGTTCTCGGGTTCCGGGGTGGGGGAGTTGGAGACCACGGTCCAGCCCTCGGGGGCCGTGACGGTGAAGCGGAACGTGGCCTTCAGGTCCGGCTGCTCGAAGCAGGCGAACACCCGGCGGGCGTCGGGGACCTCGAACTGCGTGTAGAGGTAGACCTGTTCGTCCACGGGGTCGACGAAGCGGTGCAGGCCCTCGCCGGTGTTGGTGTACGCGCAGTCGGCGACCACGCGCAGCTCGTTGGCCCCCTCGGCCACGTCCGCCAGCGCGATCCTGGAGTCGGCGAACACCTCGGCCGGGTCGAGGGCCGCGCCGTTGAGCACCACCTCGCGGACCCGGGGCGCGATCAGGTCGACGAAGACCGGCTCCGCGGCCCGCGCCGTGAAGCGCACGGTGGTCTCGGACCTGAAGGTGCCGCCTTCGCGGGCGCCTGAGAGGTCGAGCGCGATGTCGTAGCTGTCCACACCGAGCAGCCGTGCCCGCTCCTGGGCCTCCTGCCGGGTCAGATTCGTGCCAGGCACTGATGGTCTCCTTCTTCTGCGTGTCGCCTGCGCCAGTCTTCCACGCCGGAACGCGAAGGGGCGGGCGAGCGGCCCGCCGGCCGCCCGCCCGCCCCTGGCGCGCTCCGGTTACGGAGTGACGTGGTGGATGACCAGCTGGCCGCTGCCGGTGAGCGTGCCGGCCTCGTTCAGCAGCCGGACCTCGCCGAACACCTCGCGCCCGTGCCCGGCCTCGGCCGCCGCGGCGGTCGCGGTGATCTGTGCGGGGACCGACGTGGTCTCGCCGGTGTCCAGCTCGATCACGCGGTCCTCGTCGACCGTGATCACGCCGAGCCCCTCGCTGAGGTAGGCGTCCCGGTACGCGTAGGTCGTGGTGCCCTGCGGCACCGAGTAGCCGTGCACCTCCACGGTGTACGTGCCGGGCTCCGGCGCGTCGAGCCGGATCGTCTCCTCGGAGCCCGAGCTGGTCGAGCTGTCCACCAGCTCGCCGTCCCGGTACACGAACAGGTCCAGGTCGGCCCCCGGGTCGGCGGGCGAGCCGATCGTCGCGGTGAACGAGGAGACGCCGTCGCCGAGCACGACCTCGTTCGTCAGGTACTCGCCGTGCCCGATCTCCGGGGTCGCGTCGAGCGCCGAGCCCAGCTCGCCCGACTCCGCGGTGCCCGTGAGCGGCGCGAAGTCGTTGGTGACGCCCCAGGCGACGTTGGCGGGGACGCCCGCGTCGACGTGTCCGAGTTCGAGGGTCTGCGGGTTGAACGTGGTGCCGAGCGCCGTCGCGGTGATCTCGTACGGGTTGTTCAGCAGCGGCGAGGTGCGCCGGGACTCGACCTCGATCTCCCACACGCCCGGCGTCGGGTCGGCGTAGGACCGCAGGTCGGGGCGGCACTCGTTGGCCGGGTTGTCGAAGTTCGGGTAGCACATGGTGGTGCTCGACTCGTCGGCCGGCGTGCCCCACGGGGTGATGGCGATCCACCGCGTCTGGCTGCCCTCGGCGAGGCCGTTCATCGCGACTTCGAGCGTCCTGGTGCCCTCGGGGACGGTGACGAAGTAGGACGTCGAGTCGTTGCGCTGCGCGGTGCCTGACGCGGTGACCGAGAAGTCGGGCGCCGAGAGCTCCTGCGGCACGATGACGGTGGCCAGGATCTGGTGGTCGACGCCGTGCGTGCGGCGGTCGTCGACTTCGAGGACCGCGCTGTGCGCGCCCAGCGAGCGCGGGCGGGCCTGGAGGGTGACGGTCACGGGCTCGTTCAGCGGCAGCGTCACCGTGGAGCGGCCGTCGATGCGGAACGTGCGCTCGTGGTTGTTGACCAGCCGCAACGAGTGCCGCACGGGGCGCTCGGGGCCCGTGGTGCGGGTGATCGTCACCTCGTAGGACTCCGACTCGCCGACGGCCGGGGCCGATTCGCGGTCGTAGACGCCGGTGCCGAAGCCGGGCTCGGCCAGGTACTCGGCCATGTCGTGGTCGACGGGCGCCCGCACGGCGTACTCGTGCGCGGTCGCGCCGCGCGTGATCAGGCGCCAGGCGCCCTCCACGTCGACGAGTCCAGCGCCCTGCTCGTGCGCCTGAACGCCGCTGATCGGGTCGGCCGAGCTGGTCAGCGCGGTGCGCAGGTCGGCGGCCGACAGGTCGATGCCGCGCTGGCCGGCCGCGGAGAGCAGCAGGGCGGCGGCGCCCGCCACCTGCGGCGAGGACATCGAGGTGCCCTGGAGCATGCCGTACCCGGGCGGCAGGGCGTAGCCGGCCTCGGCCACCGGGTTGCCCGGCTGCCAGGTCGGGATGGTGTTGATGGAGGCGCCCGGGCCGGTGACGGTCGGCTTGAAGCCGCCGTCGTCGCGCGGCCCCGCCGAGGAGAACGGCAGCATCGCGTAGCGGGTGCGCACGCCGGAGCCGTAGTTCGCGGCCCACGTCTCGCGGGAGATCGAGGCGCCGACGCTGACGACCTTCTCGGCGACGGAGGGGTCGCCGACGGTGTTCGTGCCCGGGCCGTCGTTGCCCGCGGAGATGAACAGCTGGACGTCGTAGGTGTCGATCAGCTCGGTGTACAGGTGGGCGCGCGCGTTGTTGCCGTCGTTCAGCGCGGGCAGCCCGCCGATGGACACGTTGACGAGGTCGACGTCGCGGTTGACGACGAGGTCGATCATGCCCTCGAACAGGGCGGTGTAGGTGCAGCCGCCGCCGAACACGCACGCGCGCGAGGACACGACCTGCGCGCCGGGCGCGGCGCCGTCCATCCTGCCGCCGAACAGCCCGTTCGCCGCGGTGATGCCCGCGACGTGCGTGCCGTGCCGTCCCGAGACGATGCCGATGTTGACGAAGTCCCTGGTCTGGCCGACCCAATCGCCGCCGTAGGGGTCCATCGGGACGTCCTCGCGGATCTCGACGACGAACGGTATCGCCTCGGCGATCTCCGTCTCCGGGTCGTCGGTGCCGAACGCGCCGATGTCGTGGCTCTCGCGGTAGGGCGTCATCGCGGCGTCGTCGGTGAAGTCGCCGTTGTTGTTCGTGTCCACCCGGACGGTGCCGGCCTCGGCGTCGTACAGCAGGGCCCAGGAGTCGGTGGTGTCGCCGTCCCGGTTCACGTCCCCGCCGATCTCGCCGATGGCGATGCGCTCGGAGAACACGTTGATCAGGTAGTCGCCCTCGGGCGCGGTCCACTCGCGGTCCTGGTACGTGAACGAGGGGCCGCTGACCTCGGTGAGCATCGGGCGCCAGCTGGCGTCGCCGTCGATGATCGGGTCGGTGGCGGTGACCGAGTCCACGATCTTGCGCTCGCCCGTGGTGGTCTCCTGGAGCGCGGGGTGGGCGAGGTCGACGCCGGTGTCGAGCACACCGATGGTGACGCCGCGCCCGTCGTACCTGCGGTGGTCGTCGACGAAGTCGACGGCGCCGGTCTCGTGGGAGGGCTGGTACGGGTTCTCGGCGCGGGTGTCCTCGTCGGGCGCGGGGTAGCGGCGCTCGGCCGAAGCCGTCTGGGCGGACGCGCCGGCCGCGGGCAGCGGGTCGGGCACCTGGATGACGTCGTTCAGGTCGACGGCGCGCACCGCGTCGAGGCCGGTGGCCTCGTCGATGGCCGCGTCGGCGCGGCCGGTGGGCACGGTCGCGCGCACGTAGCCGATGCTGTCCTCGGTGAAGCCGACGGATGCCCCGGGGACGGAGTCGAGGCGTTCGGCGACCGCGTCGGTCTCACCCGGCTCGGTGGCGAGCAGCAGGGTGACGAACGGCTCGTCCGCGGCCTTGGCCTCGGCGAGCAGCGCGGCGTCCCGCGTGCTGAACTTCTCGCCGATCGGCTTGTCGGCCGGCGGCTGCGGGGCCTGGTCGTCGGCCAGGGCGGGCGTGGCCCCGGCCAGGGAGAGGGCTGCGACGAGACCGGCGGCGAGCACGCTGTTGCGCACGCGCCGTCGACCGGGAGGCAGGGGGAGGGAACCGGATCTCAGTGACATGGACATCCTTGTGGGAAACCGGAAGGATGACCGGTCATCTTACGGAGATGATCACACTCTGAGGGGGGATGCCGAAAAGTTGTCGGATTCCCGTCACGAAGGTTTGGGCCCGCGCCCCTCCGATGGCCTCAGCGTGGCAGGACCACGACATACGTCGCGGGCGGCCGGTCCGCGGCGGCGCGCAGCGCGGCCCGGATCGCGTCGGCCTGCGCGCCCGGCGAACAGCGCAGCTCACGCGGTGTCGGGCGGACCAGGGTGATGCCGAGCCCCGCGAGCGTCTGCCGCCTGCGCAGGGCGGTGCCCGGCTCCGCCACGGCCTGCCCGCGCTGCCGCGGCGGCCCGCCCTCGATCCGCACGGCGACCGCGCGTTCGGGCCAGTAGGCGTCCACCGCGCACAGGAAGGGGCCGTCGGGCAGCCACAGTCCGACGTTCCAGCAGGGCGCGGGAAGGCCGCCGTGCCGCACCGCCGCGAGCAGCGACTCCTCGGCCAGCGCGCGGCTCTCCGACAGCAGCGTCTCGACCGCCGCGACCACCTGCGGCTGCCCGGCCGGCCTGATCCGGGACAGCTCCCGGAGCACCTCCTGCGGCTCGCAGTACCCGCCCCGCACGGCCTCGGTCAGCAGCCGCCGCACCGGCACATCGCCGGACAGCCGGCCCACCGCGTCGGCCAGCGCCCGTGCCACCGGCGCGAGGGGGAAGCCGCCGCGCCGCACCGGCTCCGGCATGTGGCGGGTGCGCACGATGCGGGCGATGCCCACGGAACGCAGCCGCCGCACCTGGGGCACCAGCACATCGACGCGGTCCAGGGCGTTGGCCGGCGGCACGGCGGTGAAACCGTGCCGTTCGAGGGCCGCGAGCCCGGTGATCACCGCCTCGCCGAACGGCCCGCCGGTGTAGCGCAGCACCGCGTGCAGCGTCTCGGCACCGGTGAGGGGGCCGTGGTGCAGCACGAAGACGCCGGGCAGCGGCATCTGCCACGGGCCGCCCGGCCGGCAGCGCCGGTGGGCCACCGCGGGCTGCACCCCGTGCCGGCGCAGCTCCGCCGTCGTCAGCACCGGGAGCGACGTGTCGGCGAGCCGGTGCAGGGGCTGCGGGCTGAGGGGCGTGTTGTCGGTCATGCTGCGGCGATTCCCCCGCCATGCCCGCTCCCCACCTCTGTTACAGAGCCGTCGGCAAATGGGGACAACTCCCCAATAGATGCACAGTAGTTCGCCCCTCGGGCAGCCGTGCGGAGCGCGTGGGCGCGCCCCCGGCGGACGGCCGGTCACCGCGCTGTCCCGGCACGCGCGATGAGTTCGGCACCCGACGAGGGTCACCCCTGTGGAACGACCAACAGGAAAGAGTGATCGAGATGAACGACGGTCCGGCGGCCGACGAGCGGCGGCAGCACGTGTTCGCCTTCCTGTTCTGCTCCCTGGACGGCTACCACGAGGGGCCGGGCGGGGAAGTGGACTGGGGGCTGCACGACGAGGAGTTCTTCGACTGGAACCTGCGGCAGACCCGGGAGGTGGGCGCCCTGCTGCTCGGTCGGCGCACCCACGAGCACTTCGCCGAGGTCTGGACGGCGCCCGCCACCGCGGAACGGCTGCCCGAGGTCACGGCCTTCATGAACGCCGTGCCCAAGACGGTGGTGACCGGCGGCGGCCAGGTCACCCCCTGGGAGGGCACCCGCGTCACCGACGGCGGCGATCTGCCCGGCGAGGTCGAACGGCTCCGGCGGGAGTCCGCCGGCGATGTCGCGGTCTTCGGCAGTTCCGGCCTCACCGCGACCCTGCTGGAGCAGGGCCTGGTGGACGAACTGCGGATCCTGCTGCACCCGGTGCTGCTGGGAGGCGGGCGGAGCCTGTTCGCCGGCCTGAGGGAGCGCGTCGACCTGACGGCCGGGGCGGTGACCGTGTTCAGGTCGGGCAACGTCCTCCTGCGGTACCGGCCGTCAGGTCCCGCCGCGCCCCCGCGGGAGCCGGTCGCGTGACCCGGCGCGCGTCCGCCTGACCTCGCCCCGCGGACGCGCGGGCCCGGACGCCCCCCTCGCTACCCGCGCGGCGCGTCCGCCGCCTGGGCGCGCAGGGCGCGCGCCAGGTCGTCGCGCTCCTCAAGGACCAGGCGGCGCAGGGCCGGTGCCGCGTCCGCGTGCTCGGCCAGCCACGCGTCCGTGGCCGCGAGGACCGACCGGTCGCCGTGCGCCGGGAACAGGCCGTGGATCAGGGCCATCGCGGTCTCGATCGTCCGCTCGCGCCACACGTCCCGCAGCATGGCGAAGTAGCGCGGCACGTACGGGTCGAGCAGGTCGGACCGACCCGGGCGGGCGAAGCCCGCGATGGTCGCCTCGGTGAGCGCGTTCGACAGCCGGTCGGACTCGGCCACGTCCCGCCAGGCGGCGGCCTTCACCTCGGCCGAGGGCCGCGCCGCGAGGCAGCGCACCTGGTGCCTGCGGCCCGACGCGGTGTCGTCGCGCGCGAGTTCGGCGTCGATCTCGGCCGCGCCCGCGTGCCCGCTCGCGGCGAGCGGTTCGAGGAACGCCCAGCGCAGCTCCTGGTCGACATCGAGGCCGTCGATGCGCGCGGTGCCCGCGAGCAGCCCGGTCAGCAGCTGCGCGTCCGCGTCCGAGCCGGCGCACGCCGCGAGGAACCGCGCCCACGCCACCTGGTGGTCACTGCCCGGCGTCGCCCGCCGCAGCTCCCCGACCGCCGTGTCCGCGAGCGCGGCGCGCGCCGCCTCGCGCCCTTCCGGCGCCGTGTACCGCAGCTGCGCCGTGCGCGCCCACGCGTGCACCATCTGCAATACCCCGACCTGCGACTCCTGCCCCGCGAACTCCCGCACCAGGCTCAGGAATTCGTGCGCCGGCAGCAGGGCGTCGCGGGTCAGGTTCCACAGCGCGGACCAGCACAGGGCGCGGGCCAGCGGATCGGTGATCGCCCCGAGGCCCGAACGCAGGCCGTCGAGCGACCGTTCGTCGAAACGCGTCTTGCAGTACGTCAGGTCGTCGTCGTTGACCAGGACGAACGCGGGTGCCGGCTGCCCGGTCAGCTCGGGCACCGGCGTGCTCGGCCCCGAGACGTCGACCTCGGCGCGCGCGTAGCGTTCGATCGGCCCGCCGGGCCCGGTCGGCCCGTACAGGCCGACGGCGACCCGGTGCGGGCGCAGCGTGGGGTGCTCGGGGGACGCCTCCTGGAGCACGGAGAGACCGGTGATCCGCCCCTCGGCGTCGTACGTGACCCGCGGCGTGAGCACGTTGACGCCCGTGGTCTCCAGCCAGGCCCGCGACCAGGCCGGCATGTCGCGGCCCGAGGTCTCCGAGAGCACGTCGAGGAGGCCGGTCAGCCGGGTGTTGCCGTAGGCGTGGCGCCTGAAGTAGCGGCGGGCGCCTTCGAGGAACGCCTCCCGGCCCGCGTAGGCGACCAGCTGCTTGAGGACGGAGGCGCCCTTGGCGTACGTGATGCCGTCGAAGTTGAGCTTGGCGTCCTGGAGGTCGCGGATGTCGGCCGTGACCGGGTGGGTCGAGGGCAGCTGGTCGGCGCGGTAGGCCCACGCCTTGCGGCGGTTGGCGAACGCGATCCAGCCCTCGTCGAAACGGGTCGCCTCCACGAGCGAGAACGCCCCCATGAAGTCGGCGAACGACTCCTTGAGCCACAGGTCGTCCCACCACTCCATCGTGACCAGGTCGCCGAACCACATGTGCGCCATCTCGTGCAGCAGCGTGTTGGCCCGGCCCTGGTGGGCCGCGCGCGTGGTCCGGCCGCGGAAGACGTACTCCTCGCGGAACGTCACCAGGCCCGGGTTCTCCATCGCGCCGATGTTGTACTCGGGCACGAACGCCTGGTCGTAGGTCCCGAACGGGTACGGGTAGTCGAAGTGCTCGTGGAAGAAGTCGAGGCCCTGCTTGGTGAGGGTGAAGATCTCCTCGTGGTCGAAGTGCCGGGCCAGGCCCTTGCGGCACAGCGCCCCGAGCGGGATGTCGAGGACCGAGCCGTCGGGCAGTTCGCGCCGGTAGTGGTCGGTCACGTAGTGGTACGGGCCGGCGACGACGGCCGTGATGTACGTGGAGATCGGCCGCGTGGTGGCGAACGTCCAGGTGGCGGCGGCCGGCCCGGAGCCCGCCACATCGGTCCTGCCGGTCTCCGCGCCGTTGCCGAGCACGACCCAGTCGGCGGGCGCGGTCACACGGAAGTCGAACGGCGCCTTGAGGTCCGGCTGTTCGAAGTTCGCGAACACGCGGCGGGCGTCGGCGGGCTCGTACTGCGTGTACAGGTACGTCTCGCCGTCCTCGGGGTCCACGAAGTGGTGCATCCCCTCGCCGGTGCGGCTGTAGGCGCAGGCGGCGTCCACCACCAGCTCGTTCTCCCGGGCGAGGCCGGCCAGGGCGATGCGGGAGCCGTCGAAGACCTGGTCCACGTTCAGCGGCCGGCCGTTCAGCGTCACCGAGTGCACGTGCGGCGCGAGCAGGTCGGCGAACGAGGCCGCGCCCTCCCGCGCGCAGGAGAAGCGGATGGTGGTGGTCGAGCGGAACGTGCGCGGTCCCGACTCCGGCGCGGGGCCCACCGCGGAGCGCAGGTCGAGTGCCACCTCGTACCCGTGGACGGTCAGCAGCCCGGCCCGTTCGCGGGCCTCGTCACGGGTCAGGTTCTCTCCGGGCACTGCGCCTCCCTGGTTCCGGACCGATATCCGGTTTACTCCCATTGCGTGCGCGAGCCAGCATGTCACGCGCCCGGGGCCCGGCGCACGGCGGAATGCCGTGGCGGAATGCGGGGAACGCCCGGCGCGTTGGGCCGGGAAGATCGTGTCGTACCGAGCACGCAGAGCACGCTGATCACACCGAACGCCTGACAGGAGAACGTCATGCCCGAGAAGACGCCCGCAGACTTCTGGTTCGACCCCCTGTGCCCCTGGGCGTGGATGACCTCCCGCTGGATGCTCGAAGTCGAGAAGGTGCGGCCCGTCGAGGTCCGCTGGCACGTGATGAGCCTGTCCGTGCTCAACGAACCGCGCGTCGACGAGCTGCCCGAGCGCTACCGCGAGCTGATGCGCACCGGCTGGGGGCCGGTGCGGGTGTGCATCGCCGCCGAGCAGGAGCACGGCAACGAGGTGCTCGGCCGGCTCTACACGGAGCTGGGCACGCGCATGCACCCGCAGGGCCGCGAGCACGACCGGGAGACGATCACCGAGGCGCTGGTGGCGGCCGGACTGCCGGCCGGTCTCGCCGACGCGGCGGACTCCGACCGGTACGACACGGAGCTGCGCGCCTCGCACAAGGCGGGCATCGACCTGGTCGGCCAGGACGTCGGCACGCCCGTGATCGCGGTGCCCGGCGCGGACGGCGGGCAGATCGCGTTCTTCGGCCCCGTGGTCACCCCGGCGCCCAAGGGCGAGGCGGCGGCCCGGCTGTGGGACGGCACGCTCCTGGTCGCGAGCACGCCCGGCTTCTACGAGATCAAGCGGACCCGCGACGTCGGCCCGCAGTTCGACTGACCCCTGCGGACGCCCCACCCGGCGGGCGCGACGACGACGGCCCCCGCGCGATCCTCACGCGCGGGGGCCGTGCCCTCGGACGCGCCAGGTGCGCCAGGTGCGGACGCGGTCGGCTGCGCCGCACAGCGCGTTGCGGGCGGGCAGCGGACGGCGGCTGCCCGTCACTCGGTTCTTGGCGCGTTCTCGTCGGTGCGGTGCAGCGGATCGGAAGTTACCGGCCCTGTTCGGCGGGGAGGGGCTTACGATCCGGCAGGCGGCGCGGGCGCTGGGGTGCGGCGCGGCCACGTGCTCGGTGCTTCGGAGGGGCGGACATGGGCGTGAGCGAGGACGGCAGGGCGTTGTCGGCGGGGGCTGACCCGGCGGACGGTCTCGTGGTGGATGAGGAGCGGGCGCGAGCCGACCCGGAGACGGTCGCGGCGTGCGAGGTTCCCGGGACGGCCGGCCGCCGGGGGCGGCGGGTGGGGGTGGTGCCCGCTGTGGCGGCCGGGATGGCCGCCACCGCCGGCGTCGCCGCTCTCGTTCTCCTCCCGGAAGCGGGCGGAGATGCCGGGAGGGCACACGCGGTCACGCCGCCGCCGCTGCGGTATGTCTCCGCCGCTGCGGACCGGTCGGCCTCGGAGGTGCTGGGCGAGATCGCCGACCGTGCCGCCGCCCTGCCCGAGCCGACGGGGAAGGCGGTCGGGACCAGGTACCGGGTCTGGTCGCTGTCGACCCAGGTCGCCTCGGGATCGGTGACATCGGAGGTCGTGGCCACGGATGTCCGCAACGAATGGCACCCCGATGGCTCCCTCACTCAGATCCAGGAGACACCGGAAGGTGCGGAGACTTTCACCGACGCACCGAGCGCCTACGCGCAGCCCGCCCCGGCCGGTGACGAGGCGTTCGCTGCCTGGTTGGAGGCCGCCCACGGCCGGCCCACCGGCGACATCATGGCGCTCCAGGCGGCGGCCCATGACCTGGTCACGCAGCAGGCCCTCGGTCCCGACCAGCGTGCCGCCTTCCTGCGGATGCTCGCCGGCACAGAGGGGCTGGAGTACGACGGCGAGGTGACCGACCGGGCCGGCCGCGACGGGCAGGCGTTCTCCGCCGTGTCCTCCAGCAGCGGCCTGCCCACGCGCTACACGTTCATCATCGACCCGGCCACCGGCGACGTACTCGGGCAGGAGGACACCCTGACGGAGAGCGCGGGCGAACTCGACGTTCCGATTCCCTCGGTCATCGGCTACGAGGTCTACCTTCCCCCGGTCCTGGAGTCCTGACCACGGACGAACACGCCCTGCGCGAAGCGCCGGAGAGCCCGCCGGACGCGCTGTGGCAGCCGGCCCGGAACCGGGCCACCATGGTCGGCATGAGGACGCGCCTTGTCGACCCCAGGGACACCACCTGGGAGCGGGACCACGCCGACTACCGGGTCTCCTTCTGGGATGTTCCCGCGGTCGCGTCGCACGAGTACGAGATCCTGGACGAGACCGACATCGGAGAACTTTTGGACTGGGCGCGGGAGTACGCGGCGGAACGCGGCTGGACCTGGACCGTCTACGCCGCTGCGACCGACCGCGGCGAACGGGGGCTCATCCGGCTCGCCGGCGTCCTCGGCGACCCGTTCGCCCAGTGACGTCCGCGACGCGGCCGGTCGGCCCGCGGGGTGGGCCCGTGCGTGCACGTGTCAGCACGCGGATCCTTTCCGCGTCCTGCTCCCGTTCGGGGGTGTAGAGGACGAGCCCAAGGCCGCGCGAGTCGTCGATGGAGCAGGACTCGTAGTGCAGGGCGATCCTTCCCACGGGAGTGTCGACGAGGTGCTTGACGCCGTTGCCGAGCGTGCCGACATCGTTCGAGTCCCACATCGCGGCGAAGTCGGGGCTGGCCTCGTGCAGTTCCTCGATCAGCGCTGCCGCCCGCGGCGCGTATCCCTGCCACCGCGCCAGTTCCAGGCGGAACGTCGCGACGGCGCGTCTCGCCTCGCGCGCCCAGTCCCCGAGCCGTGTGCGGGAGCCGGGGTCCGTGAACAGCAGCCGCAGGACGTTGCGTTCCTCCGGGGGAAGCGCCGGGTAGTCGGTGAGCAGCGCCCGCGCCGCATCGTTCCAGGCGATGACGTCCCAGCTCACCGTCTTGATGTAGGCGGGACTCGCGGGGAATCCCGCGACGAGCCGCTCAAGGCGCGCCTGCCGCTCCGGTTCGATCACCGCGGGGGACTCCCGCGGGCGCCCGTACGCGAGCAGGAAGAGGTGTTCGCGTTCCTCGGGGATGAGGTCGAGCGCTGCCGCGACGGCGTCGAGTACCTGCGGGGAGGGCCGGCCTCCTCGGCCCTGTTCGATCCGCGTGTACCACTCGACGCTGATTCCTGCGCGGGCGGCGACATCGGAGCGGCGCAGGCCCGGAGTCCGGCGGCTCCTGCCGGGGGCGCCGGACGCGAGGGGGGCCATGCGTTCGCGCCGGGAGCGCAGGAAGACGCCGAGCGGGTTGTCCAGTAGCTCGTGCAGAGGAGCCACCCCTCTCTACGATGCCGCCGGCCGCGGATGGAGCCGGCCACGCCGTGCCCAGAATATGCGCCCGTCGTGGGCGGGCCCCGGGACCGCTTCCGCCTTCCCGGAGCCCGCGTGCCAGGACCGTGGGGCGCGGGCCGCGTCGAGGCAGGTACTCGTCATGCCCGCATGGGCCGGGGCTGGTTCGGGGCGCCGCGTGGCGTGAGGCTGACGTCAGGCAGTCCGCCACCGTCCATGAGCAACGGGATGAGGAAGCACCGCATGAGCACCGAGAACGTCACCGCGCGCCCCGAGGACCAGGTCCGCCGGCGCATGCTGGAGTGGAAGAAGACCTTCGAGGCCAAGGACGTCGAGGGAATGATGGCGTTCTACGCGCCTGAGGGGTTCACCGGCTTCGATCTCATGCCACCGCTGGAGTTCCGCGGCGGTGAGTTGTGGCGCCAGAACTGGATCGGTTTCCTCGGCGCGTTCGAGGGCTCTCCCGGGCTGGAGTTCCGCGATCTCCAGGTCTTCGCCTCCGGAGATCTGTCCTTCGTCCGCACCTTCACGCGCATCTTCGGAACGATGGGCGGCAGCCCCGTCGACATGTGGGTGCGCCAGACGAACTGCTTCCGCCTCGTCGACGGGGAGTGGCTGATGATCCACGACCACGTGTCGGTACCGGCCGACTTGGCCACGGGGCGCGCGTTGACCGAGCTGGCTCCGGCCGGGGCGCCCAGCTGAACCCTGCCGCCCCCGCGCCCGGGCCGCCGGCGGCCGAAGGGGAGGAGCGGGCGCGACGACGGCGGCCCCCGCGCGATCCTCACGCGCGGGGGCCGTGCCCTCGCCGGCCGCCTGCCCGGTGAAGGGGAGTGAGAAGACGATCAGGCGGCCGGGGGTCCTCAGGGGGCGAGCAGGAGCGTGTGCGCGCGCTCCCTGGCGGCCGTGAACCGGGCCGCGACATCCTGCCAGTCGACCACGCGCCACATCGCCTCGACGAAGTCGACCTTCTGGTTGCGGTACTGGAGGTAGAAGGCGTGCTCCCAGGCGTCGAACACCAGGACGGGCACGGAGCCCTGGCCGACGTTCCCCTGGTGGTCGTAGACCTGCTCGACGATCAGGCGCCCGCTGACCGGCTCGTAGGCCAGCACGCCCCATCCCGAGCCCTGCGTGGTCGCGGCGGCCTTGGACAGCTGCGCCTTGAAGCGGGCGAACGAGCCGAACGACTCGGCGATCGCGTCCGCCAGCTCGCCCGTGCCGTCGCGTTCCAGGGGCTCGCCGCCGCCGTCACCGGTCATGTTGTGCCAGTAGATGGAGTGCAGGATGTGGCCCGAGAGGTGGAACGCGAGGTTCTTCTCCAGGCCGTTGATCGCCGCCCACTGGTCCTTCTCCCTGGCCTCCGCGAGCTGCTCAAGGGTGTCGTTGGCGCCCTTGACGTAGCCGGCGTGGTGCTTGTCGTGGTGCAGCTCGATGATCTCGCCGCTGATGACCGGCTCCAGCGCGGAGTAGTCGTAGGGGAGGTCGGGGAGGGTGTACGTGGCCATGCCGTTGCCCATCTCCACTAAGTGCTTGTCGACGCTTATTGCATATGACTTGCAAGAACACGCTACCAGCGTTCCGCCGGGCGCGCTGGGGTGTCGCGAAGGTCACGCCGAGCGCGTACGCCCGTTCGGCTAGGGTCGACAGGTTGACTCGTCCACAGGCCCGCCCGTCCCCGAAGGAGTTGCCCCATGAGCACCGCCGTCCTCGCCGACCTGCTGCCGGCCACCACCGCGCCCCGGGCCAGGGCCCGCGACGTGGCCCTCGTCGTCGGCGGTGCCGCGCTCACCGGCGCCGCGGCCCAACTGGCCGTGCCCGTACCGGGATCGCCGGTGCCCGTCACGGGGCAGACGTTCGCCGCGCTGCTCATCGGCGCCTCGTTCGGGCCCGGCCGCGCCTTCCTCTCCCTCCTCCTCTACGCGCTGGCCGGCATGGCCGGCGTGCCGTGGTTCTCCGAGGGCACCTCGGGCGTGGGCATGCCGTCGTTCGGCTACGTCATCGGCATGGGCGCCGCCGCCGTCGCCGTGGGCGCGCTGGCCCGCCGCGGCGGCGACCGCACCGGCCCGCGCACCGCGGGCACCATGGCCGTGGGCATGGCCGTCACCTACGCGATCGGCGTGCCCTACCTCGCACTGGCCACCGGCATGTCGGCGGCCGACGCGGTGGCCGCCGGCCTGGTGCCGTTCCTCATCGGCGACGTGCTCAAGGCGGGCCTGGCCATGGCCGCGCTGCCCGGCGCCTGGTACCTGCTCGGCGACCGGAACGGCGAACGGGACTGACCGCGGGGCCGCGGCGGGCGGGGCCGCGGAGCGGGGACCGGCTCCCGGGCGCCCGCCCGGCCGTGCCACACTCCTCCCCATGCGTGTCTACCTCGGCTCCGACCACGCCGGCTACGAACTCAAGACTCACCTCATCGAGTGGCTGACCGGCCACGGACACGACCCGGTCGACTGCGGGCCGCACCAGTTCGACGCCCAGGACGACTACCCGCCGTTCTGCCTGCGCGCCGCCGAGCGCACCGCCGCCGACCCCGAGGCGCTCGGCATCGTCATCGGCGGTTCCGGCAACGGCGAGGCCATCGCGGCCAACAAGGTCGCCGGAGTGCGCTGCGCCCTCGCCTGGAGCGAGGAGACCGCGCGCCTGGGCCGCGAGCACAACGACGCCAACGTGCTGAGCGTCGGCGCCCGCATGCACACCGCGGACGAGGCCGCCTCGTTCGTCGCCGTGTTCCTGGCCACCCCGTACTCCGGCGAGGAACGGCACAGCCGCCGCATCGGCATGCTCACCGCCTACGAGGCGGACGGCACCCTGCCGCCGCTGCCCGGCCAGGGCTGAGGGGCGGCCCGTGCCCGAGGGTCACACCGTCCACCGGCTCGCCGCCGCGTACGGCCGTACGTTCGGCGGCCGGCCGGTGCGGGCGCTGAGCCCGCAGGGGAAGTTCGCGGCCTCGGCGGCGCTGCTCGACGGGCAGCCGATGACCGCGTCCGAGGCGCACGGCAAGCACCTGTTCCTCGGCTTCGGCGCGGTCGGCTGGGTGCACATCCACCTCGGTCTGTACGGCAAGGTCGCCTTCGGCGACGGCCCGGCGCCCCCGCCCGTCGGCCAGGTCAGGCTGCGGCTGGCCGGTCCCGGCGGCCACGCGGACCTGCGCGGGCCCGCCACGTGCGCGCTCGTCGGGGACGCGGAGAAGGAGGCCGTGCGGGACCGCCTCGGCCCCGACCCGCTGCGCGAGGACGCCGACCCGGAACGCGCCTGGCGCCGCGTCAGCACCGCCCGCAGCCCCATCGCCGCGCTGCTGATGGACCAGAGCGTCGTGGCGGGTCCTGGCAACATCTACCGCGCCGAGGTGCTGTTCCGGCGCGGCATCGGCCCCTACCGGCCGGGCCGCGACCTCAGCCGCGCGGAGTGGGACGGGATCTGGGCCGACCTCGTCGCCCTCATGCGCGAGGGCGTGCGCACCGGCCGCATCGACACCGTGCGGCCCGAGCACACGCCCGAGGCGATGGGCCGCCCGCCGCGCCGGGACGACCACGGCGGCGAGGTGTACGTCTACCGCCGCGCGGGCGCGGACTGCCACGTGTGCGGCGGCGAGGTCCGCGCCGCGGAGCTGGCCGCCCGCAACCTGTTCTGGTGCCAGGGCTGCCAGCCCCACCCGCCGGCGCCCGCGCGGGCGCACGCCGCCCGGGCCGCGCGAGCCGCCGGCTGACGCGCCCCGGCTCACGCCGGGGGCGCCGCCGAGGGGTCCCGGCTGTCGGTGCCGGGCCGTAGCATCGGCCTCACGACACCGGGGGAGGCTCATCGTGTCAGAAGCCGTGGGGCATCCAGGGCGCGAGCGGACTGGTGAACGCGGTCGCGGCGCGCGCCAGCGCGCCGGGCCGCAGTTCCTCGACCCGGCCGGCGGTGGCGAGCGCGGCGAGCGACGTGCCGCCCAGGTAGGCCGCGCCGAGCGCGGCCACCGGGAGCGCCAGGTCGGCGGCGTCCGACGTCGGTTCGCACACCGCGCCCTTCGGGCCGCCGGACAGCCGCCAGCGGCCCTCGTTCCACGGGCAGGACGCGTCGGACACATCGAGCACCACATCCACATCCGTGGCATAGGTGCGCCCCGAGAGCGCCGCGCCCACGTCCATCGGGCGCAGATAGAGCCGGTCCTGCACGCGCGTCCGCGCGCGCCGCACGTCGGAGACCATGTGGAGGAACGCGTCGTCCACCGGGCGGTTGCCGAGCGACAGGGTGCTCATCAGGTCGATGCCCGACAGGTAGCGGAGCAGCGCCCCGTAGGCGGCCGGGTCCGCCGCCTCCAAGTCCCGCACGATCACCGTGCCCTTGGCGCCCGCGGCCTCCCACTCCGGTTTCAGCGCGTACCGCGCGTAGCCGGCCAGTTCACCGTCCCGCTCCGCCAGCACGTACCGCTGCTCGGAGGCACCGGCCCGGTCCTGCGGCGGGTCGAGCAGCGGCAGCCGCTCCCACCCCGGCTGCCGGGGGAACATGCCGGGCCGCGTCCTGGCCAGGCGCGCGTACAGCTCCTCGCAGCGCCCGGCCGCCGCGGCCGGCTCGGCCACGGACAGCGCGATGTCGTCCGCGCCCGCCGGCAGGTCGAGCCCGACCCGGTGGATCTCGATGTCGGCGGCGAGCGACTGCGTCGCGGCGCCGAACCCGAAGCGCCCGTAGATCGCCGGCTCGGACGCGGTCAGGATGGCCAGCGGCTCACCCGACTCCCGGTAGGTGTCCAGCGCCCGGCGCATCATCGAACGGAGCACCCCGCGGCGCCGGTGCGTGGCCGCGACGCTCACCGTGGTCACGCCGGCGGCGGGCAGCGCCGCGCCGCCCGGCACTGTTACTTCCATCGCCAGCGTGCCGAACGTGCCCACCGGCCGGTCGCCGTCCCACAGGCCGAACGACCGGTCGAAGTCGAGCAGATCGCGCCACAGCTGTTGCTCCTCCGGCGCGTCGTGCAGCCCGCCGAACGCCCACTCCAGCGCGTCCAACCAGGCCTTCCAATCGGGCTCAGTAAGGACCCGCAGCTCATTGCTTATATGGTCATGCTTATCAACGTGTCCGCCGCGAAGCGACACAATTACCCCTCCCGAGGTGGCCCGAAGCGGATACAGACCGTGGCAAGGGTTCGACGCGCCGCCGAACGGGTGGGTAGGGTCCGAGGTCATGGCGCGCGGCAGTGACAAGACCCCCGCCCGGGCCAGGCGGCGCCGGGCCCACAAGGCAGCGCACCGCCTGCGCACCGGCATGCGCCGTTCCGCGGTGGACTACTTCCGCGGCGACGGCTCGGACTGGATCGCGTTCGCGGCCCTCCTCCTCACCGTCCCCCTGCTGGCCGGCGCGACCGTGGTCTGGCCCGAGTGGTGCCCGCCCGAGGCACTCGTCCTGCCCCTGGTCGCCGGCGGCCTGCTGCTGCGCCCGGCCAGCCTCCTCGGTCTCTACGCCGTCACCGCGACCGCCCTCGTCCTGGAGACGGCCCTCATCGACGCCCGCCGCTCCGCGCCCGACCCGGTCACCCCGGGCAGCATCCTCGTCGTCGCGGGCGTCGCGCTGATCGGGCTGCTCATCGCGCAGTTCCGCAGCCGCGTCGGCGTCCCCTGGCGCCGCGGCGGCACCATGCTGTTCGACCTGCGCGAGCGCATCAGGGCGCAGAGCGCCCTGCCCTCCCTGCCGCGCGGCTGGCACCAGGAGATGTCGCTGCGCCCGGCCGGCGGCCAGTCGTTCTCCGGCGACTTCGTCGTCGCGGCCCGCACCGGACCGGAGGGCCGCACCCTCGAAGTCGTGCTGACCGACGTCTCGGGCAAGGGCATGGACGCGGCGTCCCGTTCACTGCTGCTCTCGGGCGCGTTCGGCGGGCTGCTCGGCTCCCTCCCGCCGCACTCCTTCCTGCCCGCGGCCAACGGCTACCTGCTGCGCCAGGACTGGGACGAGGGCTTCGCCACCTCCGTGCACCTGGTGCTCGACCTCGACACCGGCGACTTCGAGTTGCTGTCCGCGGGACACCTGCCCGGCGTCCAGCTCAACGCGGGCACGGGATGCTGGCACCAGATAGCGGGCGAGGGGCCGCTGCTCGGCGTCTACGACGGCGCCGAGTTCTTCCCGGCCAAGGGCACGCTGCGGCGCGGA
Source organism: Streptomyces marincola (assembly GCF_020410765.1). NCBI lineage: Bacteria > Bacillati > Actinomycetota > Actinomycetes > Kitasatosporales > Streptomycetaceae > Streptomyces > Streptomyces marincola. Next base: position 2,160,811 of record NZ_CP084541.1, on the reverse strand, counting down.
GACGTGCTGATGCTGTTCACCGACGGCCTCGTCGAGCGTTCCGACCGCGATCTCTCCGAGGGCATCGACCGGCTCACCGGAGAGGCCGACCGCTACGTCACCACCGGGTTCAGGGGCGCCGCCTGGCACCTGATCGAGGCGGTCGCCAAGGACGTGAACGACGACCGGGCACTGCTGCTGATCAGCCGCGAGTGAGGCCACCCCGGGGTGATCACCCGGCGGGGCGGAATGCCGCGGGCCGCCAACCGGTACGCGGCAGGCCGCTGTGAGCTGCGCCGATGGCCCGGGCCGCCGCGCTCGTCGCGACGGGCGCGGTGTCGGCCGATCGGAGGCGCCGGGGGCCCGCGGGCGGATGCGTGCCGGCCCCGGGTGTTCTTGGGTCGGTGACATGAACCACACGCGAAACACCGCCCCCACGAGCCCCGCGACCACCGGCCGGGCGATGACGTGGTGTCAGTCCTCCGCACCGCGCCGCCTCACCCGCCGCGCCATCGGCTGCACCCTGCTCGGCACGCTGGTGATAACGGGCCCGTGGACGGTCCCCGCGGTCGGCCACGAGAGCGGGACGCCCGCGAGCACGGAGGAGGCCGCCGGTTTCTGGCCGTTCACCGCCGGCCCCCCGGCCCTGCCCGCGGCACTCGGCCTGCCGGCGATCCCCGGCGGCCCCGGGTCCGCAACCGGCCTCTACGACATCCCGTTCCTGCCGTTCGCGCCGTTCACCGAACACCGGGAGACCCGCCCGGCGTGGCCCGCGTACGCCGAGGAGACGTGGACGGCGCCGGTCAGCGGCCACCCGGTCTCCGCCTCCTACGGCACCCCGGGGGGCTGGGCGGCCGGATACCACACCGGCATCGACTGGGCGACGCCCGTGGGCACGCCGGTGAAATCGGTCGGCCCCGGCACGGTGGTGCTCGCGGAACGCTCGGGCGACTACGGCAACGCCGTGGTCATCGAGATGGCGGACGGCTACTACACGCTGTACGCGCACCTGTCGCGCATCGAGGTGCGCCGCGGCCAGGAGGTCGACGGCGGGAAGGTCATCGGCGATTCGGGCAACACCGGCCGCAGCACGGGGCCGCACCTGCACTTCGAGGTGCGGGCCGACCGCGCGTACGGCACGGACGTGGACCCGGTGGCCTACCTGGCCAGGCACGGCGTCGAGGTGTAGCCGGGGTCAGCCGCCCTTCGCGGCCGGGCGGTGGGGGCGCCGGGGCGGCTGCTCGGTGCCGCGGAACGCCCAGTCCATCCTCGGCTCCGCCAGCGGGCGGAAGAGCCTCCGCACCGGCGCCGTGCACAGCACCGTGACGACCGCTGCGCCGATGGCCGTCACCACCACCTGGCCGGCGGCCGTGTGCACCCAGTCCGCCGCGTACCAGTCCCACCAGCGCGACGCCTTGGCGACGAAGCCGTGCAGCAGGTAGCCGTAGAGCGTGCCCGCGCCGAGCGCGGTGAACCACACCCGGCGCGCGGGCACGAGCGAGAGGAAGCAGGCGGTCAGCAGCAGCCCGCAGCCGAAGAGCGCGAGCGTCATCACCGCGCCCACCCACCACTCGGCACCCAACTCCTGCGCGCTGTGGGTGCGGTAGAACCAGCTGTGCTCCATGCGCGGCACGGCCCACCAGGCGACGGCGAGCGCCGAGAGGAACGCGGGCGCGGCGAGCAGCCGGACGCGCCGGTCGCGCACCCACGTGAAGTGCTCCGCGCGCAGGTGCATGCCGATGACGAAGAACGGCAGGAACTGGAACACCCGCTGGAGGTTGAGGTCGTCACCGATGGAGGGGGTGACGGACGCCAGGGCCGCGATGGCGAGCGACAGCGGGACCGGCCACTTGACGAGCCGCCAGACGGGCGCGGTCAGCCGCCAGACGAAGAGGGCGACGAGGAACCACGTGACGTAGTAGGGCTGGAGCAGGCTGAACGGGGACCCGGGCTGGTCGGTCGCCCAGCGCTTGAAGAGGACATAGGCGACTTCGAACACCAGATAGGGCACGGCGACGCCGGTGATCAGCCGCTTGAGCTGGTCGGGCCGGCCGGCCCAGGTGCGCGAGAAGTAGCCGGCGATGAGGATGAACGCCGGCATGTGGAAGGTGTAGACGAGGAGGTAGAGCGAGGAGGCGGCGCGGGAGTCCTCCCGCAGCGGCGTCCAGGCGTGACCGATGGCGACCAGGAGGATCGCCAGGTACTTCGCGTTGTCGAAGAAGGGGTCGCGCGGCTTCACCCGTGCCGTGGCGTCCGTGACTGCCGGTGGGGGATCAGCCGCTTCGGCCCGAGCGGTGGGCGAAGAGGCTCGTTGATTACGGACGTGCAACATCGTCCGCACGATAGCGGGCCGGAAGCGTTCCGTAAATGACGTCCCCGAAATGCGGGGAACGGCGATGTGATCGCGGTGCGCGGAAGGTGTCGAGATCCGGAGTGCGGATTTCCACGTGCGTGTGCGACGGGAACGGGCGTCCGTTTCCTATGCCTTCGCCCCGGTCGAAAGGGGCGAATCGGCGCCCTGTCCGCGGCTGCCGCGTCCGGGTGGGCCCGCGCGCCGCCGCGCGACTTCCGCGCCGGGGAGGCGATTCCCGGCGGAGGCGGGGGCGCGGGCGGGGCCCCGGCGGAAGGCCCGGAATTACCGGCGGAAATGGCCCTCGGAGCTAACGGCACGGTAACGGGCTACCTCGGTACGCAGGATGGTGAGGGACCTCGGGGGTGGACCGGACGCTGCGTCATCGCCCTCCACGCGGCCTCCTGTTGATGGCACGATGGTGCCTGCGGGGGTGCGGCGGCCGTGGTCAAGCCCCTGACGGAGCAGAGGCGAACCTTCCGAAGGTGTGATCAGTTGTGGTTATCTCGTTCTCTCTGGCCCTGCTGTTCGGCGTGATCATGTTCTTCATGATCCGCGGCGGGGTGATCAAGTGGGGACCGGCCATCGTGGCGATCCTCTTCGGCTTCTCGCTCGCCTCCACCGGCGCCGCCGACCCCATAGAGGACTTCCTCAACGGGGTCACGGACGCCGTCGACAACGTCGACAACTCCATCAACGACTGACATGGCGTCGCACGAAGGCCCGGCGCCCCCGTGGAGGTGCCGGGCCTTCGACCGGAGCGGGCGACGGGAATCGAACCCGCGTAGCTGGTTTGGAAGACCAGGGCTCTACCATTGAGCTACGCCCGCGACGGTGTGCATCGTAGCAGTGCCCCCCTGTGCCCGCGGCGGCCGGGGCCCGGGACGGCCGGCGGGGCCGCCCCGGCCGCACTCCCTGCGGCCGGTGGAACCCCACCGCGTGCGGCCATGTACGCTACGTGTCGCGTCAGGAGCCTCCGCGGGGTGTGGCGCAGCTTGGCAGCGCGTCCGCTTTGGGAGCGGAAGGCCGTCGGTTCGAATCCGGCCACCCCGACCACGTACTATGAATAACCCGCGCGCCTGCCGTGTGTCCGCGTAAGGGGCTCCTTCAGGACTCGCGCCAGACCGTCCCAAGCCAGCCCCAAGGAGACCGACCGTGAAGAGCGCCGTGGAGACCCTGAACCCCACCCGGGTTCGGCTCACTGTCGAGGTGCCCTTCGAGGAGCTCAAGCCCAGCCTCGACGCGGCGTACCGGAAGATCAACCAGCAGGTGCAGGTGCCGGGCTTCCGGAAGGGCAAGATCCCGTCCCGCATCATCGACCAGCGTTTCGGCCGCGGCGCGGTGCTGGAGGAAGCGGTCAACGACGCGCTCCCGAAGTTCTACAGCGAGGCCGTCACCGAGGGTGACATCAGCCCGCTCGGCCAGCCCGAGGTCGACATCACGGAACTCAAGGACAACGAGCTGCTGACCTTCACGGCCGAGGTCGACATCCGTCCGGAGATCGAGGTCCCCGACTACTCCGGCATCGAGGTCACCGTCGACGCCGTCGAGGTCACCGACGAGGACGTGGATTCCGCCGTCGAGCGGTTGCGCGAGCGCTTCGCCTCCAGCTCCGTCGTGGAGCGTGCCGCGGCGGACGGCGACGAGGTCAAGATCGACCTGGAGGCCCGGGTCGACGGCGAGGTCCTTGAGGACGGCGTCGCCACCGGTGTGAGCTACACCATCGGTTCCGGCCGCATGCTCGACGGCCTGGACGAGGCCGTGACCGGCCTTGAGGCCGGCGCCACCGCCACGTTCACCAGCGAGCTGAAGGGCGGCTCCCACGCCGGCCGCGAGGCCGAGGTCACGGTGCGGGTCGAGTCCGTCTCCGCGCGCGAGCTGCCCGAGCTCGACGACGACTTCGCCCAGCTGGCCAGCGAGTTCGACACCCTGGCCGAGCTGCGCGACGACAGCCGCGGGCGCCTGGCCGAGGAGAAGAAGTACCAGCAGGCCACCGAGGCCCAGGAGAAGGTGCTCGACGCCCTGCTCGAACTGGTCGAGGTGCCGATCCCGCAGAAGCTCCTCGCCGACGAGGTCGAGACCCGCAAGCACAACCTGGAGCACCACCAGCTGGCCCAGCTCGGGATGGACCTGGACGCCTACCTCTCGCTCCAGGAGAAGACCCGCGAGGAGTTCGAGGACGAGCTGAAGGAGCAGGCCGAGAAGGGCATCCGCACCCAGTTCGTGCTCGACGAGATCGCCAAGCGGGAGCAGCTCGGCGTCAGCCAGGAGGAGCTGACCGAGCACCTGATGCGCCGGGCGCAGTCCTCGGGCATGGGCCCCGACCAGTTCGCCAAGGCCGTCGTCGAGGGCGGCCAGGTCCAGATGCTGGTCGGCGAGGTCCGCCGCGGCAAGGCGCTGGCCACCGTGGTCGAGTCGGTCACCGTGAAGGACAGCAACGGTGAGCCGGTGCACCTCGACGACGAGGAGGACGAGGCGGAGACCGCGACCGCGGCGGCCGACGAGTCCACCGGTGCCGGGGCCCAGGCCGAGGACACCGCGAAGGCCGACGACTGACCTGCGCTCACAGCGAACAGTTCCCTGGTCGGGATGGGTCGGTCGCAACAGCGCGTTAGGGTCCGTAAGGACAACGCAGATGTCGAGCGACGGCCGGGCGTACGCGTGGCCGTCCGAGAATGAGCAGGTGGATACGTGACGCTCTTGACGCCCTCCGCCATGGCGGAGCCGAAGAACGGCAGCCTCGGCGATCAGGTTTACAACCGGCTGCTCGACGAGCGGATCATCTTCCTGGGACAGCCGGTCGACGATGACATCGCCAACCGGATCACCGCGCAGCTGCTGCTCCTCGCGGCCGATCCGGACAAGGACATCTTCCTCTACATCAACAGCCCGGGCGGGTCCATCCAGGCCGGCATGGCGATCTACGACACCATGCAGTTCATCAAGAACGACGTGGTGACCATCGCCATGGGCCTGGCCGCCTCGATGGGCCAGTTCCTGCTGACGGCCGGCGCCCCCGGCAAGCGCTACGCGCTGCCGAACGCCGACATCCTGATCCACCAGCCGTCCGCGGGACTGGCCGGCTCCGCCTCGGACATCAAGATCCACGCGGAGCAGCTGCTGCGCACCAAGGCCAAGATGGCCAAGCTTTCCGCCGAGCACGCGGGCGTGAGCATCGAGCAGTGGGAGCGGGACGCCGACCGGGACCGCTGGTTCACCGTCGAGGAGGCCCGGGACTACGGCCTGATCGACCAGGTCATCACCGGCGCGGGGGACATCGCGGGCGGCGGTGGCACGGGCGCCTGAGCCCGCCCTGCCGAGCCCGAAGCCCCCGATCGAAAGCCAACGACCAAGGCGGTACACAACCGATGAACTCCTTCCCCGGCTCCGGCCTCTACGACAAGCTCCCGGCCGAGTCCCGTTACGTCATCCCGCGGTTCGTCGAGCGCACCTCGCAGGGCGTCCGCGAGTACGACCCGTACGCCAAGCTGTTCGAGGAGCGGGTGATCTTCCTCGGCGTGCAGATCGACGACGCCTCCGCCAACGACGTGATGGCGCAGCTGCTGTGCCTGGAGTCGATGGACCCGGACCGCGACATCCAGATCTACATCAACAGCCCCGGCGGTTCGTTCACGGCGCTCACCGCGATCTACGACACGATGGAGTTCGTGAAGCCGGACATCCAGACGGTCTGCATGGGCCAGGCGGCCTCCGCCGCGGCCGTGCTGCTCGCGGCCGGCACCCGCGGCAAGCGCATGGCGCTGCCGAACGCGCGGGTGCTGATCCACCAGCCGTACTCGGAGACCGGCCGCGGGCAGGTCTCCGACCTGGAGATCGCCGCGCGCGAGGTCCAGCGGATGCGCACGCAGCTGGAGGAGATGCTGGCCAAGCACTCCACCCAGCCGATCGAGCGGGTCCGCGACGACATCGAGCGCGACAAGATCCTCACCGCTGAGGAATCCGTGGAGTACGGCCTGATCGACCAGATCGTGACCACGCGCACATCGACGGCCGTCTGAGCCGTCACCGGCACCACTGACAGGACAACGCAAGAGGACGACCGGCCACCCCCTTTTGACGGGAAGGCCCCGCGGAGGGGGATTCCCGTCAAGGGGGGCCCATTCCGCCGCGGCGACACGGTACCGTCGTCTTCAGAAAGCATGAGTGCACCGTCTCCCCGGCGGTGCGCAGGCGAAGGGGAAGCACCTCGTGGCACGCATCGGTGACGGCGGCGATCTGCTCAAGTGCTCGTTCTGCGGCAAGAGCCAGAAACAGGTGAAGAAGCTCATCGCGGGTCCGGGGGTCTACATCTGCGACGAGTGCATCGATCTCTGCAACGAGATCATCGAGGAGGAGCTGGCCGAGTCGCCGGACTCCGACCTCAGTGAGCTCCCGAAGCCGCGGGAGATCTTCGATTTCCTGGAGAGCTACGTGGTCGGCCAGGAGGACGCCAAGAAGGCGCTCTCGGTCGCCGTGTACAACCACTACAAGCGGGTGCGCGCGAGCGAGGCCGACTCCGGGTCGCGGGACGAGGAGATCGAGCTCGCCAAGTCCAACATCCTGCTGCTCGGCCCGACCGGCTCGGGCAAGACGCTGCTCGCGCAGACGCTGGCGCGCATGCTCAACGTGCCGTTCGCCATCACGGACGCCACCGCGCTGACGGAGGCGGGCTACGTGGGCGAGGACGTCGAGAACATCCTGCTCAAGCTCATCCAGGCGGCCGACTACGACATCAAGAAGGCCGAGCAGGGCATCATCTACATCGACGAGATCGACAAGGTCGCCCGCAAGAGCGAGAACCCGTCGATCACCCGGGACGTCTCCGGGGAGGGCGTCCAGCAGGCCCTGCTGAAGATCCTTGAGGGCACCACGGCCGCGGTGCCGCCGCAGGGCGGGCGCAAGCACCCGCACCAGGAGTTCCTCCAGATCGACACCTCGAACGTGCTGTTCATCGTGGGCGGCGCCTTCGCGGGGCTCGACGACATCATCCGGGCCAGGTCGGGTGCCCGCGGCATCGGCTTCGGCGCCGACATCCGCTCCAAGCGCGACCGGCACTCGGCGCAGCTGCTCACGGACGCGCTGCCCGAGGACCTCGTCAAGTACGGCATGATCCCGGAGTTCATCGGCCGGCTGCCGGTGATCACCTCCGTGCACAACCTCGACCGGGAGGCGCTGCTGCGCATCCTCGTCGAGCCGCGCAACGCGCTGGTCAAGCAGTACCAGCGGCTGTTCGAGCTGGACGGCGTCGAGCTGGAATTCGACCTGCCGGCGCTTGAGGCGATCGCGGACCAGGCGATCCTGCGGGGCACGGGAGCGCGCGGACTGCGCGCGATCATGGAGGAAGTGCTCGAATCCGTGATGTACGAGGTGCCCTCGCGGCAGGACGTCGGCCAGGTGCTGGTCACCGAGGACGTCGTGCGGTCCAACGTGAACCCGACGCTCGTGCCCAGGTCCCGCCTGACCAAGCAGCGCGGCGGTGCCGTCCCGCCGCAGGAGAAGACCGCCTGACCCCTCGGCCGTGTCCTGCGGGCGGGGCTACTCGGCGCCGGCCTCGACCACGGAGTCCGCGCGGAACTGCTTGGTGATCTCCGCGGCCTCGTCGAGGGCGATGGGCTCGGGCGCGGCCAGCTCGGGCATCTCGTCCGCGTTGGGGTCGAAGTCGGCCGGCAGCTCGGGGGTGGGCGTGAGGACCACGAGGCCCATCGTGCTGTAGTCGGTCCACACGCACAGCGCGGCCTCGGCCTCGTAGCCCAGTTCGGCTTCGACCCCCAGGCCCCGGGCGGCCTGGCACTTGACGTACGCCTGGTCGTCGCTGAAGTCGCTCGGGCTGCCGATCAGCTCGCCCTCGGTGGTCTCGGAAGCCTGGTCGGCGGTCAGCGCGAACATCGCGTCGATTCCCGCCTCCGGGTCCTCGATCTCCCCCCACATGCCGCCCACGATGGCCGCCACGCCGCCGGGCGGCGGGGTCGCGCTCTCGGGGTCGAACGAGGTGTAGGCGCCGGTCTCGCTCTCCATGCCGGAGAGGCCGAGTTCGGCCTGCTCCTCCTCGGTGAGCATGGCCGAGCCCCGCTCGTCGGGCGCGCGCTGGAACTCGCCGCTGGTCTCCGGCAGGCTCAGCGTGTAGGACGTGCCGTCGTCGGTCGGGGCGCCCCCGCCGTCGTCGCCCAGCAGGAAGAACGCGCCACCGCCGATGACCGCGAGGCCCGCGACGACCGCGACGGCGATCAGCGCCGTCTTGTTCTTCGGCTTGCCGCCGGGCTGCGGGGGGCCGTAGGGCGGCTGGCCCGGGTAGCCCCCGGGCTGCTGACCCGGCTGCTGGGGGTAGCCGTACGCGCCGGCCGGCGGCTGCGGGGGCTGGCCCGGCTGCTGCGGGTAGCCGTATCCGCCGCCGGGCGGCGGCCCGCCGGGGACGCCGCCGGGGCCGTAGGGCCCGCCACCGGGGGGCGGGCCCTGGGGCGGCTGCGCTCCGTAGGGGCCCGGCTGCCCGGGCGGCGGCCCGGGCTGCTGTCCGTACGGTCCCGGGTGGTTGTCACTCATGGCGCGTTCCCCTCAGCAGCGGTCTGCTGCGAGCCGATACGTCTGTGGTAGCTGCGCACATCCTGTCTGACGAGATGCCTTTCTGTACATTCAAGGCCCCGGCTCCCGAAGCCCCACCGGCCGGCCGTTCCCGCTCAACGGCCCACCGGCACGCGCCCGTTCGCCGCACGCCCGCCGCCCCCTTGCCGCGGGGCGCCCACCGATTCGAGTTCGGCGCCCGGCTCCTCATAGACTTGACGCGTGACCGAGAACACCCAGCCGCCCGCCAGCGGGCCCCGCAGCGCCCCCGCCGATCTGCCGACGCAGTACACGCCGGCCGAGGTAGAGGAAAAGCTGTACGAACGCTGGGTCGAGCGCGGGTACTTCGCGGCGGACGCCGAGAGCGGCAAGGAGCCGTACACCATCGTCATCCCGCCGCCGAACGTCTACGGCAGCCTCCACATCGGCCACGCCTTCGAGCACACGCTGATCGACGCGCTCACGCGCCGCAAGCGCATGCAGGGCTTCGAGACCCTGTGGCAGCCCGGCATGGACCACGCGGGCATCGCCACGCAGAACGCGGTGGAGCGGCAGCTCGCCGCCGAGGGCAGCTCGCGGCACGACCTGGGCCGGGAGGCGTTCGTCGAGCGCGTCTGGCGCTGGAAGGCCGAGTCGGGCGGGCAGATCCAGGGCCAGATGCGGCGCCTGGGCGACGGCGTGGACTGGTCGCGGGACCGGTTCACGATGGACGAGGGGCTGTCCCGCGCGGTCCAGACCATCTTCAAGCGGCTGTACGACGACGAGCTGATCTACCGCGCCGAGCGCATCATCAACTGGTGCCCGCGCTGCCTGACCGCCATCTCCGACATCGAGGTGGCCTACCAGGAGGACGACGGCGAGCTGGTCTCCATCCGCTACGGCGAGGGCGAGGACTCGGTCGTCGTCGCGACCACGCGCGCAGAGACGATGCTCGGGGACACCGCCGTCGCCGTCCACCCGGACGACGAGCGGTACGCGCACCTCGTCGGCCGCATGATCGACCTGCCCCTGACCGACCGCTCGATCCCCGTGGTGGCCGACGCGCACGTCGACCCCGAGTTCGGGACCGGCGCGGTCAAGGTGACCCCGGCCCACGACCCCAACGACTTCGAGATCGGCCGCAGGCACGGCCTGCCGCAGCTGACGATCATGGACGAGCGGGGCGTCATCACCGCGCCTGGGCCGTTCCAGGACCTCGACCGGCTCGAAGCCAGGTCCGCGGTCGTCGCCGCGCTGCGCGCCGAGGGGCGCGTCGTCGCCGAGAAGCGCCCCTACCAGCACTCCGTCGGCCACTGCTCGCGCTGCCAGACCACCATCGAGCCGCGGCTCTCGATGCAGTGGTGGGTGAAGGTCGGCCCGCTGGCCAAGGCCGCGGGCGACGCCGTCCGCGACGGCCGGGTGGCCATTCACCCCAAGGAGATGTCCTCCCGGTACTTCGAATGGGTGGACAACCTGCACGACTGGTGCATCTCGCGGCAGTTGTGGTGGGGCCACCGCATCCCCGTGTGGTACGGCCCCGACGGCGAGGTGCGCTGCGTCGGCCCGGACGAGGAGCCGCCCTCGGGACCCGGCTGGCACCAGGACACCGACGTGCTCGACACGTGGTTCTCCTCCGGCCTGTGGCCGTTCTCCACGCTGGGCTGGCCCGAGCGCACCCCGAGCCTGGAGAAGTTCTATCCGAACTCGGTCCTCGTCACCGGCTACGACATCCTCTTCTTCTGGGTCGCCAGGATGATGATGTTCGGCATCTACGCGATGGACGGCGTCCCGCCGTTCCGCACGATCGCGCTGCACGGCATGGTCCGTGACCAGTTCGGCAAGAAGATGTCGCGATCGTTCGGCAACGTGATCAACCCGCTGGAGTGGATGGACGCCTACGGCTCGGACGCCGTCCGCTTCACGCTCGCCCGCGGCGCCAACCCCGGGGTGGACGTCCCCGTCGGCGAGGACTGGGTGCAGGCCTCGCGGAACTTCGCGAACAAGGTGTGGAACGCCACCCGGTTCGCCCTGCTCAACGGCGCCACCACACAAGGGCCGCTGCCCGCCCCCGAGGAGATGTCCGCGGCCGACCGGTGGATCCTCTCCCGGCTCGGCGCGACCGTCGCGGAGGTCGACGCCTACTACGACGACTACCAGTTCGCCAAGCTCAGCGACGCCCTGTTCCACTTCGCGTGGGACGAGGTGTTCGACTGGTACGTCGAGCTGAGCAAGACGACGTTCCTCGCCGGCGGCCGGCCCGCCGAGGTCTCGCGGCGCGTCCTCGGCGAGGTCCTCGACGTCACGCTGCGCCTGCTGCACCCGGTGACGCCGTTCGTCACCGAGGAGCTGTGGACGACCCTCACCGGCGGCGAGTCCGTGGTCATCGCCGACTGGCCGGCCGACTCCGGGTTCCGCGACCGGGCCGCCGAGCGCGAGATCGACGCGCTGCGGCAACTGGTCACGGAGGTCCGCAGGTTCCGCGCGGACCAGGGCCTCCAGCCCGGCCAGCGCGTGCCGGCCGTCCTCGACCTGGCGGGCACCCCGCTGGGCGCGCACGAGGACGCCATCCGCGCGCTGCTGCGGCTCCAGCCGGCCGGCCCCGACTTCAAGCCCACCGCGACCCTGCCCGTCGCGGGCGCCACGGTCGCGCTCGACCTGTCGGGCGCCATCGACGTGGCGGCCGAGCGCAAGCGGCTCGCGAAGGACCTGGCAGCCGCCGAGAAGGAGCTGGCGCAGACCACGGCCAAGCTCGGCAACGAGAGCTTCCTCGCCAAGGCGCCCGAGCCCGTGGTCGAGAAGATCCGCACCCGCCAGGAGACCGCGCGCGCCGACATCGAGCGCATCCGCACGCAGCTCTCCCGGCTGCCGTGAGGCGCCGGGCGCGTCCGTAGACTGGCCGTGTGAGTGACACACCAGCCCAGGACGCGCCCGAGCCCGGCGACCCCTTCGAGGACATCGTGGCCGCCGAGAGCGACCGCGACCCCGACCTGGCGGTCATCGAGGCCGGGAGCCGCACCCTGCGCACCCAGGCGGGACCGGCGCGCGACGCGGACCTGCCGACCCGCCCCGCCGACCCGGAGACCGACCGGGCGCTGCGCGAGGTGGAGGCGGAGCTGTCCACGCGCTGGCCCGAGACCAAGCTCGACCCGTCGGTGGTGCGCATCGGCGCCCTGATGGACGTGCTCGGCGAGCCGCAGCGCGCCTACCCGTCCATCCACATCACCGGCACGAACGGCAAGACCAGCACCGCGCGCATGATCGAGGCGCTGCTGACCGCGTTCGAGCTGCGCACCGGCCGCTACAGCAGCCCGCACGTCCAGTCGATCACCGAACGGATCAGCCTGGACGGCGCGCCGCTGCCGGCCGACCGGTTCGTCGCCGCCTACCGGGACATCGAGCCGTTCGTCGAGCTGGTCGACGCGCGGCAGGACTACCGGCTGTCGTTCTTCGAGGTGCTCACCGGCATGGCGTTCGCGACGTTCGCGGACGCGCCGGTCGATGTCGCGATCGTCGAGGTCGGCATGGGCGGCACGTGGGACGCCACGAACGTCGTCGACGGCCAGGTCGCCGTCGTCACCCCCATCAGCCTCGACCACACCGACCGGCTCGGGGACACCCCGGAGCAGATCGCCGGCGAGAAGTCGGGCATCGTCAAGGCGGACGCCCGCGTCGTGCTCGCCCAGCAGCCGGTGGACGCGGCGGCCGTGCTGCTGCGCCGGGCCGCCGAGGTCGACGCCACGGTGGCCAGGGAGGGCATCGAGTTCGGCGTGCTGTCGCGGGAGATGGCCGTCGGCGGACAGCTGCTCACGCTGCGCGGGCTCGGCGGCGAGTACCCGGACGTCTTCCTGCCGCTCTACGGCGAGCACATGGCGCACAACGCCGTCGTCGCGCTCGCGGCGGTCGAGGCGTTCTTCGGCGTCGGCGCGGGGCCGGGCGAGGGGGCCGGCACGCGCACGCTCGACCCCGACGTGGTGCGGACCGCGTTCGCCTCCGTGACCTCGCCGGGGCGGCTCGAAGTGGTGCGCCGCAGCCCCACGGTGCTGCTGGACGCCGCCCACAACCCGGCCGGCGCGCAGGCCACCGCCGCGGCGGTCACCGAGGCGTTCGGCTTCAGCCGCCTGATCGGCGTGATCGGCACGAGCGAGGGCAAGGACGCGCGCGGACTGCTCGAAGCGTTCGAGCCGCTGCTCACCGAGGTCGTCGTCACGCAGAACGCGAGCCACCGCGCGCTGGACGCCGACCGGCTCGCGGCCCTCGCGGTCGAGGTGTTCGGCGAGGACCGGGTCGTCGTCGAGCCGCGGCTCGACGAGGCGATCGACGCGGCCATCACGCTCGCCGAGGAGGAGCATGAGTACGCGGGGGCCGGGGTGCTCGTCACCGGCTCGGTGATCACCGCGGGGGAAGCCCGGCTGCTGCTCGGGGGGTCCCGCTGATGCGTACGCTCTGCGCCGGCACGCTCGTCGGCGAGTTCATCGTGATCGGGCTCGCCGCCCTCGTGGCCTCCCGGCTCTCCGAGGTGCCCGCGGGCACCCTGTGGGCCGTCAGCGGCACGGCCATGGTGCTGTGCCTGGTGCTGTGCGGCATGCTCGGCCGGCCGGGCGCCGTGCGGCTCGGCTGGGCGCTCCAGGCCGCGCTGATCGCCTCGGGGTTCGTGCTGCCCGCCATGTTCCTGCTCGGCGCCGCGTTCGCCGGCCTGTGGTGGGCCTCGGTCCACTACGGCCGCATCGTGGACCGGCTCAAGGCCGCGCGCGCCGCCGCCTGACGCGCGCCGCCGGCCGGGGGGCGGCGCGCCCGCGCCCCGGCCGGGGACCGCCGTCCCGTGAACGTCGGGCGCCAGGTAATCTCTTGCTGGCCCCGGCCGGCCGTCATCCCGGCCGCCGTTCGCCCGCCTTCTTCCAGGAGCCGCCCGACATGAGCCAGCGCACCCTTGTCCTCCTCAAGCCCGACGCGGTGGCCCGGGGCCTGATCGGCGAGATCGTCGGCCGCGTCGAGCGCAAGGCCGGCTGGCGCATCGTCGCGATGGAGCTGCGCACCCTGGACCGCGCCACGCTGGAGACGCACTACGCGGAGCACGTGGGCCGGCCGTTCTACGAGCCGCTGCTCGACTTCATGGCCTCGGGCCCCAGCGTGGCGCTCGTGGTCGAGGGCGAACGCGTCATCGAGGGCCTGCGGGCCCTGGCGGGGCCGACCGACCCGATCGCCGCCGCGCCGGGCTCGATTCGGGGCGACTTCGGCACCATCGTGCGGGAGAATCTCATTCACGCCTCGGACTCCGAGGAGTCGGCGGACCGCGAACTGAAGATCTTTTTCCCGGGCCTCGTCTGAGCACTCTTCGCCGCCCTCGGTGGCAGCACACCGCGCGACCTGCGATGTTCGCCTGAATGCAGTCTTCCATGGTGCTCGGTACAGTCGAACGGGGGAACCCGTCCCCCGAACACGCCGTCACCATGATGGAGGGTGGGACACGTTCCGCCGACAATGGCGAAACCGGCGCTCCGGCGCTCCGTGTTCGACCGGCCGTGGATACGATGGCTTCGCCGCCGCTTTCCCCGCACTGAAGGGGATCGCCCGACAGGCGCATCGTTCATCGCACTCCACGCCGACCTCCCTGCACAAATCGCTCCAGCTGGAAGGCCAGATGTATCCCTATGGCGAACAATATGTCGTTCATCGGACGTGACATGGCAGTCGACCTCGGGACGGCCAACACGCTGGTGTACGTCAGAGGTCGCGGGATTGTCCTCAACGAGCCGTCTGTCGTCGCCATCAACACCAACACGGGTGGCATTCTCGCGGTCGGCGCCGAGGCGAAGAAGATGATCGGCCGGACCCCGGGCAACATCGTCGCGGTCCGCCCCCTGAAGGACGGCGTCATCGCCGACTTCGAGATCACCGAGCGGATGCTCCGCTACTTCATTCTGAAAATCCACAAGCGCCGCTACCTGGCCAGGCCGCGGGTCGTGGTCTGCGTGCCGTCCGGCATCACCGGGGTGGAGCGCAGGGCCGTGATCGAGGCGTCGACGCAGGCCGGCGCCCGGCAGGTGCACATCATCGAGGAGCCCATGGCGGCGGCGATCGGCTCCGGCCTGCCGGTGCACGAGGCGACCGGCAACATGGTGGTGGACATCGGCGGCGGCACCACGGAGGTCGCGGTCATCTCGCTGGGCGGGATCGTGACCGCGCAGTCGATCCGCGTGGCCGGCGACGAGCTGGACAACGCGATCATCCAGCACATCAAGAAGGAGTACAGCCTGCTCCTCGGGGAGCGGACCGCCGAGAGCATCAAGATCACCATCGGTTCCGCGCACGACATGGAGCAGGACGAGCACACGGAGATCCGCGGACGCGACCTGGTCAGCGGCCTGCCGAAGACCGTGGTCATCTCCGCCGCCGAAGTGCGCAAGGCCATGGAGGAGCCGGTCAACGCCATCGTGGACGCCGTCAAGACCACGCTGGACAAGTGCCCGCCGGAACTGTCGGGTGACATCATGGACCGCGGCATCGTGCTCACCGGCGGCGGCGCCCTGCTGCGCGGCCTCGACGAGCGGTTGCGCAAGGAGACGGGCATGCCGATCCACATCGCCGAGGACCCGCTCGACTCGGTGGCCCTCGGCTCCGGCAAGTGCGTCGAGGAGTTCGAGGCACTCCAGCAGGTGCTGGACGCGCAGCCACGGCGGTGACCGCCCGGCGGGCCCGCCCCGCCATCGGTCCGCCGCGTGGCGGGGGGACACCAATCCGCGTGGCGGATCGTTGGCCCAGTGATCCGACGATTTCGATGAACGATCAGAAAGGCACGGCCGCGGCACGTGAGGGACACCCGAGAGAGCCGGCTGCTACTCGTTCTGCTGGTCTCCGTCGCCTTCGCCCTGATCACCCTCGACCTGCGCAGCGGTGACGACTCCCCGCTCGACGGCGCGAGAGAGGCCGCCGCCTCCGTGTTCGGGCCGGTCGAGGAGGGGGTCGCGGGAGCGGTCGACCCGGTGGCCAACGCCATCGCAGCCGTCCGGGAGTCGGGCGACCGCCACGACCGGATCAGCGAGCTGGAGCGGGAGAACGCCGAGCTGCGCCAGCAGTTGGGCAGCGAGGCGCACCGCGACTCGCGGATGGAGCAGCTCGACTCCCTGCTGCGCACGGCCGGGGCCGGGCAGTACGGCATCGTCGGCGCCCAGGTCATCGCGATCGGCGCCGCGCAGGGCTTCTCCTGGACGGTGACCATCGACGCGGGCAGCGAGGACGGCATCACCCGGGACATGACCGTGCTGAACGGGGACGGCCTCGTCGGCCGCGTCACGACCGTGGGCCCCGGCACCTCGACCGTGCTGCTGGCCAACGACCCCGGGTTCACCGTCGGCACCCGCCTTGAGGACAGCGAGGAACTCGGCCTGGCCACCGGGCGCGGCGACAACACGCTGGACGTCCAGCTGTTCAACCAGCAGGCCCGCGTCGAGACGGGCGACCGCATGGTCACCTTCGGCTCGCAGGAGGACCGGCCGTTCGTGCCGGGCGTCCCGGTCGGCGAGGTCGTCAACGTCGAGCGTTCGACCGGCGACCTGACGCGGACGGTGCAGGTCGAGCCCTACGTCGAGTTCACGCAGCTCGACCTGGTCGGCGTGGTCGTCGAGCCGCCGCGCGACAACCCGCGCGACACCGTGCTCCCGCCGCGCCCCCAGGAGGAGGAGGCGGACGGGACGCGGGAGCCCGGCGGCTCCGGCGCCGGGGAGACCGAGGAGCCCGGCGCACCCGAGAGCGGCCAGGACGCCGAGGGCGTCGCGGTGCCGGGCGCAGGGCAGGACCCCGGGGCCGCCCAGGGCGGAGCCGAGGGCACCGGCGGCACGGACGGCGTGTCGGGTGTCGCGGGAGTGCCCGACGGCAGGAACGAAGACGAAGAACCGGCGACCAGGAGCTGACCGATGCGAGTCTCCCGCGCGCTGCTCGCGCTCATCCTCGTGGTCGTGGCCCTCATGCTCCAGGTCAGCGTGCTCGCGCGGCTCGGGCTGCCGGGCGCCGTGCCCGACCTGCTGCTGCTCACCGTGCTCGGCCTCGCCCTGGTCTACGGCCACGTCGGCGGCTGCCTCACCGGCTTCGCCGCCGGCCTGCTCGCGGACCTCGCGCCGCCCGCCGACCACGCCGTCGGCCGCTACGCCCTGGTGCTCGCCGTGATCGGGTACGCGGCCGGGCTGACCAAGCCCGAGTCGGGCCAGCACCGTTCCGCCACCGTGCCGATGCTGGTCGTCGCCGCCAGCGCGGCAGCCTCGACCCTGCTGTACGCGGGCGTCGGCGCCCTCGTCGGCGACACCGCGGCCCGCGGCGTGGGGCTCACCCACCTGCTGCTCACCGCGACCGTCTACGACCTGCTGCTCGCGCCGTTCGCCGTGCCGCTGGTGATGGCCATGGCCCGCAGACTGGAGAACGATCCGCTGGCGGGCGACGGCGGCTCCGGCGCCTCGGGCGGCGGCGACACCGCCGTGCGGTGGCTCGGCGGTGGCGGCGGCGGGCCGCGCGCCCGCACGCCGCGCCGCACGCGGTTCGGCGGCGCCGCGCGGCTCGGGGGGCGGCGCCCCTCGCTGACCGGCAGGCCGGCACGCGGCCGTGCGGGGCGCATCAAGGGAGTGAAACGCCTGTGAGGGCGCGGCCAACGACGGTTCCCGCACACGGGGAGGTGCTGTGACCAACATCCCGGAGACCGGGCGGACATCGCGGATCACGATCCGGCTCGTCGTCATCCAGATACTGGTGTTCTCGCTGCTGCTCACGCTGGGCGGCCGGCTGTGGTACCTCCAGATCAGGCAGGGCGACGAGTTCGCCGCCGAGGCGGCGGGCAACCACGTGCAGCAGGTCGTGCAGTCGGCCGTGCGCGGCGCGATCCTGGACGCCCGGGGGGTGCCCATCGCGGACAACGAGACCCGGCTCGTGGTCTCCGTCGACCGCTCCCAGCTGAGCCGGCTCCCTGACGACGGCGAGGAGGTGCTCGCCCGCCTCGCCGAACTGCTGGAGATGTCGGTCGAGGACATCACCAACCAGGTGCGGCTGTGCGACGCGGAAACGCCGCAGCCCTGCTGGAACGGCTCGCCGTACCAGCCGATCCCGATCACCGACGAGGCGACCACGCAGCAGGCGCTCCAGATCCGCGAGCGCGCCGAGGACTTCCCCGGCGTGAGCGCCGAGCCGACCGCCGTCCGCCGCTACCCCGCGCCCGACGGCGCGAGGACCGCGCAGGTGCTCGGCTACCTCTCGCCGGTCACCGACGAGGAGGTGCAGGACACCGAGGACACCGACGCGCCGCTGCTGCGTTCCGACCAGATCGGCCGCTCCGGCCTCGAACGCTCCTACGACAGCTACCTGCGCGGCGACGCGGGCGTCACCCGCTACGAGGTCGACAAGTTCGGGCGCGTGCTCGGCGAGGCCGAGAACCAGCCGGCCGAGGCGGGCGCCAACGTGGTGACCACGATCGACACCCGCGTGCAGGCCGTCGTGGAGCGCGAGCTGGTCGCCGCGATGGAAGAGGCGCGCAACACCTACGACGACATCTCGGGCCGCAACTACGAGGCGGAGGCCGGCTCGGCCGTCGTGCTGGAGAACGACACCGGCCGCGTGGTCGCGATGGCCTCGGCGCCCGACTACGACCCGAACGTGTGGGTCGGCGGCATCTCAAGCGACGACTACGCCGCACTGACCGACGAGGACGCCGACGACCCGCTGCTCAACCGCGCCATCCAGGGCCAGGGCCCGCCGGGATCGACGTTCAAAGTCGTCACCACGGCAGCCGCCGTCAACGCCGGGCACCCCTTCGACGGCCGCTACAACTGCTCGTCCGACTACGACATCGGCGGGCAGACGTTCCGGAACTTCGAGTCCTCCTCCTACGGCCCCATCAGCCTGGGCCGCGCCATCGAGGTCTCCTGCAACACCGTCTTCTACCGCATCGCCCACGAGGAATGGCGCGCCGACGGCGGCATCGACCCGGTGGAGAACCCGGACGACTGGCTGTTCCGCACCGCCCACGAGTTCGGCCTCGGCGAGCGCACCGGCATCGACCTGCCGAACGAGGCGCCCGGCCGCATCCCCGACCGGCAGTGGAAGCAGGAGTACTGGGAGGCCAACGAGGAGAGCTGGTGCGAGCTGGCCGAGACCGACCGGCAGGACTACACCGCGCGCATCGCCAGGGAGAACTGCACCGAGGGCATGAAGATGCGCGCCGGTGACATGCTGAACTTCAGCATCGGCCAGGGCGACGTGCTCGTCACCCCCATCCAGCTCGCCACCGTCTACGCGGCCCTCGGCAACGGCGGCACGCTGTACACCCCGCAGGTGGGCCGCGCGGTCATCGCCGCCGACGGCGAGATCGTCGAGGAGTTCGAACCGCAGCCCGCGGGCGAGATCCCGGTGGGCGAGGGAACACTCGAAGACCTGCGCGAGGCCACGGCCGGCGTCGTCACCGGGGACGGCAGCGCGGCCTGGCGGTTCGGCGGCTGGCCGCAGAACGAGATCCCGCTGCGCGCCAAGACCGGCACCGCCGAGGCGTCGGGCGACCAGCAGACCACCTCCTGGCTCGCCACCTACACCGACGACTACACCGTGGTCATGACCATCGCCCAGGCCGGCACCGGCTCCGGCGCCTCAGGACCCGCCGTGCGCAACATCTGGGAGGCGATCTACGGCGTCTCCGGCGGTTCGGTCAACGAGGACGCCGCCCTCCTGCCCGAGCCGCACCGCGACCTGCCGCCGATCGACGAGACCGGCGCCATCGTTCCCCAGGAGGACGAGCGCGAGGCCGCCGGGCAGGCGGGCGACGCGGACGGCGGCCAGGAGGCCGCCGACGGCACGGCCCCCGGCGGGGACGCCGGGACCGGCGTGGCCGGCCCCGGCACGCCGGGCCAGGAGGCCGGACAGGCCGGCCTGCCGCCCGGCGGCCCGCAGGACACGGCCGGGTACGCGGGAGACACCGGGCCGGGACCGGCCGCCGGCGACGCCCCGCCGGGCGCGCCGCCAGGCCCCGGGGAGAACAGCCCACCGGCCCTGCCGCCCGACCGGCGGCAGAACGAGTGACGCGGACGCCGGCGGCACGCCCCGGCACGGCAGAGCACAGCACGGCGGGACGAACGGAAACCTGGTGAGTGTTCACACCCTGACCCTCGACGGGCAGGCCACGCGCAAGAGCACCTGGCGCCGCATCGCCGACCGCGACTCGCCGGCCAGGCGCGTCGACTGGATCCTGCTGCTCGCCGCGCTGGCGCTCTCCGTGTTCGGCGCGGTCCTGGTCTGGTCGGCCACGCGCAACCGCACCGAGATCAACGGCGGCGACTCCGAGTTCTTCCTCATCCGGCAGGGCGTCAACCTGGCCATCGGCCTCGTCCTCGCCGCCGGCGTGGTGTGGCTCGGGCACCAGCGGCTGCGCAGCGCGGTGCCGCTGTTCTTCGCCCTCTCGATCGGCGCGATGCTCCTGGTCTTCAGCCCGCTCGGCACGGAGATCAACGGGCAGCGCGCGTGGCTCTCGATCGGCGGATACACCCTCCAGCCCGGCGAGTTCGCCAAGATAGCCGTCATCCTCGGCATGGCCCTCATACTCGCGGCCCAGGTCGACGCCGGGGACCGCGAGCACCCGGGCCGCCGGGCCGTACTCCAGGCGCTCGCGCTCGCCGGCGTCCCGCTGGCCATCGTCGTCATCGACGACATGGGCATGGCCATGGTGCTCACCATGATCGTCCTGGGCATCCTGCTGGCCTCGGGCGCACCGCTGAAATGGTCGATCGGCCTCATCCTCGCCGGCGTCGCGGCCGCCGTCCTGGTCTGGGCGCTCGGAGTGCTCGACCAATACCAGATCGACAGGTTCGCCGCGTTCGCCGACCCCTCGCGCGACCCCTCCGGCGTCGGCTACAACACCAACCAGGCCAGGATCGCCATCGGCTCGGGCCAGCTCACCGGCACCGGCCTCTTCCAGGGCACCCAGACCACCGGCCAGTTCGTGCCGGAACAGCACACCGACTTCATCTTCACCGTGGCCGCCGAGGAACTCGGCTTCGTCGGAGCCGGCGGCATCATCGTGCTCATCGGCGTCATCCTGTGGCGCGCGCTGCGCATCGCGCGCGACGCCCCCGACCTCTACAGCACGATCATCGCGGCCGGGATCGTCGCGTGGTTCGCGTTCCAGTGCTTCGAGAACATCGGGATGGCGCTCGGCATCATGCCCGTCGCGGGCCTGCCGCTGCCGTTCGTCTCCTACGGCGGCACGGCGATGTTCGCGGTGTGGATCGCCATAGGACTGCTCCAGTCCGTGCGCATGAAACGTCCGCTCTCCGCCTGAAACACCCGTTTGCCCCGCCGACGTGCGGCGACCCGTGAAGGGAGACGACGCCACACCGCGGAAGGGGACCCCATGGCCGCACGGAACGGCACCACGAGCACCACCGAGGTCGAGCGCAAGTACGAGGGAACGGCGCCGCTGCCCGAACTGGCCGGCGCCGGACCCGTCCGCACCACCCGCGACCCCGGAACCGTCCGGCTCGACGCCGTCTACTACGACACCCCCGACCGGCGGCTCGCCCACGGCGGCGTCACCCTGCGCCGCCGCACCGGCGGCGCCGACGAGGGCTGGCACCTCAAACTGCCGCTGGGCACCGGCGCGCGCGAGGAGATCAGGGCACCGCTCACCGACCACATCCCCGACCCCCTGCGCGCGCTGGTCCGCTCGCGGGCCCGCCGCGAACCCCTCGGACCGATCGTCACCCTGCACACCGACCGCCGCCGCAGACTGCTCCTCGACGCCGAGGGCACCGCGCTCGCCGAGGTCTGCGTCGACACCGTCACCGCCGAGCGCGACGGAAACACCGCCGAGTGGACCGAGATCGAGGTCGAACTCGCCGACGGCGCCGACCCCGCCGTCCTCGACGCCGTCGAGGAACGCCTCGCCGCCGCGGGACTGCGCCCCTCGGCCGACGCCTCCAAACTCGCCAGGGCCCTGGCGGAGACCGCCGCCACCACGCAGCCCCCCGCCCCCGGCAGCGGAACGGCCGGCGCCGACGTGCTCGACTACGCCCGACGCCAGCTCGACATCCTGACCTCGCTCGACCCCGCCGTGCGCAGGGACAGGACCGACTCCGTGCACCGCATGCGGGTCGCCGCCCGCCGCCTGCGCAGCTGCCTGCGCTCCCACCGCAAGGTCCTCGACCGCGCCGCCACCCGGCCCGTCGAGGAGGAACTGCGCTGGCTCGGACGGGAACTCGGCACCGACCGCGACCGCGAAGTCCTGGCCGACCGCCTCGGCCTGCGCCTCGGCGAACTGCCGCCCGACCTGGTGAGCGGACCCGTCGCCCTGCGCCTGGCCCGCCGCGACGGCACGGAACGCCGGACCACCAGGGCCCGCGTCCTCGCCACCCTGGACAGCCCCCGCTACCTCGCCCTGCTCGACACGCTGCACCTGCTGCTGCACACCGCGCCGCCGCTGCGCGGCCCCGCCCACCGCCCCGCGGCCGACGTCATGCCCAAGACGATGCGCCGCGAACGCGACCGCCTGCTGCGACGGCTCGACCAGGCCGCCCGGACCGAACCGGGACCCGACCGCGACACCGCCCTGCACCGGGCCAGGAAGGCCGCCAAACGCGCCAGGTACGCGGCCGAGACCGCGCGCCCCGCGCTCGGCAAGAAGGCCCGCAAGCAGGGCAAGCGCTTCAAGCGCGTGCAGCAGCTCCTCGGCGACCACCACGACAGCGTCGTCACCAGGGAGGCGCTGCGCCGCATCGCGGCGGAGGCCGAGAACGCGGGCGAGCCGTCCTTCACCTACGGCGTCCTGTACGGGCGCGAGGCAGGGCTTGCCGCCGACGACGAACGGAGGCTCGCGCGCGTGCGGGTACGCTGAATGGTCAAGCACCGCACCCTGCTCGCCCTGTCCGAAGGACACGAATCCCATGCCTGTCGAGTCGGTCTTCCCGCGCCTGGAGGCCCTCCTGCCGCACGTCCAGAAGCCGATCCAGTACGTCGGCGGTGAACTCAACTCCACCGCCAAGGACTGGGACGCCTGCGACGTCCGCTGGGCGCTGATGTACCCGGACGCGTACGAGGTCGGGCTGCCCAACCAGGGCGTCATGATCCTCTACGAGGTGCTGAACGAGCAGGAGGGCGTCCTCGCCGAGCGCACCTACAGCGTGTGGCCCGACCTCGAAGCGCTGATGCGCGAGCACGGCGTCCCGCAGTTCACGGTCGACGCCCACCGGCCGGTGGGCGCGTTCGACCTGCTCGGCGTCTCGTTCGCCACCGAGCTCGGCTACACCAACCTCCTGACCGCCCTCGACCTGGCGGGCGTGCCGCTCGCCGCGCGGGACCGCACCGAGGACCACCCGGTGGTGGTCGCGGGCGGGCACGCGGCGTTCAACCCCGAGCCCGTCGCCGAGTTCATCGACTGCGCGGTCATCGGCGACGGCGAGCAGGCCGTGCTCGACATCACCCGCGTCGTGCGGGCCTGGAAGGCCGAGGGCCGCCCGGGCGGCCGGGAGGAGCTGCTGCTGCGCCTGGCGCGGAGCGGCGGCGTCTACGTGCCGGGCTTCTACGACGTCGAGTACCTGCCCGACGGCCGGATCGCCCGGGTCGTGCCCAACCGCCCGGGTGTGCCGTGGCGGGTCGCGAAGCACACGGTCATGGACCTCGACGAGTGGCCCTACCCGAAGCAGCCGCTGGTCCCGCTCGCCGAGAGCGTGCACGAGCGGATGTCGGTGGAGATCTTCCGCGGCTGCACCAGGGGCTGCCGGTTCTGCCAGGCCGGGATGATCACGCGTCCGGTGCGCGAACGTTCGATCACCGGCATCGGCGACATGGTCGAGAAGGGCCTGAAGGCGACGGGCTTCGAAGAGGTCGGCCTGCTCTCGCTGTCGTCGGCCGACCACAGTGAGATCGCCGATGTCGCCAAGGGGCTCGCGGACCGGTACGAAGAGGACAAGATCGGTCTCTCGCTGCCCTCGACGCGGGTGGACGCGTTCAACATCGACCTCGCCAACGAGCTGACGCGCAACGGGCGGCGCTCCGGCCTCACGTTCGCCCCCGAGGGCGGCAGCGAACGCATCCGCAAGGTCATCAACAAGATGGTGTCCGAGGAGGACCTGATCCGCACGGTCGCCACCGCCTACGGCAACGGCTGGCGGCAGGTGAAGCTGTACTTCATGTGCGGCCTGCCCACCGAGACCGACGAGGACGTGCTCCAGATCGCGGAGATGGCCACCCGGGTCATCGCGAAGGGCCGCGAGGTCTCGGGCTCCAACGACATCCGCTGCACCGTCTCCATCGGCGGCTTCGTGCCCAAGCCGCACACGCCGTTCCAGTGGGCCCCGCAGCTGTCGGCCCCCGAGACCGACGCCAGGCTGGCCAAGCTCCGCGACGCGATCCGCGCCGACAAGCGGTACGGCCGCTCCATCGGCTTCCGGTACCACGACGGCAAGCCGGGCGTCGTCGAAGGGCTGCTGTCGCGCGGCGACCGGCGCGTCGGCGCGGTGATCCGGGCGGTGTACGAGGCGGGCGGCAGGTTCGACGGGTGGCGGGAGTTCTTCTCCTACGACCAGTGGATGCGCTGCGCCGAGGAGACGCTGCCCCCGCAGGGCGTCGACGTCGCGTGGTACACCACGCGCGAACGCGAGTACGAGGAGGTCCTGCCCTGGGACCACCTGGACTCGGGGCTCGACAAGGACTGGCTGTGGGAGGACTGGCAGGACGCCCTCGACGAGGTCGAGGTCGAGGACTGCCGGTGGACTCCCTGCTTTGATTGCGGGGTGTGTCCTCAGTTTGATACGTGGCCACAACTGAGCGAGAGCGGTAAGAAGCTACTGCCGCTGACGGTCAAGAATTCCTCGTGACCAGCGGCGATACGGTCCGGCAGGTGGCTGAGACACTTGCTGGTCTGACCGAGGCGGAGCGTGCCGAGATGCTTCGCACGCTGGGTGCGAAGGGGCGTGAGAAAGCGCCCCGTAAGGTGCGGCGCACGCCGCTGCCCGCCCCCCGGCGAGCCGAGAGCATCGTCTCATCGATTGAGTGGGTGTGACCGATGAGAGGCGTTCGGACAGTGACAGTCCGGCGCCTCTCACTCGTTCAGAGTTCGGCGGCGAAGTCGTCGTTCTTGATGACGAGGCGCTCGCGCACATCGCGAGGGATCTTCAGCCGCAGGTGCACGGACGGAGCGCGCACTCCCTTGATCTTTCTCCTGGTCACCTCGCATGTGATGCCGACTCGGCGCAGGTCCTCCGCCATGGCTTCCATGCCGCCCTCTTCCCACACTTCGCGGAACGTCTTTCCGTTGTGGACGAGAGTCCACCGGTCCTGTGTGGTCTCGGGGTCGATGGCGTTCAGTTCGTCCGTGAGCCCGTCGAGCGCCTTTTCCGCCTGCTCCCGCGTGAACCGCGTCTTCGTGTGGCGGCCTCCCGGTTCGAGCTCGGTCATGTAGTAGGCGATGGCCTCTTCGAGGCGTTTCACCTCGGCGCGGGCTTCGGCTCCTCGTGCGTACTCCCGAACCTGTACGGGGAAGCCCCCGAGGACTCGAAGGACATCGCTCACCAGTACGTCGTAGACGCCCTGGGGGTCGGGGGCACCGAGCCCCCCGCTCTTGCAGTTACCGCACCGCAAGTACGCGTAGTCCCGTCCCTTGTGGCTCGTCTTCTGCACAGTCATGTTGGTTGAGCAGGCGACGCAGATCAGCACGCCGAGGAACTGTGTGGCTCCGCCTGTCTGCCGGGCAGGCTGGTTCTTGCTTCGGCGGTCGAGTGCCGCTTGAAGGGTCTCGAACTCATCCTCGGCGAAGATCGGGGCAGCGACCCGTATCGGCTTGCCGTCGTTGCCGAGGACGATCCTGCTCCGCCGTTTCCCGCCCTGCTTGTTCTCTTCGACCCTGTACCCCATGAGCGCCGGGTTTCGAAGGCGACGGAGCAGAGTTGACGGGGTGAGCCCGGCGGACATGAGTCCAGAGCGGACAATGCACATAACCATGCGACGGGCGGACACTCCTCGCAGAGCCATGCGGCGAGCCCAGTGCAGCGCTTTGTGCGCGTCGGGCTCGATGGCAAGGGCAGGCTTTCCGTTGATCCTCGTCGTGACGTAGCCGTACGCAGGCTTACCGACGAGCCATGCGTCCTGAGTCCGTGTGTAGTCCCACAGTGACGTCACACGGGTAGACGTGTTCGCTGCCTCGATCTCAGCGATGCCACCGATGAGCGTGACCATGATCCGGCCGACAGTCGTACCGAGGTCGATCGCGTCGTTCTTCGAGACCAGATTCTTCCCGTACCGCTCGCACCACTCGATCATGGTCGAGAGATCCGTCACGCGACGGATGAAGCGGTCGAGCTTCCAGAAAAGAAGAGCGTCGAACTCGGGGGCTCGGTTGTTGAGCCACTCGCCGAGAGACTTCCGCTTCCACGGCGGGACCTTCGTTGCCGACACGTTGAGATCCGAAGCGACACCGACGACGCGGTACCCCTTGTCTCTTGCCAGCAGGCGGAGGTCGAGCTCCTGTCGCACCGGCGACGTAGTGTCGTCCGTCAGTACAGACAGGCGGACGGAGAGCAGGGCTCGGGGAGCGTCTTCGGGGAGTAGGGCCTCCGCCCTCTTCAGCTCCTCAAGCAGGGCCAGGTCTGAGGCAGTCCACTCGGCCTCTACGTCGTACGTCTTCACGTCGCTGGACACTACGTGATGGATTTGGCTCCGTGTCTTTGTAATTCAATATGGATATCCAAATCCAGCCCCACCGGTAGGAAGCTGCTCCCGCTCACGGTCAAGAAGTAGCCGCGCGCGGTGCGCGGCCGGGGTGTCGAGCAACGGCTTTGGCCGTGCGGGCCACTTCCCCGTTCGGAAACGTGTATCCCTTGCTCCGGCTGTCCGGGAGGCGCGAGCATCGAGTGGGATGTGAGTGGTCGAGGTCAGGAGAAGCCGTGGGGACATCGCTGCGCAAGCTGTCGGGCGATCCGGAGTGCAAGAACGGAGCGTGCCCTGCTTTGTGGGGCACCGCCGATGGCAAGGACTACGTGGTGCAGGGCCATGTGGTCACCGATCCGGAAGTGCTGGCGCGGCTCGGCACGCCCGAGGGCGAGGCGGCCGTCATGGTTCCGGCCGCCGTGCTGAAGGGGGATTTCCGTGCTCGGCGCTGAGGAGTTCGGTCGCCTCTTCGAGACGTTCGAACGGGCCGCGTTCCGGTTGGAGACGCTGGCCGTGTACGACGTCGAGGAGGAACGGGAGGAGATCGCGCGGTTCCTCGCGGGGGAGGACATGGGGCCGGAATGGGATGACAATCCCTGGGTCCGCTCGATGACGAGCCGGGGCAAGACCGTCTCGCGTGTCCACGTGCTGCGCTCGCCACTGACCGACTATCTCCGGTATGAGCTGGCGGCGTATCCGGGCAACGAACGGGCAGGTGAATCCATCGGCATCGTCGATCTCGCCGAGCGGGAGGTGAGCGGACTCCCCGATCACGACTTCTGGCTTTTCGACGATCGCGACGTGTACCGCATGCACTACACTCCCGGCGGACGGTTCGTCGGGTGTGAACTGCTTCCTGCGGACCGGCTGTCGGAGTACCAGACATACCGGGAACGGGCGCTCGCCCACGCCGTTCCGTTCGCGGCCTACTGGGAGCGGCACCGCTGACGACGGACGCGATCGGAAAAGCCCTGCGACCTGCCCTGTCCCGCCCGGCGGCGGCGGGCGTGACGGCGGACCGGCGTTCGGGCGCGGGCTCATCCGTGCGCCTCGGCGTGGGCGCGTTGCCAGGCGCTGTCGGTGAGCAGGCGGAGGCCGTTGAGCGCGACGAGCAGGGTGGAGCCCTCGTGTCCCGCGACGCCGAGCGGCAGCGGCAGGTGGCCGACCAGGTCCCAGACGACCAGGCCGGTGATGAACGCGCCCGCGATGACGAGGTTCTGGACGACGAGGCGGCGGGCCCGGCGGGAGAGGGCCACGAGGGTGGGGACGGCGCCGAGTTCGTCGCGGACGACGACGGCGTCCGCGGTCTCAAGTGCGAGGTCGGAGCCGGTGCGGCCCATGGCGATGCCGGTGTGGGCGGACGCCAGCGCCGGGGCGTCGTTGACGCCGTCGCCGACGACGAGGGTTGCGGCGCCTGACCGTTCGAGCTCCTTGACGGCGTCCGCCTTGTCCCGCGGCAGCAGTCCGGCGCGGACGTCGGTGATGCCGACGTCGGCGGCGAGGCGGGCGGCGGCGCGCGGGTTGTCGCCGGTGAGCAGGACGGGGGTGGTGCCGGTCAGGGCGGCCAGCGCCGCGACGGTGGCCGGGGCGTCGGGCCTGAGCCGGTCGGCGAGGACGAGCGTTCCGGCCGGGGTGCCGTCCACCTCGACGAGGACCACGGTGCGGCCTTCTCGCTCCAGCCGTGCGGCCTCCGCGGCGGCCGGGTGCCCGGCGCGGCCGTGGAGGAGGCGGGCCGGGCTGCCGACCGCGACGGTGCGGCCGTCGACGCTGCCCCGCACGCCGGAGCCCGGGGTGGAGGCGAAGTCGCGGACCGGGGGGACGCGCAGGTCGCGGGTGCGGGCGGCGTCCACGACGGCGCGCGCGAGGGGGTGTTCGCTGGGGTGCTCGACCGCGGCGGCCAGGGTCAGCAGGGCCTCGGCGTTCAGGCCCGAGTCGGCCAGCGGGCGGATGTCGGTGACGTGCGGGGTGCCTTCGGTCAGGGTGCCGGTCTTGTCCAGGGCGACGGCGTCGACGTGGCCCAGGCGTTCCATGACCACGGCCGACTTGACGAGCACCCCGTGCCGTCCGGCGTTGGCGATGGCGGACAGCAGCGGGGGCATGGTGGCGAGCAGCACCGCGCACGGCGAGGCGACGATCATGAACGTCATGGCCCGCAGCAGTGTCGGCTGCGTGGCGGCGCCGAAGGCCAGCGGCACGAAGAACAGCGCCAGGGTGGCGGCCACCATCCCGATCGAGTAGCGCTGTTCCACCTTCTCGATGAACAGCTGCGTCGGGGCCTTGGTCGCCGACGCCTCCCGCACCATCCGCACGATCTGGGCGATGACCGTCTCCGACGGGTCCCGCCCGACGGCGACGCGCAGCACCCCGGTGCCGTTGAGGGTGCCGGCGAAGACGTCGTCCCCCGGGTGTTTGGCCACGGGCAGGGGTTCGCCCGTGATGGTCGCCTGGTCGACCTCGCTCGCGCCGTCCAGGACGCTGCCGTCGGCGCCGATCCGTTCTCCCGGCCGGACCAGGATGGTGTCGCCGACCCTGAGGCTGTCGGTGGTCACCGTCTCCTCGGTGCCGTCATCGCCGATGCGCACGGCCGTCGGCGGTGCCAGGTCGAGCAGGCCGCGCACCGAGTCGGCGGTGCGGGCGGTGGCGATGGCCTCAAGGGCGCCCGAGGTGGCGAAGATGACGATCAGGAGGGCGCCGTCGAGTACCTGCCCGATGGCCGCCGCTCCGAGGGCGGCGACGACCATGAGCAGGTCCACGTCGAGTGTTCTGTCCTTGAGGGCGCGCAGGCCCGCCCATCCCGGCTCCCAGCCGCCGGTGACGTAGACGGCGGCGAACAGCGGCCCCCACGTCCACGCCGGGGCGCCGAGCAGGTCGAGCGGCAGTGCGGCGAGGAACAGCGCCAGTGCGGTCAGTGCCCACCGCGCCTCCGGCACGTCGAGCACGCGCGTGCGCCGGAAGGTCGGGGCGGCGACGGGGGGTGGGGGCGGGGCGGTCTGGTCCAGGGTGAAGGCCATGGGTGAACGGACCTTTCGCGCGGCGGAGTTCCGACGCGACCATTATGCATGAATAGTTGAACGTCTATTCATGCTTTGGCGTCCGTAGGATGGCTCCATGGGGCATGGAGCGAGGTATCCCGACGACGGCGCGCGGCCGCGCGCCCGGCTGACCCCCGAGAACGCGCCCCAGGTCGCCACCACGCTTCAGGCGCTGTCCACGCCCTCACGCCTCCTGATCCTGGCCCGCCTGCGCGAAGGCCCCTGCGCGGCCACGGAGTTGGCGACCGCGGTGGGCATGGAGCAGTCGGCCTGCTCCCACCAGTTGCGGCTGCTGCGCAACCTGGGCCTGATCACCGGAACGCGCCAGGGCCGTTCGATCCTCTACGCGCTGCACGACGACCACGTCGCCGCCCTGCTCGACCAGGCGCTGTACCACGTCGAGCACCTGCGCCTGGGCGTCACCGACGCCAGGGGCCCGGCCGCCGCGCCACGGGAGGACCCGGCCGCCGCGCCCTGAACCGGCGGCGCCCGGCGGCCGGTTCAGGGGTGCCAGGGCTCGCCTGTGACCTGGTGGTCGGCGTGGCTGAGCGCCTCGGTGACCAGTCGGCGCAGGTGGCCGTCGCGCAGGGCGTACACCGCGCGCCGCCCCTCCCTGCGCGCGTGGACCAGTCCGGCCAGCCGCAGCTTGGCCAGGTGCTGGCTGACGGCGGGGCGGGGGGCTCCGCTCGCGGCGGTGAGCGCGGTGACGTCCGCCTCGCCCCGGGCGAGGAGCCACAGCAGGTGCAGTCTGGTCGGATCGGCCAGGAGCGCGAAGACCGAGGCGGCGGTGCGCAGCTGCTCCTGGTCGGGGGCGTGCAGGTGCGCCTCGCCCGCAACTGCGTGTGGTTTGCCTGCCGCCATGCCGTCATCGTAGCGCCCGGGGCAGTCGCACCATTCATGTATGCGCGTGCGCACATATTGGGTATGTTGAGGGGACCCGTACCGCCGGCCGAGGGGTGCGCCCGTGCTGTCCGTGCTGCGCCACCGCACCTACCGCCGCCTGTTCGCCGCCCAGGCCGTCGCCCTGCTCGGCACCGGGCTGGCGACGGTGGCGCTGAGCCTTCTGGCCTACGACCTCGCGGGCCCCGACGCCTCCGCCGTGCTGGGCACCGCGCTGGCCGTCAAAATGCTCGCCTACGTGGCCGTGCCCCCGGTCATCGGCGCGGTGGCCGCGCGCGTGCCGCGGCGTTCGCTGCTGGTGGCCATGGACGCCGTTCGGGCCGCCGTCGCCCTGGTCCTGCCGTTCGTCACCCAGGTCTGGCAGGTCTACGTCCTCATCCTGCTGCTCCAGGCGGCCTCGGCGGCCTTCACCCCGGCGTTCCAGGCCGTCATCCCCGCGCTGCTGCCCGAGGAACGCGACTACACCCGGGCCCTGTCGCTGTCCCGGCTGGCCTACGACCTGGAGGCCGTGCTCAGCCCGGCGCTGGCCGCCGTTCTGCTGTCGTTCGTCTCCTACACCTGGCTGTTCGCCGGGACCGCGGCGGGGTTCCTTGGCTCAGCGGCACTGGTGGCGGCCTGCGTGCTGCCCGGGCAACCGGCGCCGGACGGCGCGGACGGCAGGCGGCGCGGCGCGGACGGCAGGCGGCGCGGCGCCCCGTCCGGCGTTCGGCTGTTCCTCGCCACCCCGCGGCTGCGTGCGCTGCTCGGCCTCGACCTCGCCGTCGCGGCGGCGGGCGCGACGGTCGTCGTCAACACCGTCGTCCTGGTCCGCGACCACCTGGGACGCGGCGCCGGAGACGTCTCGCTGGCACTGGGTGCCTACGGGGTCGGGTCCATGGTCTCCGCGCTGCTGCTGCCCGGCCTGCTGGAACGCGTCCGCGACCGCTCGGTGATGCTGGCCGGGGCGTTCGCGCTGCCCGCCGTCCTCACCGCCCACGGCCTCGCGGACACGGCCGGAGCGGCGTGGCCCGCCCTCCTCACCGCGTGGGCCGCCCTCGGCGCGGGCTGCTCCGCCGTGCTCACGCCCGTGGGCCGGCTGGTCCGCCGCTCCACGGCCTCCGAGGACCTGCCGGCCGCGTTCGCCGCCCAGTTCTCCCTCTCGCACGGCTGCTGGCTGCTCACCTACCCGGCGGCCGGCTGGCTCGCCGCCTCGGCGGGAACGGACGTCGCGCACGGGGCACTGGCCGCCCTGGCCCTGGCGGGCGCGGGAGGCGCCGCGCTGATCTGGCCCGCCCGCGACCCGGTGCGGCTCGACCACCACCACGACGCCCTGCCGCCCGGCCACCCGCACCTGGCCGCGGCGCGTGCCACGGCCTCCGGCTTCCGGCACAGCCACGACTTCGTCATCGACCGCCTCCACCCGCGCTGGCCGGCCGGCGGGCGCGGGGCGGGGGGCGCGTGACCGGTCGGTGAGGCCGCTCGTCGGCGCGGCGCGGGCGTCAGCGGCGGGGCGAACCCGGCGGCGAGGGCAACGGCGCGGCAGCCATGTGCGCCGTCCGTCGCGCGCCGGTTCGCGAACGGTCACGGGCAGGACGCCGCCAGCACCTTGTCGGTGTAGTCACCCGGCGGCTGGGCCAGCCACATGCTGTTCGTCGCGTCCCAGGTCCAGTACTGCCCTCCGTTGAACCGTTTGATCGCCTCCCTCTGGAGCATCTGCTCCTTCGTCATCCCCTTGTCGTTGGGCCATTTCCCGTCGATGGTGTGGGCGTTCAGGTGCTGGCGCGCCGCCCCCTTGTGCTGGTTGAACAGGGCGATGCCCCTGTCGACATTCGCCTTCCAGTTCCACCGCTCGTCGCAGCTGGCCGCCGGGTTGCACAGCTGCATGATCCCGGTGTCACCGCCTGGGCCGAGTTTCGGGAACCCGTTGCCGCCGAACTGCTCCATCCCGCTCTCGTGGCAGGCGATGCGCGCGATGTCGGTGGCCGCTCCGCCGCACAGCGCGCGCACCGCCGCGCGGGAGGGGTTCGTTCCGATGATGGTCACCCGGGTCTCGGCTTCGACGCGCGTTCCGCCCACGGTCGCGGAGGCCCTGATCCGTGCCTCGCCGCCGCGGATCTCCGCCAGCCCCGGCTGCCACGAGCCCCCGACGACGGCGCGACCGTACTCCTGGTAGCCGCACAGGACCCCCGCGCTCGCGCAGGTGCCTCGTCGCTGCGGTTCGATGATCTCGATGAGCCAGTCGAACGCCGTCGTCGGCGTGGGGTCGGGCACGATCCCGGTGACGCGTGCCCGGCACACGACCGAGGGCATCCGGGGAGTGGCGTCGATCACGAACGGCGGGGCCCCGGCGCCCGGCTGCTCGATGACGAGGACCGGGGGGCCGCTGTTCGGGGCCGCGACGCCGGAGTTGGCCAGTGCTCCGGGAGCGAGCAGCCGCGGGCCGTTCGCCAGCGCTCCGCCCGTGAGCATGGCGGTCCCCAGGGCGGGCTCGGTCATGAGCCGTGGCCGTCGCCGGCGACCTGGGCGGCGGTGGCCCCGGCGCCGGACGTGGAGGAGACGGTGACGCCGCTGTCCGAGGACGAGACCGAGATCTTGCCGGGCAGCGCGACGGAGTTGGGGAAGACGTCTTTGTACAGCCTGGCCTTGACGGTGTCCTGGTCGCTGACGATCTTCTGGCCGAGGGCCTCACGGTCGTTGTCCAGGTTCCGCTGGCGCACCGCCTGGCTCTGGAGGGCGCCGGAGTAGGAGTCGAGGGCCTCGCCCTGGCCGAGGACGGCGTCGACGATGACGCCGTCGGTGCGCATGACGATCTTGTCGGCGCTCATGATGACGCCCGGCACCGTGATGACGTTGCCGGTCTCGTCCGTGTAGGTGGATGTCGTCTTCCGCCAGCGCAGGTAGCGGTCGTTCGGACCGACCTGCCGCTCCTCCACCATCGACGGCTGGACCAGGTTGTCCTTGTAGTCGTAGATCGCGGAGAGCTGGTCGAGGATGATCTTGCGCATCTCCTGCTGGCGCTCCGGTTTGACGTAGGCGGCGAGCAGGGAGTCGAGGCCCGACAGGGGGACCTCCCGGGTGGACTCGCTGTAGCCGTTCCAGAACCCGATGCGCACGTCGACCAGGTGCAGGATCGTGATGTGCTCCTGGTTCATCTGACGGAACGCGAAGTTCAAGGTGCGCGCGACGTTGATGTTCTGCAACTCCCTGGTGATCGCGGTCTCCTCACCGCTCACCGTTTTCACCTCCTCCGAGGTGTTCACCTGGACGTCGCGCTTGGCCGATGCCTTGGCCGCGTGTTTGCTGACCGCGTTGCTCATGTTCTTCGAGAATTGTTCGCGCTGCGCCGCCGTGGCGCCTTTCACGCCGCCGCTGACCTTGGCGCTGGCGAATCCCCAGGAACCCTCGGCCTCCGCCTCGACGTGCCATTCGAGGCTTTTCTGGTTGGCCTGCTTGTCCGAGTTCTCCTGCTGCACGGTCTGCTCGAAGTCGTCGGCGCTGGTTTCGGAGAACGAGTCGAGCACGCTGGACGCCGCTTTGCTCTCGGTCTCGGTTCTCCGGTAGGTCTTGACGCTGATGGTCGTCTTCTCGCCCGGCAGGAGGCTGAACGTCTTGATGGTGCGGCCGGCCCCGTACTGGCCGAGGAACGACGAGAACCGGTACGTCTCCACCAGTGCCATCTGCGGCTTTCCCGGGGGAAGTTCGCCGGAGCCGGAAGACGTCGGGAAGGGGTCGGGCAGGAAGTGGAACCCGTAGTCGCCCCAGAGGGTGCGGCGCATGCTCAGGCGCCGGCCTGAGCTGAGCATCTCGGCCACGTGCCCGGCGTCCAGATCGGTGATGTCCGGCTGCGTCCGCTGACTGCCCACCGCGGCGTGGGAGAGCACCGCGCCGCGCACCGCGGGGGGCAGGTGCGTGATCGCGGTGCCGGCCGGGGTGTCCGCCGCGGCCAGGGATTCCGCCGACCCGCGGTCGAGGGAGCCGTCGCTTCCGGGATCGTACGGCGCCTCTCCCGACACCACGGGCTGGAGATCGGGAGTCGCCCGGCCCACGCGCAGCGCCTTGGCCAGCACACTCGTGGTCGCCGTGTCGAGCGCGCCGGCGCTTTCTGCGACCGCGCTCTGCGTGGAGAAGAGCCCCGCGTAGGTCGCCGCGGGGTCCTTGATCCCGGGGAAGGTCTTGAGGTCTCCGGTCCGCAGCAGCCTGGCCACATCAGTGGGTGTGACCTGTGCCAGTGCCTGCGCGGGCGTGCGGGAGGGAGCCTTGAACGCCTCGGGCACGAACCAGTTCGCTGGGTCGTCCACATCCAGGGCGATGATGTTCCGCCCGCTGTACGAGGTGGGCTCGGGCACGTTGTAGCTGAGAACGGACGCCTTGCCGTTCGGGTCGAGTTTGGAGATCGGCTCCGCCATGAGCGATCCCTTTCAGGTGGGGGAATACGGTCGCGCGGAATAGCGCGTTGCCCTTGTTATCACCTCGGCGGACAAGGAACTGGGGAGGCCGTGGACGCCCGGACGGACGTCGGATTCCGCTGAATGGTCGCGTTTGCCGAAGGCGCCGCGACGAAACGCGCGCACGGTCGCTCGGGAAAGTGCCGCGGAAAAGCACACGCCGTCGGCCCTGCTGCGTGCGGTCGGCCGGCACGGGACGGGTGGGTGAAATTCACCCGGAGAACACCGGCCGGAAGGAGACGGCGGGCGGCCGGCCGGCGCACGGCCCGTCGAGCCGTCGCGTGTCCGCGAGAACGGAGGCGTGCGCGCGGGGGCGAGCACGGGCCCCGGGCCGGCGGGTGCGGAACGGGGGCGAGGGGCGGGGGCGCGTGACCGGCGGGGCCGGGGTTGCCGGGGCGGTGGGCGCGGCGC
Source organism: Streptomyces marincola (assembly GCF_020410765.1). Classification (NCBI taxonomy): domain Bacteria; kingdom Bacillati; phylum Actinomycetota; class Actinomycetes; order Kitasatosporales; family Streptomycetaceae; genus Streptomyces; species Streptomyces marincola. The sequence goes on along the minus strand of NZ_CP084541.1, from coordinate 2,125,520 downwards.
AGGATGGGGCGGTGCCCACGCTCGTCACTCCCACCACAGCCGTCCACGCCTCGTTCCTCGACGCGGTCGAGGAGTTCCGCGCCGAGGGCCGCGGGCTGCCGCGGGACAACTCCATGCTGGGCCGCGACATCTCCGTCTACGGATCGTCCTGGCGGGACCCGGCCGTCTTCGCGCGGTACGTCGAGGAGAGCGTCGCGGCGGCGCGCGACGACGTCATGCCGCCGCCGGGCTTCGTACGCAGCACCACCCTGTGGTATGTGGCGGGCGACACGTTCATCGGCCGGCTCTCCATCCGGCACCGGCTCACCCAGCGGCTGCTGGACTGGGGCGGCATCATCGGCTACGACGTGCGGCCCTCCGCGCGCCGCCGCGGGCACGCCACCGCCATGCTGCGGGAGTCGCTGCCCCTGGCGCGCGGCCTCGGGCACGACCCGGTCCTGGTGACGTGCGACCACGACAACGTCGCGTCACGCAAGGTGATCGAGGCGTGCGGCGGGGTCTTCGAGGACCGGCGCGGGGAGAAGCTGCGGTACTGGATAGCCACGGGCGGCACGTAACCTGGGAGCAAGCAACGGCCCGTTACCGGGCCCCTGGGTTTCGTACGAGGGACTGAAGAGCACTGGGCAAGCGACAGCCCGTAGGGCCACCGCCCGCTCCCGCGGTGCAGCGCGTCAGGATGCGGTACACCAAGCGGGGCCGTCTGCGGTTCACCAGCCACCGTGATTTCCAGCGCGCCTTCGAGCGCGCTCTGCGCCGGGCCGCGGTGCCCATGGCGTACTCCGCCGGGTTCACCCCCCATCCCAAGGTCTCCTACGCGAACGCCGCACCCACCGGCACCGCGAGCGAGGCGGAGTATCTGGAGATCGCCCTGGCCGACCGGCGTGACATCGCGGAGCTGAGCGCACGACTCGACGCCTCGCTGCCGGACGGCCTCGACATCGTCGACGTGGTGGAGGCCCGCACCGCCGAGTTCGCGGAGCGGTTGCAGGCGTCCCACTGGGAGCTGCGGCTCGACGGCGTCCCGGTGGCGGAGGCCGAGCGCGCCGTGGCGGCGTTCCTGGCCGCCGACAGCGTCGAGGTGCGGCGGCAGACCAAGAAGGGGCTGCGGGCCTTCGACGCCCGTGCCGCGGTGGTCTCGCTCACCGCGGAGCCCGCTCAGCTCACCGCGGAGCCCGCTGAAGGGAACTCCTCAGGTGGGTCCCATGGGCCAGGCCCCGGTCCTTGTGCGATACTGCGGCTGGTAGTGCGGCATCTCATCCCCGCCGTACGACCCGACGACGTCGTGTCCGGTCTCCGCGTTGCGGCCGACCTGGCGCCGCCGGTCCCCGCAGCGGTGACCAGGCTGGCGCAGGGGCCGCTCGATGAGGAGACAGGCATGGTGACCGACCCGTTCGCGCCCGACCGCGACGCTGCCGGGGCCGCCCTGACCAGGGCCGCCGGGCAGCAGGCCGCGGCGGCGCCGGGGGTCGCCGGATAGCGATGCCGTTGCTGCGCCGCAGATGAACGGCCCGGGGCCAGGGAGCCACTCGGGCCCGGCTGTTCCGGGCGACGCACCGACCAGCAGACTTTCGCCGTAGCCGGCCGCAGTGGCCCGGAACCGGCGAGCGATACGAACAGCTCTCGAGCGGCGCCCGCTCGGCGGTGAGGCGCCCGGGAGCGTGACGGGAGAACCGCCCGCATGCAAGAGGCCAACGAATCCGTGGGGCCCGACGGTGCCAAGCGCGCCGTGCGGACCACCACGAAGAACAACGCTTCGACGACCGACCACACCGACACGACACCGAGTGCCACGTTGCCGCCGCGCCGCCGGCGCGCCGCGACTCGCCCGGCGGGCCCGCCCGCCCCGGCGGCGGAGGAACCCGCGGCAGGCGTTCAGGAGATCGAGGCCGCGCCCAGGAAACGCCGTGGTGTGACGCGCGTCGCGTCCGAACCCGTTCCGGCGTCCGAGCCGGCGATCGAGCCCGCGGCCGTGCCCGAGCCCGCCGCCCAGGCGCAGGTCGCGGCCCCGGAGGCGGAGCCGGAGGCCGCCGCGCCCCGGCGGCGGCGCCGCGCGACCCGCGCGGCTGCCGCGCCGGCCCAGACGCCGGCCGCGCAGCCGCAGGCGGCCGACGAGCCGGCGGAGGAGGCGGCCCCGGCCCGGCGTCGGCGCCGTGCCGCGCCCGCGCCCGAGCCTGTGCAGGAGCCGGAGTCGGTTCCGGTGGCGCAGGTGGGTGCTGAGGGTGAGTCGGAGGTGGCGGCGCCGAGGCGTCGTCGTCGTGCGACGCGTGCGGCGGCCGAGCCCGTGGCGCAGCCCGAGGCGCAGGCCGTTCCTGAGCCGGTGAAGGAGCCGGAGCCGGAGTCGGTTGCGGCGCAGGTGGGTGTTGAGGGTGAGTCGGAGGTGGCGGCGCCGAGGCGTCGTCGTCGTGCGACGCGTGCGGCGGCCGAGCCCGTGGCGCAGCCCGAGGCGCAGGCCGTTCCTGAGCCGGTGAAAGAACCGGTGAAGGAGTCGGAGCCGGAGTCGGTTGCGGCGGCGCAGGTGGGTGCTGAGGGTGAGTCGGAGGTGGCGGCGCCGAGGCGTCGTCGTCGTGCGACGCGTGCGGCGGCCGAGCCCGAGGCGCAGGCCGCGCCGGAGCCGGTGAAGGAACCGGTGAAGGAGCCGGAGCGGGCGCGGGAGCGGAAGGAGCCGGCGTCGCCGCCCTCCGTTCCCGTGGCCCCGGTGTTCCGGGCGCCGGTGTTCCAGGCCCCCATGTTCCAGACACCCCAGCGGGCCGCCGAGGAGGCGGTGCGCAGCGCGGCACTCGGCGCCGAGGCCGACGAGGCCGATGACGTCGACGAGACGGACGAGCTCACGGAGCCGGAGGGCCTCGCGGCCTCGGGCGAGGCCGTGGCGGAGGACGAGCGCAACCTCGATGGGGCCGACGAGGCCGACGAGGCCGCGGACGAGGACGAGGCGCAGGCCGACCGGCCCGCCCGCAGGCGGCGCCGCGGTGGCCGCAGGCGCCGGCGCGGCGAGACCGCGGAGCGCGCGGCCGAGGCCGCGGCCGCCGTTTCGGCCGAGACCGGAGCGGACGCGGAAGAGGCCGGCCCCGAGGGCGCCGACGCGGGCGGAGAGGCCGACGCGGAGCCCGCAGGCGAGGCGGAGGACGCCGAGCCGGACGCGGACGCCGAGGACGAGGCGGAGAGCGGCGGCTCCTCGCGCCGCAGGCGGCGGCGCAGGCGGCGCAGCGGCGAGTCGGGCGAGGCGGCGGACGGCGACGATCCGGAGCGCACGGTCGTGAAGGTCCGCGAGCCGCGCCGCAAGCGCGACGATGCGGCCGGGTCCGACGGCGTGCAGTCCATCAAGGGCTCCACGCGTCTTGAGGCGAAGAAGCAGCGCCGGCGCGAGGGCCGTGAGCAGGGCCGCCGCCGCGCGCCGATCATCACCGAGGCGGAGTTCCTCGCGCGCCGGGAGTCCGTCGAGCGGGTCATGATCGTCCGGCAGAGCGGCGAGCGCACGCAGATCGCCGTTCTTGAGGACGACGTGCTCGTCGAGCACTTCGTGAACAAGGAGCAGTCGGCGTCCTACGTCGGCAACGTCTACCTCGGCAAGGTGCAGAACGTCCTGCCGTCGATGGAGGCGGCGTTCGTCGACATCGGCAAGGGCCGCAACGCCGTGCTGTACGCGGGCGAGGTCAACTTCGAGGCGCTCGGGCTCGGCAACGGGCCGCGCCGCATCGAGACCGCCCTGAAGTCGGGCCAGCCGGTGCTCGTCCAGGTCACCAAGGACCCCATCGGCCACAAGGGCGCGCGGCTGACCAGCCAGATCTCACTCCCGGGCCGCTACCTGGTGTACGTGCCCGAGGGCTCGATGACCGGGATCAGCCGGAAGCTGCCCGACACCGAGCGCGCGCGGCTGAAGCAGGTGCTCAAGAAGATCGTTCCCGAGGACGCGGGCGTCATCGTGCGGACGGCCGCCGAGGGCGCGAGCGAGGAGGAGCTGACGCGGGACGTCGAACGGCTCCAGGCGCAGTGGGAGGAGATCAAGAAGAAGTCCAAGAAGGGCAACGCGCCCGCGCTGCTGTACGGCGAGCCGGACATGACCGTCCGCGTGGTGCGCGACATCTTCAACGAGGACTTCTCGAAGGTCATCGTCAGCGGCGACGAGGCGTGGGAGACCATCCACGGGTACGTGGCGCACGTGGCGCCCGACCTCAAGGACCGGCTCCAGCGCTGGACGTCCGAGGTCGACGTGTTCGCGACGTACCGCATCGACGAGCAGCTGATGAAGGCCCTGGACCGCAAGGTGTGGCTGCCGAGCGGCGGTTCCCTGGTCATCGACAGGACCGAGGCCATGGTCGTCATCGACGTGAACACCGGCCGGTTCACGGGCCAGGGCGGCAACCTGGAGGAGACGGTCACCAGGAACAACCTGGAGGCGGCCGAGGAGATCGTCCGCCAGCTGCGGCTGCGCGACCTCGGCGGCATCATCGTGATCGACTTCATCGACATGGTGCTGGAGTCCAACCGCGACCTGGTGCTGCGGCGGCTGCTCGAATGCCTCGGCAGGGACCGGACGAAGCACCAGGTGGCGGAGGTCACCTCGCTCGGTCTCGTGCAGATGACGCGGAAGCGGGTCGGGCAGGGGCTGCTTGAGTCGTTCTCCGAGCCGTGTGTCCACTGCAACGGCCGGGGCGTCATCGTGCACGCCGACCACGTGCACGCGCCGGGCGGCGGGGGCGGCAAGAAGAGCCGCAAGCGCGGCCGGGCGGCGGCCGAGGAGCCGCAGCCGGTGGCCGAGGCCCCGCAGGCGGAGACCGGCGGCGAGGAGCGGCAGGCCGGGCCCGCGCCGGTGGACGGCGAGCCGGTGACGCCGATCGTGCCGCCGGAGACGGCGCGGGAGGACGAGCCGATCGAACGGGTCGAGCGCGTCGTGCCGCCCGGGGATGCCGAGCCCGCGGCTCCGGCCGAGCCCGCGGCCGAGCAGGCGCCCGCGCCGGTGGAGCCCGCGGCCGAGCAGGCGCAGGGGCCGCGCAGGCGGCGGCGCGTCACCCGCAAGGTGAGCGCGCCCGCCGGGCCGCCGAAGGCGGCGGCCGAGGCGGCCGTGACGGTGGTCGCTCCCGCGGCGGCCGAGCAGCCGGAGCCCGAGCCCGTTCGGCAGCCCGAGCCCGAGCCGGTGCCCGCCGCGGAGCAGGAGGAGCCCGCGCCGCCGCGGCGCCGCGGCAGCCGGAAGGCGTCCGCCCCGGCGGGCGCGCCGAAGGCGGCCGATGACGCCTCGGTGGTCGTCGTCGCGGCGAACGCGCCCGCGGAGCCCGTGGCGGAGCCGGAGCCGGCGTCCCCCGCGCCGGAGCAGGCCGTCGCGGCGCCGCCGCGGCGCCGGGTGGTCAGGCGGGCCTCCGCCCCGGCGGGCTCGCCCGAGGGGGCGACCGAGGCCGTGGTGACCGTCGTGACCGCGGACGCGGCCAAGAAGGCCACGGCGCGGAAGACGGCGAAGAAGGCCACGGCCAGGAAGGCCGCCGCGGCCGAGGCGGCCGAGGCACCGGTGGCGGCCGAGGCGCCCGCGGTCGAGGAGGCTCCGGTCGAGGCCACGGCGGCCGAGGAGGTCCCGGCCGAGGAGGCCCCGGCGAAGAAGACGGCCGCGCGGAAGACGGCCACGAAGAAGACGGCGGCCAAGAAGGCCACGGCCAAGAAGACGGCGGCGAAGAAGACCACCGCCAAGAAGGCCGCGACCAAGAAGGCCGCCACCAAGACGGCGGCCAAGAAGACGGCGAAGAAGACCACGGCGAAGAAGGCGGCCAAGACCGCCTCCGCCGCGGAGCAGCCGGCATCCTCGGTCCCGGCCCCGGCCGGCGAGTGACGCGTGTGGCCTGCCGCCCCGGCCGGGGCGGCAGGCCACACCTGATTTGACCTGCTTGTCGGCGCGTCCGTATTCTTGACCGTCGGCGTGTCATCTGGCCCGCCACCCTCTGAGCACTCACCTCCCGCGTGGCGCACGTTCGCTTTCGTTCGTGCCCGGGAGAGGCCGGGCGCTTCGCCGCCCGCTGCTGGCATCAGGGGTCCGTTTCGAGTGAAGGAGAGTTCCGCGTGTACGCGATCGTGCGCACCGGCGGCCGTCAGCAGAAGGTGTCTGTGGGCGACGTCATCGAGGTCGACCGGCTGGCGAGCAGCGGGGTGGGGGACACTGTCGAGCTCTCCACGCTGCTCGTCGTCGACGGTGAGACCGTCACCAGCGACCCCTGGGTCCTGGCCGGAGTCAAGGTCCAGGCCGAGGTCGTCGACCACCACAAGGGCGACAAGATCCGGATCCAGAAGTTCAAGAACAAGACCGGTTACCGCAGGCGGATGGGTCATCGCCAGCTGCTCACCCAGCTGAAGATCACCGGCATCCCCGCCCCGGCCTCGAAGTAAGGGACTGAGCACAGATGGCACACAAGAAGGGCGCGTCGTCCACCCGGAACGGCCGCGACTCCAACCCGCAGTACCTCGGCGTGAAGCGCTTCGGCGGTCAGCTCGTGAACGCCGGTGAGATCCTGGTCCGCCAGCGCGGCACCCACTTCCACCCCGGCAAGGGCGTGGGCCGCGGCGGCGACGACACGCTGTTCGCGCTCCAGGCCGGCACCGTGCAGTTCGGCAAGCACCGCGACCGCAAGGTCGTCAACATCGTGCCGGTCGCGCAGTAGCCGACACCCGGCCGCTGCCGACGTTCCACTGCCGAGGGCGGACCACCTTCCCACGCCGGGAAGCTGGTCCGCCCTCGTCCGCTTCACGCCCCGATCCCTCCCGTTCCCGTTCCGTTCGGGCCCACCGCCCGCGTCCGCCGTTCGATCCGACTCGCTCAGTCCGTTCCGTTGCGACTCGTCCGTCCCCTCCTGGAGGCACCGTCATGACCACCTTCGTCGACCGCGCCGAACTGCACGTCGTCGCGGGGAACGGCGGCCACGGCTGCGCCTCCGTGCACCGCGAGAAGTTCAAGCCGCTCGGCGGCCCGGACGGCGGCGACGGCGGGCGCGGGGGTGACGTGGTGCTCGTCGTCGACCGGGACGTGACCACGCTGCTCGACTACCACCACAGGCCGCACCGCAAGGCGACCAACGGCAAGCCGGGCGCGGGCGGCAACAGGACCGGCGCGCACGGCCAGGACCTGGTGCTGCCGGTGCCGGACGGCACCGTCGTGCTCGACCGGAACGGCGAGGTGCTCGCGGACCTGGTCGGCGAGGGCACGCGGTTCGTCGCGGGGCAGGGCGGCCGGGGCGGCCTCGGCAACGCGGCGCTCGCCTCGCCGCGGCGCAAGGCGCCCGGTTTCGCGCTGCTCGGGGAGCCGGGCGAGGAGCGGGACATCGTGCTGGAGCTGAAGACGGTCGCCGACGTGGCGCTCGTCGGCTACCCGTCGGCCGGCAAGTCATCGCTGATCTCGGTGCTCTCGGCGGCCAAGCCGAAGATCGCGGACTACCCGTTCACGACGCTGGTGCCCAACCTCGGCGTGGTGACCGCGGGCGACACGGTGTTCACGGTGGCCGACGTACCCGGGCTCATCCCGGGCGCGAGCGAGGGCAAGGGGCTCGGGCTGGAGTTCCTGCGGCACGTCGAGCGCTGCTCGGTCCTGGTGCACGTGCTCGACTGCGCGACGCTCGAATCGGACCGCGATCCGCTGAGCGACCTGGACGTGATCGAGGCTGAGCTGGCCATGTACGGCGGCCTGGACGACCGGCCGCGGCTCGTGGTGCTGAACAAGACCGACATCCCCGAGGGGCAGGACCTCGCGGACATCGTCCGCGCCGACCTCGTGGCGCGCGGGCTGCGGGTGTTCGACGTCTCCGCGGTGTCGCGCAAGGGCCTCACGGAGTTCTCCTACGCGCTCGGTGAGCTGGTCGCGCAGGCGCGCGCGGCGCGCCCGGTCGAGGAGCCCACGCGCGTGGTGATCCGGCCCAAGGCGGTCAACGACGCCGGGTTCACGGTGACGGTCGAGGCGGAGGGCCTGTACCGCGTGCGCGGCGAGAAGCCGGAGCGCTGGGTGCGGCAGACCGACTTCTCCAACGAGGAGGCCGTCGGCTACCTCGCCGACCGGCTGAACCGGCTCGGCGTCGAGGAGGAGCTGGCCAAGGCGGGGGCGCGCGAGGGCGACGGGGTCGCGATCGGCAGCGACGACGACGCGGTCGTGTTCGACTGGGAGCCCTCGGTCAGCGGCGGCGCGGAGATGCTCGGCAGGCGTGGCGAGGATCACCGGATGAACACGCTGCGGCCGGCCGCGGCCCGCCGCCGGGACCGGGAGGCGCGCCGGCAGGACGCGGCACAGCGCGCATTCGACGATTTCGACCCCTTCGACTGATTCGGCTGATTCGCGCGCTTCAACTGTTTCAGCCGGTTCCCGCGCGCGCGGAAATCGACCGCGTCCGCGTACGCCGGCGTTCCGGGAGGTAAAAGGGCAGGTCGTCGCCGTGCGCAATGCGTATGCGGTGAACCGGCGCACAGAACGGTCATGTCGCGCCGCGACCCGACCGGCGCGTGAATTCCCGGCCCGCGGCCACCGGGCCCGCCGGGAATGGGCCCGGTGCGGCCCGGAGCGCCGGCGGGCGCGGCCCGGTGGACGGCGGGCCCGGTGCCCCCTCGCGGAGGGCGGCACCGGGCCGCCGTTCATCCGGCTTAGGGGTCAAGCTTCGACTGGGGTTAACCTTCTCCTCGCGTAGGCGACACTTCTTGATACCCGGCAGGAGCTTCCTTGACCATCCATCCAGACGGCCCGTCCCCACACACCACCGCAGTCGTGCTCGCCGGTGGAACGGGCCAGCGCGTGGGGCTTTCCATACCCAAGCAATTGATCAAGGTTGCCGGCAAAGCCGTCATCGAGCACACGCTGGCCATCTTCGAGGAAGCCGAGGAGATCGACGACGTCCTCGTGATGATGGCCCCCGGGTACGCGCAGGACGTCGAGAAGATCGTGGCCAAGGGCGGCCTTTCGAAGGTCAGCCGGGTCGTCGAGGGTGGCGCGACCCGCAACGAGACCACGCGCCGGGCCATAGAGGTGCTCAGCGAGGGCCTGGCCCCGGGCGAGGACCGCAACGTGCTGTTCCACGACGCGGTCCGGCCGCTGCTGTCCCACCGGGTCATCGGCGACTGCGTCGCCGCGCTGGAGCGCTACCGCGCCGTCGACGTGGCGATACCCTCCGCCGACACCATCATCGTCACGCGGACCCACGGCGAGGACGGCGAGTTCATCACCGACGTGCCGGACCGCTCGCGCCTGCGCCGCGGGCAGACCCCGCAGGCGTTCCGCCTGTCCACCATCCGCCGGGCCTACGAGGTCGCCGCCGAGGACCCGAACTTCCAGGCCACCGACGACTGCTCCGTGGTGCTGAAGTACCTGCCCGACGTGCCGATCCACGTCGTTCCCGGCGACGAGTTCAACATGAAGGTCACGCAGCCGGTCGACGTCTTCATCGCGGACAAGCTGTTCCAGCTGGCCTCGTCCGCCGCCCCCGCGCAGTCGGACGAGGACGCCTACCGCGAGCAGCTGACCGGCAGGACCGTCGTCGTCTTCGGCGGCTCCTACGGCATCGGCAAGGACATCGCCGATCTCGCCGAACGCTTCGGCGCCGCCGTCTACGCGCTGGGCCGCTCCACCACCGGCACGCACGTCGAGAACTCCCAGGACATCGACGACGCCCTGGAACGCGCCTACGCCGAGACCGGGCGCGTCGACTTCGTGGTGAACACCGCGGGCGTGCTGCGCATCGGCAGGCTCGCCGAGACCGACGACGCCGCCATCGAGGAGGCGCTGAAGGTCAACTACCTGGCGCCGGTGCGCATCGCCCGCGCCGCCCACAAGTACCTCGCCGAGAGCGGCGGTCAGCTGCTGCTGTACACGTCGAGCAGCTACACCAGGGGCCGCGCCGAGTACAGCCTCTACTCCTCGACCAAGGCCGCCATGGTGAACCTCACCCAGGCGCTGGCCGACGAGTGGGCGGGCGACGGCGTCCGCGTGAACTGCGTCAACCCGGAGCGGACGGCGACGCCGATGCGCACCAAGGCGTTCGGCCAGGAGCCGGCCGGCACGCTGCTGTCCTCCGAGGCCGTCGCCCGCACCTCGCTCGACGTGCTGCTCTCGCCGCTGACCGGGCACGTCATCGACGTGCGCCAGCAGGACCCGACCGCAGACGCCAGCCGGGCCGGCTCGTTCGAGCGCGCCCTCGCCGCCGCCCTCGACGCGCAGACCGACGCGGAGGCCGGCGGGGGGGTGGCATGACGGGGGGACTGCTGCGCAGGCTGGTCGGGGTGGCCGCGGGCCGAGACCTGGCCGCCGCGCTCGCGCTGTTCGCCGGCTACGCGGGGATGCTCGTGACGGCGCTGCTGCCGGCCACCGGCGCGTTCGCCGTCGCCGCCGTGCTGTCCTACGCGGGCGACCACCTCCTGCACCGCAGGGGCAGCTACCTGCTGGTGCGCCTCGGCAAGGCCAGGGTCGGGCTGACCGTGCGCTTCCTGGTGCGGCAGCTGCTGCTCGTGCTGCTGCTGGCCCGCACCGACTGGGCGGGCGAGACGGTCTTCTACACGGCCGTCGTCGGCTTCCTCGTCTGCTACGCGCTCCAGGCGCCCCACACGGCGCTGATCATGACGCTGCGCCGCAAGCGGCGCCTGCCGGTCGCCACCCGCAACATCGACCTGAGCACCCTGCCGGTGCCGGACGGGCCGCCGCGCTGGCTCACGCACCGCTCGGTCGAGAAGGTCCTGCACACCGAGGTCCCGATGTCCGCCGGCCTGGTGCTCGCCGTCGCGGCCGACGACGCCGCGTTCGGCTACGCGGGAACGGCCGTGTCGGTCGCGCTGGTGCTCGGCTACCTGCTGGCGCTGCTGCCGTTCCTGCGCGCCAAGCGGCTGCCGCCGCCCAAGGAGCAGACGCTGGAGTGGTTCGACGGGTGGCTGCGCACCCACCGGCCGGACGTCGCGCTGTACTTCTCCGGCTCCAAGGACTCCGCCTACCAGGTCAACATGTGGCTCGACACGATGGCCGCGCTGGACGCCAGGCCGCTGGTCATTCTCAGGGAGCGGGCCATCCTGACCCGCCTGGCCACCACCACCGTGCCCGTGATGTGCGTGCCGAGCGCGGTGGACCTGATGAACATGGACCTGTCCTCGCTGCGGGTCGGCCTCTACCCGGCGAACGTCGGCAAGAACCTGCACCTGCTGCGCGTCCCGACCATGAAGCACGTCTTCATCGGGCACGGCGACAGCGACAAGATCGCCAGCATCAACCCCTACGCGAAGGCGTACGACGAGGTGTGGACCGCCGGCCGCGCGGGCCGCGACCGGTACGCGCTCGCGGACGTCGGCGTGCGGGACGAGGACATCGTGGAGGTCGGCCGCCCGCAGCTCGCCCCCATCAGGACCGGCACCGGCGTGCCCGCCGGGCGCATACCCACCGTGCTGTACGCGCCGACGTGGGAGGGCTGGACCGACGACCCGGGCAACACCTCGCTCATGCTGGCCGGCGAGAACATCGTGCGCCGCCTGCTCACGTCCGAGCGGCCCGTCCGCGTGCTCTACAAGCCGCACCCGTTCACCGGCTCGCGCAGCCCGGAGGCCGGCGCCGCGCACCGGCGCATCGTGGCCATGATGGAGGCCGCGGCGGCGGAACGCGCCGCGGACCCGCGCTGGGCGCGGGCCGCCGAGGAGACCGCGGCCGACCGGGAGCGCGCCCTTGAGCGCCTGCGCGCCCTCGCCGAGGCCGGCTCGTCCGGCGCGGTGCTCGCCGCCGCCTGGGACGACGCCTCCGTCTCCCGCGACGCGCTGACGCCGCCCGACCGCGCCCCGGCGGAGGAGCGCCGCCGCGCCGAGTGGAACGACGCCTACTGGCGCTCCAAGGGCTGGTGGGAGCACCGCGTCATCACCGGCCCTGAGCCGCTGCTCTTCGACTGCTTCAACGAGTCCGACGCGCTGGTCTCCGACATCTCCAGCGTCGTGTCCGACTTCATCGCCAGCGGCAAGCCGTACGCCGTCACCGACTCGGCCGGCCTCGGCGCCGAGGAGTTCAAGCGGCAGAACACCGCGGTGCGCGCCGCCGTCATCCTCGACAACGACGCGGCCGGGCTCGACCGGCTCGTCGCGGCGGCGCACGCGCCGGACACCGACCCGCTCGCCACGGCGCGCGCGGAGCTGAAGCACTACCTCCTCGGCCCCGACCGGCCGACCTCGCTCGAACGCTTCGACGCCGCGACGCGCGCGCTCGCGGCCCGCGCCGAGGCACGCAACGCCGCGCAGGGCGTTCCCGAGCAGGCCGCCGCGTCGCCCGCGCCCCCACGACCCGTTCCCGCACAGGAAGGCTGAGCCTCGTGCCTCCCAAAAAGCCAGTAAAGAAGCCCGAGGACATGCTGCCCGCGGACCTCAGGCGGTCCATGCACTGGCTGCCCGAGTCCTCGGCCGAGGAGCGCGAGGCGTTCTTCGATGCGGCCGGCGCCTTCCTCGCCGGCGCGGACCAGAAGAAGCTCGCCAAGCTGCCGCCGCTGATGCGCATCAAGTGGCACCTGGCGCGGGAGCGGCGGCTCGATGACCTGCTGACGGTCCTGGCGCACGAACGCGAGTACCGCGCCTCCTCGTTCGAGGTCTCCGGGCGGCTGCGCCCGCGCGCCGAGGTGCCCGGGCTCGACAGCGGCTCGCTGCCGCAGGAGGTCGTCAGGCTCAGGGCCGGCGAGCTGCCGGTCCGCGCCAAGGCGTCCGAGGCCGTGTGGCGCGAGGGGAAGCTCGTCGTGCGCGGCTACGCCTACGTGCACAACGTGCCGGCGGACGGCAAGGCGCTGCTGCCGCGGTTCGCGTGGCTGAGGCAGCAGGGCGCGCGGCGGCGCGTTCCGGTGCGCGTGCGGCAGCGCGAGGACCTGCGCGCCACGCGCGACTCGGGGCAGGCCCTGCACTCCTACGACCAGGCCGGCTTCGAGGTCGTCATCGACCCGAAGAAGCTGCGCACCGGCGGCCGTTGGCAGCCGGGCGTGTGGCAGCTGACGCTGGCCCTGCCCTCGCCAGGGGTCGTGCGCACCGGGTCGGTCGACCGCACGGACATCGGCAGCGCCGGGCACTCGCAGGCCAGGGAGCTGGCCGACGGCGTGCGGCTGGTCGCCGGTTTCCAGGACGAGCGGATGCAGCTGACCATCGAGACGCCGGCCGCCGAGGTCGCCGCCCACGAGGCGGCGGGCGACGCGGTGCGGCTCGCCCTGCACGTGCCGGGCGGCCCGTCGGGGCAGCGGCCGGTGCGGGTGCTGGTGGAGCACAAGGGCGGCGAGTTCAAGCGTTCCTACGACGTCGTGGAGACCCCGGGCGGCGGCTGCGCGGCGGACATTCCGCTGGCCGACCTCCGCGTGGCCGACTCGCCCACCGCGCCCACGCAGGACTTCGTCACCACGCTTGAGTTCCCCGGCGGCGCCACGCGGCGCGCCACCGTGCGGGCCGGGTTCCTGCCCGGCCAGTACCTCGTGCCCGACGGGCGCGAGATCGCCGTGACCACGGACGGGCCCGGCCTGCTGAAGCTGCACGACCGGGTGCGGCAGGCCGTCGTCGACGACCTCTCGTGGAACGACGCGGGTGAACTGGTGCTGCGCGGCAGCTGGACCGGCCCCGCGGAGGGCCGCGAACTGGTGCTGCGGCACGGCAAGTACTTCGAGGAGAAGTACCTGCCGTTCGAGGCCGCCGACGGGCGGTTCACCGTGCGGATCGCCCCCGACCGGATGGCGTCGCCCGACGGCGAGCAGTCGTTGCGCGAGGGCCGCTGGTACCTGTCGTTCCGGCCCGAGGGCGAGGCGGAGCGCAAGGACGACGTGCCGGTGAAGCTGCGCGGCGACCTGGTCGACGCGCTGCCGCTCACGCACGAGGGCGCGGCCCGCACCTACACCGTGGAACGCCGCTTCTTCGACCGCGTCTTCCTGGCCGCCGGCTCGCCGCTGCGCGAGGAGGACCGCGGCAAGTACCGGCAGCGGCGGCTGCGCGCCCAGTACGTGCGCGACCGGAGCAAGCCGTTGCGCAACGCGGTGTTCTACAACTGCTACCACGGGCGCCAGTACTCCGACTCGCCGCGCGCGATCCACGAGGAGCTGGTGCGGCGCGGCGTGGACGTGGAGCACATCTGGGGCACCAACGACCAGCAGGCCGTGGTGCCGCCCGGCATGCGCACGGTCGAGTGGAAGAGCGCCGAGTGGCACGAGGCGCTGGCCACCAGCCGCTACCTGGTGACCAACGTGATGATCTCGTCGTGGATCAAGCGGCGCGAGGACCAGCTGTTCATCCAGACCTGGCACGGCACGCCGCTCAAGAAGATGGGCGCCGACCTGCTGGGCACCTCCAAGGCCAACCCGGCCTACATCGCGACGCTGCCGGGACGCTTCGAGCAGTTCAACTACCTGGTCTCGCCGAACGCGTTCACGACGCCGATCATGCGCAGCGCGTTCGGCTTCCCGAACGAGATCCTGGAGACCGGGTATCCGCGCAACGACGTCTTCTACCGCGAGGACCGGGAGGAGATCGCGGAGCGGGTCCGCAAGACCCTGCGGCTGCCCGAGGGCAAGAAGGTGCTGCTGTACACGCCGACCTGGCGGGACGACCAGCGGTTCGGGGCCGGCAAGAAGTTCAAGCTCGACCTCCAGCTGGACCTTGAGGAGTTCGAGCGGAAGCTGGGCGACGACCACGTGCTGCTGTTCCGCAAGCACCCCAAGATGCTGAACAACATCACGGGCGCGCGGGACGGGTTCGTGCGGGACGTGGCGGCGTACGCGGAGATCTCCGACCTCTACCTGGTGTCGGACGTGCTGATCACCGACTACTCCTCGTCGATGTTCGACTTCGCCCACACCGGTCGCCCGATGGTGTTCTTCACGTACGACCTTGAGCACTACCGGGACACGTTGCGCGGCTTCTACTTCGACTTCACCGGCACGTCACCCGGGCCGCTGGTGAAGACGACGTCGGAACTCGTGGACGCGATCCGGAACGTCGACGTCGTGCACAAGGAACACGCGGACCGGTACGCGGCGTTCGTGGAGAAGTTCTGCGAGCCGGCGGACGGTCTGGCGACCGCTCAGGTCGTCGACCGGATGCTGGAGTGGGGCGAGCGCCACCAGGGCTGACGGGCCCGGCCGGGCGGTCGCGGAGGGCGTGCGGGCCCCCGCGCGACCGCCCGGTCCGCCGCCGCGGGGCGGGCGGCGACGTTTCGGGGCGCGGAAACGTGGGAACATCCGGCGCCTGCCGGACATCTCTGAGTATGAGTATTCGGCCGACCCGCTCGCGACCTCCCGGAACGCGGGCGCGCGACCCCTACTGGGACAACATCAGATGCGTATCCGGGACGCTCGTCCTGTTCGGGCACCTGACCGACACGCTGGGCGACCGGGTGGGGCTCCAGTGGTTCTTCCTGGCCACGTGGGCCCTGCGGGTCCCGGTGTTCGTCATCGTCGCGGGGTACTTCAGCACGGCCGACGCGATGAACGCCCGCGAGGCGCGGCGGTTGGTCGAGGCCGTGCTCGTGCCCTACCTCGCCATCGGGCTGCTGCACTCGGTCGAGCTGTGGCTCATGTACGGCGACTGGCACTTCTTCGCCGGCGAGCCGGCCTGGGGCATGTGGTTCCTGCTGTCGCTGCTGTTCTGGCGGGCGGCGCTGCCCGCGCTCGCCCAGCTGCGGCACCCGCTGACCCTCTCCGTCGCCGCCGCGCTGATCGCCGGCCACCTGGCCGAGTTCGGCTCCTACCTGTCGCTGTCGCGCACGGTGTGCTACCTGCCGTTCTTCCTGCTGGGCTGGAAGCTGCGGCAGGGGCTGCTCGCCGACGCGCTCGACGCCAGGTGGAGCCGCGACGCGGCGCTCGGGGTGCTCGCCCTCACCTTCACCGCGGCCTGGTGGGCCCGTGGCGAGGTGAGCCTGAGCTGGCTGCGCATGCGGACGGGCTACGACGGAACGTATCCGCTGGCCGCGCCGCTGGACTGGACGATAAGGGGCGGGGTGCTGCTGTCCGGGGTGGTGATCGCGCTCAGCTTCATCCGGCTCGTCCCGCGCCGCCGGCTGCCGCTGATCACGTACCTGGGCACGGGCGGCATGTACATCTACCTGCTGCACCCGCTGGTGATCCGCCCGTACCTGCGCTGGGTCGGCGTGGACTGGGTGAACACCCCGCTGGAGCAGGCCGCGACCCTCGCCATGGCCGTCGCGCTGGCCGCCGTTCTCGGCTCCGCGCCCGTGCGCGCGCTGGCCCGGCCCGTCGTCCAGCCGCGGCTCGACTGGCTGTTCGGCGCGCGCCCGGCCGACGACCGGGCGCGCGGTGAGGTCGCCGTCCCGAGGTAGGAACCGCCGCCCCGCGCGGTGTGAGGTGGCGCGCTCCCGCGCGGGAAGTCGTTCCGCGCGGGAGCGCGCGCCGCGCGCGTCCGTCGGCGGAACGGGGGCGCGTCAGCCGGCGGGCCGGTCCTGACGCGCGCCGCGGTCGGCGCCGAGGCGTTCCTCGGGCTCGGGGCGGCGGAAGAACCACGCCATTCTCGGCTCCATCAGCGGCCGGAACAGCCGCTGGACCACCGGCGTGCACAGCAGGGTCACGCCCACGGTGGCGACCGCGGTCGTGATCGGCAGGAACGTCGCCATCTCCCGCATCGGCTCGCTGTCGTACCAGCCCCACTCGACGGCGCCCGCGACGACGAAACCGTGCAGCAGGTAGCCGTAGAGGGTGCCCGCGCCCAGCGCCGTGAACCAGGTCGTGCGGCCGGGCACCAGCGCGAAGAAGCAGGCGGTGAGCGTCAGCGCGCACGCGAACAGCACGAGCGTCATCACGAAGCCGACCCACCAGGGCTGGCCCAGTTCCTGCGCGGTGTCGCGGTGGTAGAACCACTGGTACTCCATGCGCGGCACCGCCCAGTAGGCGACGAGGAGCGCGCCCGCGAAGACGGGCAGCGCCAGCAGTCGTACCGCGCGCCGGCGCACGAGGTCGAAGTGCTCGCGCTTCAGGCACAGGCCGAGCACGAAGAACGGCAGGAACTGGAGCACCCGCTGCATCTGGAGGTCCCCGCCCAGCGTGGGCGAGGCGGTGGCCGCGCCCGCGATGGCCAGCGCGAGCGGCAGGGGCCAGCGCACGGCCCGCCACACCGGCACGGTGAGCCGCCAGATGAACAGCGCGAGCAGGAACCACATGAGCCACCTGGGCTCGAACAGCGGCACGTAGGTGCTCGGGTCGTCGTCGAGCCACCGCATGAAGAACGTGTACGCGAGCTGGAACACCACGTACGGCACCACGACGCCCGTGATCAGGCGCGCGACGCGGCGCGGGCTGCCGTCGAAGCCGCGCGAGAAGTAGCCGGCGATGATGATGAACGCCGGCATGTGGAACGCGTAGACGGCCATGTAGAGCGCCGTCACCGTGCGCGAGTCGCCGCGCAGCGGCTCCCAGGCGTGCCCGGCCGCGACCAGCACGATCGCCAGGAACTTGGCGTTGTCGAAGAAGGCGTCGCGCCCCTTGCCCGCGCCCGGGCCGCCCGCCTGCCGGGGCACCCGCGCCGTGGGGGTCGCGTCCTGTCGTGAACCGCTCATCACTGGGCACCTTAACGGCAGGTGACGCCGGGGTGTCCGGTGGGGGAGCGGCGGGGGCGCGGGCCCAGACTTGGGCGCATGAGCCGGATTGTGGACACACCCGCGGGCCCGGCCCGCGTCACCTGGCACGTCGCCGCCGAGGCGCGCGCCGTTCTCGCCCTCGGCCACGGCGCGGGGGGCGGCATCGAGGCGCCCGACCTCCAGGCGCTCGCCGACGCCCTGCCCGCCCTGGGCACGACCGTGGCCCTCGTCGAACAGCCCTGGCGGGTCGCGGGCAAACGCGTCGCGCCCGCGCCGCGGACGCTGGACGCGGCCTGGACCGCGCTGTGGCCCGCCCTGGCGGAACGCGGGCTCCCCGTCGTCGCGGGCGGGCGGAGCGCGGGCGCGAGGGTCGCGTGCCGCACGGCGCGCGCGACCGGCGCGCACGCCGTACTCGCGTTGTCCTTTCCGCTGCATCCGCCGGGGCGGCCGGAGCGTTCCCGGCTCGACGAGCTGACCGGCGCGGGGGTGCCCGTGCTGGTGGTGCAGGGCGGGCGCGACCCGTTCGGCAGGCCGGCCGAGTTCCCGCCCGGCACCGAGCTGGTCGAGGTCCCCGAGGCCGACCACGGCTTCGCGGTGCCCAAGCGGGCCGGGTTCTCGCAGGCCGAGGCGCTCGCCGCCGCGGTCGCCGCGATCGCCGGGTGGCTGGACGCGCGCACGCCGGAGGCGGGGGGCGGCGCCGGCTGAGTCCCGCCGGGCGGCGACGATTTTTGAACGGCAGTACAAGTTGTACTATCGTTCAAATTGTCGTCGCGCCGGAGGAGGGCTCATGGAACGGGCGGGAACGGGACGCGCGGGAACGCGCGAATGGCTGGGCCTCGCACTGCTCGCGCTGCCCACCGTGCTGCTCGGCCTGGACGTCACGGTGCTGTACCTGGTGCTGCCGAGCATGGCCGAGGACCTCGACCCCACGGCGACGCAGACGCTGTGGATCATGGACGCCTACGGCTTCCTCATCGCCGGGCTGCTCATCACCATGGGCACCCTCGGCGACCGGATCGGCAGGCGCAGGCTGCTGATGGTCGGCGTCACCGCCTTCGCCGCCGTCTCCTGCCTGGCCGCCTACGCGCCGAACGCCGAACTGCTCGTCGTGGCACGGGCGTTGCTCGGCGTCGCCGGAGCCACGCTGATGCCGTCCACGCTGTCGCTGATCTCCACCATGTTCCGCGACGCGCGGCAGCGCGCGGTCGCGATCGGGGTGTGGGCCACGATGTTCGCCCTCGGCATGGCCGCGGGACCCGTGGTCGGCGGCGCGCTGGTCGACCGGTTCTGGTGGGGGGCGGCCTTCCTGCTCGCGATACCCGTCGCGGTCCTCGTGCTGGCCGGCGCGCGCACGCTGCTCCCGGAGTACACCGCGCCCCGCGAGGGCCGGCTCGACCCGGTCAGCGTCGTGCTGTCGCTCGCCGCCATCCTGCCCGTCGTCTACGCCGTCAAGGAGGGGGCCGCCCACGGCTTCGAGCCGCTGACCGCACTCCTCCTGGGCGCGGGGGCGGCGGCGGGCACCGCGTTCGTGCGCAGGCAGCGCCGGCTCGCCTCGCCGCTGCTCGACGTCACGCTGTTCACCGACCGCGCGTTCTCGGCGGCGCTGGCCGTCCTGCTCGTCGGGCTGGTCGGCGTCGGCGGCACGATGTACCTGGTCACCCAGTTCCTCCAACTCGTCGAGGGGCTCGACCCGGCGACGGCCGGGCTGTGGATGGGCCCGCCGGCGCTGGCGATGTTCGCCGCGGCCATCGGCGCCCCGCTGCTCGCGGCGCGCGTCCGCCCCGGCCTCGTCATGGCGGCGACCCTCGGCGTCTCGGTGGGCGGCTACGCGCTGCTCGCGAACGCGGGCCCCGGCGACACGGTCCCCGTGGTGGCCGGGTTCGCCCTCGTCTACCTCGGCCTCGGAGCCATCGCCGCCCTCGGCACGGACATGGTCGTCGGCGCCGCTCCCGAGACCAAGGCGGGCTCGGCCGCCGCCCTGTCGGAAACCGTGCAGGAACTGGGGCTCGCGGCCGGTGTCGCCCTGCTCGGCAGCCTCACCACCTCCGTCTACCGCTCCCACGCCCCCGCGCCGGCGCACGCGCCCCCCGAGGTCGCGGACCGCCTCACCGACAGCATCGGCGGCGCGCTGGCCGTGTCCGACCGGGTGCCGCAAGAGACGGTCGACGCCGCGCGCGAGGCGTTCACCACGGGACTGAACGCGGCCTCCCTGGCCGCCGGAATCGCGATCCTGCTCGTGACGGCGCTGTGCCTGCTGACCCTGCGCCACGTCAGGCCCCTGGGCCGGACCGCGGCCGAGCCCGCGGACGCCGCCAGGACATAGGGGCTCGATTAGACTGCGGGAGCATGGACGCGGGCGGCAGTGCCACCGACGGGCGCAGGGCCAGGGGGCAGCGGCGCCGCGCCGAGATCATCGCGGCCACGCTCGCCGTCGTCAGGCGCGAGGGCGCGGCCGGTGTCACGCACCGCGCGGTCGCCAGGGAAGCGGACATCCCCACCAGCCTGAGCACCTACTACTTCGCGACCCTGGACGACCTGCTCGTCGCCGCGCTCTCCAGCGTCGCCGACGCCTACACCGCCCGCATCCGGGCCATCGCGGACGAGCACGAGGACAAGCTCGGCGGACTCGCCGCGCTGATCGCCGACTCGGCCGGGCCCGACCGGGACCGCGCCCTCGCGGAACGCGAGCTGTGCACCCTCGCCGCCCGCAGGCCGGCCCTGCGGCCCGTCGCGCGGTACTGGCGCGAGAGCGTCGCGGAGCTGGCCGGGCACCTCACGGACGACCCCAGGGCCGTCGCCGCGTTCGTCGCCGCCGCCGACGGCCTGTGCACCGCCATCCTCATCGAGAACGCGCCCGCCGACCTCGACTACATCCGCGCCGTTCTTCAGCAGGCCCTCGGCGGCCGGCCGCACGACGAGGCGGCGCCCGGCGCCGCGGCGGCACCGGCCTGACCGCCCTGACCCGGGCCCGCCGCGGCGGCGAGGCGCCGGCGCACCCGCGCCCGCCGCGCGCGGCGGCCGGCCGCGCACGCGGCCGGGCGCGTCACGCCCGGCGCCGGCCGCCGACGCCACCGCCCTGCGGTCGCGGTATCGGCAGCTCCGCACCGCCGCCCGCGAGCCGGGCCTGCCGCGCCCTGCGGGCGTCGGCCGCCGCGCACAGGGCGTGGACCGCCCGCTGGAAACGGACCTGCGAGGGCGGCTCCGAGGGGCCGAGCAGGTACTCCTTGAGCCGGGTCCGCTCCCGCGCGAGCGTGTCGCGCGCCGGGTCGGCCAGGGACGCGAGCAGCTCGGGAACGCCGGCCGCGTCGGGGCCGAGGATCGTCGCGGCGCGCGTCGTCGGGTTGGCGGCCCTGAACGCGTCGTCGGTCAGGCCGCTGGTGTTGACCACCGCGTACGGCTTGGCGCTCGCCAGGTAGTCGGCCACGACGCTGGAGACGTCCGAGATCAGCAGGTCGGCCTGGTTGAAGCAGCTGTAGATGTCGGGCCGCGAGCCGGTCAGGATCAGATGCGCCCCGGGGGGCTGCGCGGCCCAGAACGCCGCCCGCCACGCCTCCGTCGCCGCCGCGACCGCCTCGGCGCGGCCAGGCGGCGGCGCCTGCTGCCGCATCATGCGCTCCGCCTCGTCGGCGCCCGGCCGGGACCAGCGCGCCGTCAACTCGTTCAGCTCGGCGGTCCTGCGCGCCAGTTCCGCCGCGAGCGCCGCGCGCGACGCGTCGTGCCCGGGCGCGGCGCCCGCCCCGGCGGGCGGCGCGCCGCCGGGGGCGCGGGGCGCCGCGTTGGCGCGCGCGATCAGCGCCCGGATGCGGGCGTCGGCCTCGCCCGCGCGCCGGTCGACCGAGCCGGTCATCGGGTGCGGCTTGTACAGCAGGCGCACGCGCGGGTCGGCGAGCAGGGCCCGCACGAGGTGCTCCCCGGCGAGCAGCACCGAGGTGTTGCCCGGCGCGTCGGTCCAGCCCTCCCACGTCGGCGCGTACAGCACGTTCCACGGCCCGCCCGGGTCGGGCGGGCCCGTGCGCGGCCGGATCGGCGCGAGCTGCGGCCTGCCGACCTCGACGACGTCCCGGTCGTCGACCCCGACGTCGGCCAGCGCGTAGCGCCGCCGCGCGGCGGGGCCCGCCACCCACACCTGGTCGTAGACCTTGGCGTAGGGATTGCAGCTCGACAGCTTGTCGCTCTCGCCGTGGTTGGTGAACGCGTGCTTGATCGTGGGGATGCGCAGGACCTGCGAGGTCTTGGGCGCGTTGGCCGGGTGCAGCAGCATCCGCAGCGAGGAGTGTTCGAGCAGCATCAGGTGCGCGACGCGCGGCAGGCACACGATCGGCAGGTCGGTGGCCGCGATCTGCTGCACCATGGGGCGTTCGCGCAGCACGACCAGCGGGTGCCCGTCGAGCGCGGCGAGCGTGGACAGCCACATGTTCGCCTGGTAGGCGGTGCCGCCGCCGCCGGAGAAGTAGATGCCCACGTCCGGGCGGTAGCTGTCGAGCCAGTCGCGGAACCAGGCCAGCACGCGCTGCTCGCCCGGCGGGCGCTTGCCCGGCAGCAGCCACGTCGAGAGGTAGGCAGCCGCGCTGGCGAACAGCGCGAGCGAGACGCCGACGCCGAGCAGCCCCCACAGGGCGTTGTCGGTCAGCACGGTGGCCAGCAGCCCGGCGGTGCCGGGCACCGAGAACAGCGGCATCCGCCGCCCCGGCCTGACCAGCGGCCGGGGCGGGGCGGGGCACAGGCCGAGCGGCCCGGTGTCGATGTTGCGGGTGACGATCGGCAGCGTGCGCGTCCTGCGCACCAGCACGCCGAGCGCGCGGCACGCGAAGTGCGCCGCGTAGCAGGCGAGCAGCGCCCCGACCAGGATCAGGCGGGGAACGGTGCCGATGCCGGACAGGTGCGCGAGGCCGATCACGGTCAGCAGGTCGCGCAGCAGTTGCCTGACCGCCTCGTCGCAGTGCAGCCGGGTCAGCACGGTCAGCACGCCGGGCCGCCAGTGCCGCAGGCTCAGGTCGAGCGCGAGCCCGCCGGCCGTCGCGACGCACAGCAGCGGGGCGTTGGGCAGCACGGCACCGATGAACTGGAGGATGGAGAGGCACAGCAGGGCGGCGACTGCCATCCATGACGCGCCACGGCGCTGGAACGGTCCTGCGGGCACAGGGGAACTCCGGAAAGGGTGGGGTACTTGTCGGTAAGTGTCACCCGGCATGCGGATATGTGCGTGTCCCCCGCCGAAGGTAGGCGCGGCGGGGCGACGCGGCAATCCGCCGCGGGGCGCGAAGGCCGGTAAAGGCGCCGTCCCGGGGCGCCGGAGGCGCGTGGCGGGGACGGTCGCCGGTTATATGAGTGGGCCGCGCGCGGTGCGGGTGGCATACATTACGGACGGCAATCCGGTACCGCCGGGAACGAACGAACGCAGGGGTAGCCCAGTGAGCGACGCGGACGCGGCCGTGCGGCCGGGTGAACCGGGGCGGCCGGAGGTGGCGCGGGCCCGCAGGGTCGTCGTCAAGATCGGTTCATCCTCGCTGACCACCGCGGCCGGTGGGCTCGACGCCGACCGGGTGGACGCACTGGTCGATGTGCTGGTGAAACAGGACGGGAGGCAGATCGTACTGGTTTCCTCCGGTGCGATCGCGGCAGGTCTCGCGCCGCTCGGCCTGACGCGCCGCCCCGCGGACCTCGCCAGGCAGCAGGCGGCGGCCAGCGTCGGGCAGGGCCTGCTGCTCGCGCGGTACACCTCGTCGTTCGCGCGCTACGGCCGCCGCGTGGGCCAGGTGCTGCTGACCTCGGACGACACCAGCCGGCGCGCGCACTACCGCAACGCGTACCGCACCCTCGACCAGCTGTTCGCGATGGGCGTGTTCCCCGTCGTCAACGAGAACGACACCGTTGCCACGGACGAGATCAGGTTCGGCGACAACGACCGGCTCGCCGCGCTCGTCGCCCACCTCGTGCGGGCGGACCTGCTCGTGCTGCTCTCGGACGTGGACGGCCTCTACGACGGCGACCCGTCCAGGCCCGGCACCCGCCGCATCGAGGAGGTAGCGGGTCCTGGGGACCTCGCGGGCGTGGAGCTCGGCCGGCCGGGGCGCGCGGGAGTCGGCACGGGCGGCATGGTCACCAAGGTGGAGGCCGCGTCGATCGCGACGGGCGCCGGCATCCCCGTGGTGCTCGCGGCGGCGAGCCAGGCGGGCGACGCCCTGTCGGGCGCGCGGACCGGCACGTTCTTCCGCCCGACGGGCCGCCGTTCCGCCGGCCGCCTGCTGTGGCTGGCGCACGCGTCGGCGCCGCGCGGCGCGGTGCTGCTCGACGCGGGCGCCGTGCGGGCGATCACCGAACGGGGCAGTTCGCTGCTGCCGGCCGGCATCACCGGCGTCGAGGGGGACTTCGCGGCCGGCGAGCCCATCGAACTGCGGGACGAGGCGGGCCGGGCGGTCGCGCGCGGTCTCGTCAACTTCGACGCCAAGGAGATCCCGCGGCTGATCGGACGTTCCACCCACGAACTGGCCCGCGAGCTCGGCCCGGCCTACGAAAGAGAAGTCGTACATCGCGATGACCTGGTGGTGATGCGGGCATAACCCCTGCGCGATGGCTCCTACCCGGGCGGGGGGCCGGTCCGGTGGCCGATTCGTGAAAGACCAGTCTTTCCACGGAAGGTTCCGGGAAAAGGCCGCGTCGGGTCACGCGAACTGGTCCACTTTTGCGTGGTGCCGCGACCGGACCGCACGGCACCGCACCGCACCGCACCACTTCAGCACCACGTCAGGAGGCTGCCGGTGAGACGACTGGCCAGCGTCGGGGAAACGCCGCGTCGGGGGGAGGCGGGGGCCGACGTGTCACGGCTGTGGCACATCACGCTCAGCGTCGCGGGTGAGGCGACGCCGCTGCCGGACGTCCGGCGCGGCCTCGAACGCCTCGCCGACGACCACCCGTTCCTGCTGACCAGCCGGTACGCGAGCGACCACGCCGAGATCAGGTACTGGGAGGAGGCGCGCGACCTGCACGACGCCGCGGCCCTCGCGCTCCGCCTGTGGGGGGAGCACCGGCGCACCGCGCAGCTGCCGCCGTGGGAGATCGTCGGGCTCGAAGTCATCGGCCGCGAGACCTACCGCCAGCGCGTCGCCGAGGGCTACGGGCCGCCGCCCGCGTCACCGGTCGGCGTGCACCCGTTCTGAACGCGCGGACCTTCGATGCCGTGCGACCTCGCGCGCGGGCGCACGCGCTCCCGCGGCGGGCGGGGGACCGTTCCCCGGCGTTCCCCGGGAAACGCGTCCCGGCGGCGCGCGCCCGGCGGCTACGCTTCACGTATGAGCGACTCAGCGGACTCGACCGGCACCTCACCCGTCCTCGTCACCGCACGCCGCGCCAGGGCGGCGGCGGCCGAACTGGCACCGCTGCCGCGCACGGCGCGGGACGCCGCGCTGCTCGCGGTCGCCGACGCGCTCACCGAGCGCGCGGCGGAGATCGTCGAGGCCAACGCGCGCGACATCGAACGCGCGCGGGCCGCGGGCACCGCGGACGCGATCGTCGACCGGCTGACGCTCACGCCGCGGCGGATCGCCGCCATCGCGGCCGACGTGCGGGACGTGGTGGCGCTGCCCGACCCGGTGGGCGAGGTCGTGCGCGGCTCGACGCTGCCCAACGGCCTGGAGCTGCGCCAGGTCCGCGTGCCGCTCGGCGTCGTCGGGATCATCTACGAGGCCAGGCCGAACGTGACCGTGGACGCCGCTGCGCTGTGCCTCAAGTCGGGGAACGCGGTGCTGCTGCGCGGCTCCTCCTCCGCCTACGCGTCCAACACGGCGCTGGTCGCCGTCCTGCGCGACGCGGTCGCGGGGGCCGGGCTGCCGGCGGACGCCGTTCAGCTGGTCCCGGGGGAGGGCCGGGAGTCGGCGCACGAGCTGATGCGCGCCCGCGGCCTGGTGGACGTGCTCATCCCGCGCGGGGGCGAGACCCTGATCCAGACCGTGGTGCGGGAGTCGACCGTGCCGGTGATCGAGACCGGCGTGGGCAACTGCCACGTGTACGTGGACGAGCTGGCCGACCTCGACATGGCCGTCGACATCCTGGTCAACTCCAAGGCGCAGCGCCCCAGCGTGTGCAACGCGGCCGAGACCGTGCTGGTGCACGCGGGCATCGCCGAACGGTTCCTGCCGCGCGCGCTCGCCGCGCTCACCGAGGCGGGCGTGCGGGTCCACGGCGACGAGGCGTGGCAGAAGGCCGGGCTCGACGCGGGCACCGAGGTGCTGCCCGCGACGGACGCGGACTGGGAGACGGAGTACCTCGGCTACGACATCGCCGCGGCCGTGGTGCCCACCCTGGACGCCGCGGTGGCCCACATCCGCCGCTGGACCTCGGGCCACACCGAGGCGATCGTCACGCGGGACACGGCGGCGGCCCGGCGGTTCGTCTCGCTGATGGACTCGGCGGCCGTCATGGTCAACGCCTCGACCCGTTTCACCGACGGCGGGCAGTTCGGCTTCGGTGCGGAGATCGGCATCTCCACGCAGAAGCTGCACGCCCGGGGCCCGATGGGCCTCCCCGAACTCACCTCGACCACCTACGTGGTCACCGGGGACGGCCACCTCAGGGAGTGAATTCCGGGCGGCCCTCCCGCTGCGCGCTCATTCCTTCTAGGCTGGACGCGTGCCGGACGACGTGGGGGGCCCGCCGTTTCGCGACGGCGACGGGCCCGACAGCGATGATCGCGGGGTAGCCGACGAGGTGTTCGCCGCCGTGGTCCTCGACGAGGACTTCGTCGAGGCCGCGGAGATCCACGAGCCGACCGCGGCCGAGCGGATCCTCTACGCGGCGATGGAGCGTGCCGAGGCCGAGGCGGCCTCCGAGCTGGGGTTCTACCGGGATCCCGATCTCGACCCCGGCACCTCGGACGGCCTGGCGGGGTTCGACGCGGACGGGGACCAGGACGACGAGGGGCGGTTCGACCGCTCCGACTACCTGCGCTACCTGCCGGACGAGGACGACGAGGACGGCCCGGCGCACGGGCCGCGTCCCGGGGCCGGCCGCGGCGAGCGCGGCGGACGGCCGGGCGGCGGCGAGGTGATACGCGGCCCTCGCGGGCGCGAGTCCCTGCCGCCGGCCTGGCGGCCCGCGCGGTGGCAGCGGCCCGTCGCGTGCATGCTCGCCATGGTGATGGGCATCAGCGTCATCGCCTTCGCCTTCATAGCCGTTCAGCGCGCCGGGCAGACGCCGGCCCGGGACGCGGAGCGGGAGGACGAGGAACAGACCGTCTTCGACGCCGAGATGCCCGACCACGGCCCCTGACCGCCCCGGGCGGACCGGCCCGGTTCCCGGGCCCGCGCGCGCCGTTCGCGCCGCGCGTCACCGGCCGCGCGCCCTCCACCCGCACCGCGCGCCGTGCGCCTTCCCGCACGGCTCACCGGTCGCGGCGCGCGCGGTACCACGCGCTCATGCGGCCGACGACGCGAATACGCGGCCACAAGGGCTTTTTCCACCTCGCGCGGCGACCTACGCTGGAGGGGTGGCCGGGCGTGCCGAGCCTCCGGAGGGGACTCCAGGAGGCGCCCCGGGAGCCGGGGACGAGGAGTACCAGTCGACCGTCTTCGACGAGTCGTTCGTCAAGGCTGCCCGCCTCCAGGAGTATTCCGCCCAGCAACGGCTGGAGGACCACACCACCGCGGTGCGCACGCGCGCGCCCGAGCCCGCGCCCGCCGGCGCGCGGGCGGTGCCGAGGCAGGGCATCGTCCTGGCCCTGATCATCCTGGCGGCCTTCGCCGCCGCCATCTACCTCGGCGCGAACAACCCGTACGGCGCTCCGCCCGCCCTGCGCGCCGACCGGCCGGCCGCGGTCACCGTCGCGCTCCTCCCCGAGGACGCCGTGCCGGCGGTCGATCCCGAGGGCCTGTACGCGGGCACCCCGGCCGAGGGCTACGGAGCGGGCGCCGGCGGCGTCGCCCTGCCCGACCCGCGGGCCACCGACCACTTCACGCGCGAGCAGGTGCTCACCGCCCTCACCCTGGCCAAGGAGTTCGTGGTCACCGGGGCGATGACCCCCGACGTGCTGACCGGCGCCACCACCGTGCCGGTGCGCGAGCTGCTCGGCACCGAGCAGCAACGGCAGTTCGACAGCGCGCTCAACGCCCAGGAGCCGCGCTCGGGCGCCGTCACGGACTGGCTCGTGCGGTTCGACGCGACCGAGGCCAGGCTGGTCGACCAGCAGGTGCGCGTCGACGGCGGGTTCACGTTCACGGAGATCGCCGATGACGTCCTCCAGGTCGACGGCCGCCACGTCTTCGTCTACGCGCTCCGTCCCGCGGGCGCGCCGGACGCGGACGTCTCGCTCTACACGGTGCAGCGCGAACTGCGGCTCCAGTTCGGCGAGAAGGAGCTGCGGGAGCGCACCGTCGTGCTGCGCCAGGCCGACACGCTGGCCGGGCCGATGGACTGCGCGGCCGACACCTCGTCGGCCCTGCGCCCGCTGTTCGCGGGCGAGCGGGCCGAGCCGCCCGCCACCGCGGGCACCGACCCGCACGACCTCGACGGCGAAGGCGCCGTGCTGTGCGGCACGTTCGCCGTCAGCGACCCGCCCGGCCCTCCTCCGGACCACTAGGGCCGCCGGCGTCCTCGCCGCTGCCGCTGCCTCCGCCCGCCGCCGTGTCGCGCGCGGAGCCGCCGCCCGCCGCGTCGCGCGCGGAACGGGCCGCGCCCGCCGCGAAGTCCCGCAGCCTGCCGCCCAGATGGCCGGCGCCGCCCGCCACGTCGTTCACGAGCTTGACCAACGGGTCCCTGCTCGTGCGCACCCGCTCCGTGAAGTGCGCCGCCGAGTCCCGCACCGAGCCGCTGACCGACGCGTCCCCGTCCTCCTCCCGCCGCGGGTAGTGGCCGTCCATGATCCGCTGGTAGTCCCGGCTCTGCGACCACGCGCGCAACTCGGCGGCCCGCACGACCGCGAAGGGGTGGCTGCGCGGCAGCACGTTGACGATCTTCAGCACCGAGTCCCGCAGATCGCCGCCCGCCTCGTACTCGTCGGCCTGTTCGAGGAAGGCGTCGACGTTCATCTCGTGCAGGTGGTCCCCGCCGGCGAGCTTCATCAGGCCGCGGATCGACACCTGCGGGTCCTGCCCGACGAGGAGCCCGGCGCGGTCGGCCGACAGCTCCGACTTGCGGAACCACTCGCGCAGCGACGTCACGATCGCCATGATCGCGAGGTTGCCGAGCGGGATCCACGCCACGCGGACGGCCATGTTCGTCAGGAACAGCAGCAGCGTCCGGTAGACCGCGTGCCCCGACAGGGCGTGCCCGACCTCGTGCCCGATGACCACGCGGGTCTCGTCCTCGTCGAGCAACTCGATCAGACCCGTGGTCAGCACGATGACCGGCTGGTCGAGGCCGACGCACATCGCGTTGGGCCGCGGGTCCTGGGTGACGTACATCGCCGGGACCTTCTCCAGGTCGAGCACCCAGCACGCGTCGAGCAGCATCTGGTGCAGGTGGGCGAACTGCCGTTCGCTCACCCGGACCGAGTCGGACAGGAAGAGCAGCCGCAGGCTGCGCTCGGGCAGCATGCCGCTGAGCGCCTTGAAGACCACGTCGAACCCGGTCAGCTTCCGCAGCGCGACCAGCGCGGAACGGTCGGCCGGGTGCTCGTAGGCGCGCGAGGACAGACCGGGGAACCGCGTTCTGCCCCGCCCGCCCCCGCCGCCGTCCTCGAAGCCGTCCGTCATGATGGAACCCCCTCGCTCCTCGCCCGGCTCTCCACCCCACCGCACGCGAGCAGCGGGGGCAAGAGGCCATGGCATAGTCCTCCGCATACGATGACACTGAGTCCCAGCAGCCCCGTTCCCGGATAGGTCCGCGTATGACGCAGCTCACCACCTCCCCCAGCGCCTCCGCCCTGCGCACCCTCGCGGAGGGGGGCCAGCACGACAGCCTCAACGCCTACGCCATCGGCGCGGGCGCACTCGCCGCGCTGCTCCTGCTCCTGTGGATCACGACGCGGCTCAACCGCGACCGCTAGGCGGGCCGGCCATGCAGGAGCCGATAGGGTCGGGCAAGCGGCGGCTCGGCGTGATGGGCGGGACGTTCGATCCCGTCCACCACGGTCACCTGGTCGCCGCGAGCGAGGTGGCGGCCCGTTTCCACCTCGACGAAGTGATCTTCGTGCCGACCGGCCGGCCGTGGCAGAAGGGCCACCGTGCCGTCTCCCCGCCCGAGGACCGGTACTTGATGACGGTCATCGCGACCGCCTCCAACCCGCAGTTCTCGGTGAGCAGGATCGACATCGACCGCGGCGGCAAGACGTACACCATCGACACGTTGCGCGATCTGCGGACCGAACACAGCGACGCCGACCTGTTCTTCATCACCGGCGCCGACGCCCTCGCACAGATCCTGGGATGGCGCGACGCCGGTGAACTCTTCTCACTCGCCCACTTCATCGGGGTCACCCGCCCCGGGCACGTCCTGGCCGATCCAGGACTTCCCGGCGGCGGGGTGTCCCTGGTCGAGGTCCCCGCGCTCGCCATCTCCTCGACGGACTGCCGCGAGCGGGTCGCCCGCGGCGACCCGGTCTGGTATCTGGTGCCGGACGGGGTGGTGCGTTACATCGACAAGCGGGCGCTGTACCGGGACCTCGCGGGACCGGATCGCTGAACGGACTGAAGGGCGGCAGTGGTGAACGACCGATACGACCCGTACGGTCAGCCCTACGGCTATGACGAGTACGGGCGTCCGCTCTACCCGGCCGCCGACCAACCACCGTCCGACCAGCAGGACTACGGCGCCGGAACGGGCCCGCAGCCCCCCGCGTGGGAGACCGGCCGGCCGGCCTGGGACGGCTACCAGGGCGGCTACGACGCCTACGCCGGATCCGGCGGCCACGGGGGGTACGGGTACGGCGACGCCTACGCGGGCCAGGGCGTTCCCGAGACCGGAGCCCAGCAGCCCGCCACCGGGACGTTCGACTACAGCACCGGGTACCAGCAGGCGGCTCCCGAGACCACCGCTCCCGGTCACGCGGCCGGATACGACCCCGGGTACGGCGCGGAGGCCGGCACCGCGGAGCAGCCGCCCGCCCCCGCCGCCCCCGGCGCCCCCGCCGAGATCTCCGGACCCGACCCGGCCGCGGCGGCCGTTCCGCAGCAGCGCAGGCCGCCGGACGACGACTACAGGACCGAGCAGTTCTCGTTCGTCGAGGAGCAGAACGACGACTCCGAGGACGTCATCGACTGGCTCAAGTTCAGCGAGAGCCGCACCGAGCGCCGCGAGGAGGCCAAACGCCGCGGACGCGGCCGGCTGCGCCTGCTGATCATCGCGCTGGTCGTCCTCGTGCTCGGCGGGACCGCGCTGCTGTGGGCCACCGGCCGGCTGCCCGGCCTCGGGGGCCCGGGCGAGGACGACGCCGCCGCGGCGCCCGAGGTGCGCGACGTGATCGTCGTCCACCTGCGGCAGACCGACTCGGACGAGACGGCGACGGCCCTGCTCGTCGCCAACGAGACCGACGGGACGGGCACCACGCTCCTGCTCCCCAACGAACTCGCCGTCACCCCCGACGGCGGCGCCACCACCCTCGGGCAGGCCGTCACGGAGGAGGCCGCGGGCTCGGTCCGCGACTCCCTCGGCACCCTGCTCGGCGCCGACATCAAGGGCACCTGGCGCCTCGACACGCCCTACCTGGAGATCCTCGTCGACCTGGTCGGCGGCATCACCGTCGACACCGACGCCGAGGTGGCGGGCGAGGAGGAGGGCGCGCCGCTGGTCGCCCTCGGCGAGGACGTGCCGCTGGACGGCAGGGCCGCCATCGCCTACGCCTCCCACCGGGGCGAGGACGAGGGGCAGGACGCGCAGCTGGCCCGTTTCGGCCAGGTGATGCACGCCGTCCTGATGAAGCTCCCCAGCGAGGAGGAGGCGGCCGTCCGGGTGGTGGAGAGCCTCACCCAGATCACCGACCCCTCGCTCACCGAGGACGACCTGGGCATCAGCCTCGCCCGGCTCGCCGGCTACGCCCAGGACGGCGCCCACACCACGGAACCGCTGCCCGTCGAGGCCGACGGCACGATCAGCGACGCGACCGCCGAGGGCCTGGTGACGGACGTGCTGGGCGGCACCGTGCGGAACACCGAGGCCGGCGCCGTGCCGCGCATCGGCATCCGGGACGCCACCGGCGGCGACGAGGCCCACCTGGAGACCGCCAGGATCGCGCTGGTCAACGGCGGCTTCACCGTCGCGGACAGCCGCCGGGTCGGCGAACCGGCCGGCGAGTCCGGCGTGACCTACGCCGACGAGGCCCACCTGGAGACCGCCAGGGAGGTGGCCGCGACCCTCGGGCTGCCCGAGGAGTCCGTCACCCAGGGTGAGGCCGCAGGAAATGCCGATGTGACGATCGTCCTGGGCGAGGATTATGAACCGTGACCGTCAGTGCGGCGTGAGACCCTGGAACAGACCGCCGGGACCGACGCCCGCGAGACCGAGGAGACAGCCGCACCCGTGACCGCAACGGACCGCGCCACCGAGCTGGTCGAGGCCGCCGCCCAGGCGGCGGCCGACAAGCTCGCGCACGACATCATCGCGTACGACGTCAGCGACGTGCTGGCCATCACCGACGCCTTCCTGCTCGCCTCCGCGCCGAACGACCGGCAGGTCAAGTCGATCGTCGACGGCATCGAGGAGCACCTGCTGAAGACGTTCGGCACCAAGCCCGTCCGCCGGGAGGGCGAGCGCGAGGGCCGCTGGGTGCTCCTCGACTACGTGGACATCGTGGTCCACGTGCAGCACGCCGAGGAGCGCGTCTTCTACGCCCTGGAGCGGCTGTGGAAGGACTGCCCGGCCATCGAGCTGCCCGAGGACGCCAAGGCCACCCGCGGCCGGGCCGCCGAGCACGCGCGCGAGACGGACACGCGGGGCGGTGAGGTCAGCTGACCGCCGAGGGCGCGCGGCGCATCGTGCTGTGGCGGCACGGGCAGACCGCGTGGAACGTGGAGCGTCGTTTCCAGGGCACCACCGACGTGGACCTGACGGAGACCGGCCGGGCGCAGGCCAAGCGTTCCGCCCGGCTGCTCGCCACCCTGGGGCCGCACGCCATCATCTCCTCCGACCTGCGGCGCACGCGTGACACCGCGGCCGAGCTGGCCGCCGTCACCGGCCTCGACGTCACGCACGACGAAGGGCTGCGCGAGACGTACGCCGGCGCGTGGCAGGGCCTGACGCACGACGAGATCATGGCCCGGTTCGGCGAGCAGTACGCGGCCTGGAAGCGCGGCGAGGCCGTCAGGCGGGGCGGCGGCGAACTGGAGACCGAGGTCGCCGACCGGGCCGCGCCCCTCGTCGAGCGGGCCGCCGAGAAGCTGCCACCGGGCGGCGTGCTCGTCGTCGTCAGCCACGGCGGCACCATCCGCACCACCATCGGCCGGCTGCTCGGCCTGCCGGCGTCGAGCTGGGAGGCCCTGGGCGGGCTGTCGAACTGCGCCTGGTCGGTCCTCGGCCAGGGCGTGCGCGGCTGGCGCCTGCTGGAGCACAACGCGGGCTCCCTGCCCGAGCCCGTCATCGGCGACGACGTCTGACCCACTCCGCGGGGGCCGGCCGCGCACGGGCGCCGCGGCCGGCCCGCCGCATCTGCCGGGTGTATCGATCCCGTCTCTCTTCGTGTGGAGAGAGGACCGCGAGGCTTATCGGGTAGTCGCTGACATGGCAGAATCGGCAGTGCGCCGGAGCGGGAGCCCGGCGCGAGTCGCCCGGCTCGACGGAGGGGTACGCCTCGTGTGCACAGCTCACAACCGAGGGTGGAGCTGACAGCGCGTGGGAGCACACAGCAGGAAGTGCGACTGGTGCGGCGCCGGCACCCCGATCGTCCGCGACCTCCAGCCGGTCAACGTCGCCTACCAGTACTGGTGCGTGGAGTGCGCTCGCGCGCTGATCATCAAGGGCGACCCCATCGAGATCTACCGCGAGCTGGAGGGCGAGCCGATCTACGGCCGTCTCCTCGACGAACACTGCGCCCTGAAACGCTTCTACTCCTTCGCCAGCGTCTGAGCGGGCCCCGCCGGACAAGCGATTTGGCAAAGGGCCCCGGTGCCCGTGTAGAGTAGGCATCGCCGCCGAGGGGGAAACCCGGAGGCGGACCACAAGGGGCTATAGCTCAGTTGGTAGAGCGCTTGCATGGCATGCAAGAGGTCAGGAGTTCAATTCTCCTTAGCTCCACAGGTCGCAGAGGCCCCCACCCGTGAGGGTGGGGGCCTCTGCGTGTCTGGCTGCGTGACTGACGTTGTCACCCCGGCTGCGGGTGCCCGAAACGCGGCCTTTGTCCGTCAACCTTTCGCGCCCGTTCCCCCGTCGAACTGCCTTCTACTTCCCGGGCCCGCTCATCTCCGCTGCTGGCCCGGGCTGGTTCAGCGTTGGAAGATGCGGTCCATGGTCAGTGCCCCGGTCTGGATGACGGGGCGGATCTGCTTGCGGTAGACCTTCTCGGTGGTCTCGGAGCTGGAGTGGCCCACGAGGCGGGCGATCTCCTCGACGGGGACGTCGTGGTCGGACAGCAGTGAGACGAAGCTGTGCCGCAGCTCCCTGGGGGTCCACTCGGCGGGGTCGATGCCGTCGGCCTTGGCGAGGGCGCGTCGGAAGGCGCGGCGGACGTTGGCGGCGTCCAGGACCGTGCCCGTGTCGGAGGCGAAGGCGAGGTTGTTGTCCTGCCACCGCTCGCTGGCGGCCTGTCTCTGCCGTTCTTGTGCACGGCGGTGCTGGCGCAGGGCGGAGCGGCAGCGGTCGGGCAGGGCCAGCGTGCGCCGGGATCGACGGGTCTTGGTGTCGCCGCTTCTGCGGACGGAGTGCCATACCGCGATGTGCGGGGGCACGGGCGGATCGGCGTGTGGGCGTCCTTCGAGGTCGACGTGGTCCCAGGTGAGCGGGCGCAGTTCCTCGGTCCGGGCTCCGGTGAGGAGCGAGACGGTGATGTAGGCGTGCATCGGGTCGTTCTCGACGGCCTTGAGAACGGCTGCGGCCTGGGCGAGCGTTATGGCTTTGGATGGCCTCCCCGGCTGCCCGGTGGGCACGGCGCACAGGGTGACGACGTTGCGGCTCAGCTTTCCTCGGACCACGGCGCGCTGCACCGATCGGTTCAGGCAGGAGTGGATGCTCTGGAGGGTGCGGGTGCTGAGCGTTCGCGCCTTGGATGCCAGCCATGTGTCGATGTCGTCGACGCCGAGTTCGCGCAGTCTGCGGTGGCCCAGACCGGGGATGACATGTGTGCGGCACAGGACGGTGTACAGCTTCACCGTCTCGGGGTCCTTCCCCGCGAGGCCGTACGCCAGCCAGTTGGTGACCGCATCCGCGACGGTGCAGTCGGTCGAGTCGAGTCCGAGGTCGGCCCCGTACTCGTTGAAGAGTTCCTTGAGTTTGTTCTTGGCCTCGGTTCTGGTCCTGGCGCTTCTGCGCCTGACGACGCGTTTGCCGGCGCTGTCGTATCCCAGGCTCACGGTGGCGATCCAGCGTCGGCGCCGGGCGTCCCAGTGCAGGCCGCCGTCTCCTCGGTCACGGCGCGCGCTCATCGTTCTCCTCCGGCTTCGCGTTCGAGGATTGCGGTGAACTCGTCGAGAACGGAGGCGGGAATGCGCCGGGATTGCCCCTGGTGGGCCCTCCGCGGGCGGCCGGTCCGCATCAGGTCGTGCACGACGGAGCGGCTGAGGTGGTGCAGTTGGACCGCTTGCGACACCCGGTGCGGGAACGGGGCATCGGGCGCGGTGCGTTCGACGGCCGGAGGCCGAGGCCCTGTCACCGGGGCTCCAGATCGAAGACGACCGTCGCACGGACGGTGCTGCCGGTCGGCGCGAGCTGGTGTGCGGCGCAGTGGACCAGGGTGGTCCCACGCGAGCCGTCGGCACAGCGCAGGCCGGTGGTGATGGCGACGGTGCGGAAACCGCCGCAGTTCGAGCACGGTGGCAGGGCAGAAGTGGACTCGGGCATGATGGGGGCTTCCTTCTCGAATCGACGTGGTTCGGGTGAGGAGGGCCCCGCCGGGCGGCGGATGCTTGGCGGTATCAGGGCCGCCCCGCGGGGCCGACCGGTGGCTTTCTTCCACCGGCTGCTGGTATTCGGTGCGTTCGCGCTGCCGCGAAACGCGCGGTCGCATTCACGATTGTTTGTGGACCGGCGCACCCTGGGCGGTAGCCTCGCTGCCGCCCGGGTCGGCGATTCACTAAGTCTGCCTATCGGGGCAGTAATGCCCCTCAACGCATGTTTATGAAGGCCGGGTGCTGCCGTGCGGTGCCGAGCCGATCCTGTCCCGTGCGCGCCGAGAATCCGACCGGGGCGACCATGGCGTTCCACCCGGTGACCGCGTCGACTGCGCGGAGTCCGCGTGGTCGGCACGCTCGGAGGAGCGGGGGCCGGCGTCGGCCAACCGTCCCAGTTCGGCCAGCAGACTCCTCGCGCTCGACCACGAGACGCCCACGCGATTGGCGACGAAGTTCGGGCTGAGGGTCGGCCGCCCCGGCGCCAGGGCCCCGACTTCCCGGAGCAACTCCCGCCGCGTCCTTCGGGCCCTCGGTCTCGCCCTGACCGGGGCAGGGCCCGGACTCGCGCCGGCGGTGCTGCTCGGCGTCCCGGTCGCGGCCGGTGCCGCTTCCGTTCGGGCTGCCGCGGGAGTCGGGCTGGCGTCGGGCCCCCGACCTGCCTTCATCGGTGCGGCGGTGTTCGGGGTGGCGCCGACGAATCCTGACGCCTTCGCGGAGTCGGCTCCGACCAAGCGTGGACTCCCGGGGCCCGCGGTCTCGCCGTCGGCGATTTCCACCCCGCGATCCATCAAGCCGGCCAGCAACGCCCATCCGCCGCCGCAGGCCACGGCGGCCACGACCATGGTGATGACGGTGTCGGCGTTCTCCCCGTAGTGGATGTGGGCCCCGACCTCGACCCCGTACCCGGCGGCCGTGGCCGCGGCGCCGCTGGCCATGATCCACGGCCGTCGCAGGATCGAGTTCAGCACCATGGTTGCCTCGCCCACGATGATGAAGGCTTGGACGGCGACGGGAACCGCCCACGTGGCTCCGGGCAGCGAGCCCGGGCGGTCAAGGTAGGTGTGCAGTGCCATGACGGTCACCCACCCCGTCCAGGCCGAGGTGATGAGCAGGGTGACGAGCACCAGTGGCAGAAGAACCGTGAACGTGCTGGTGGCGATGACGGCCATCTGGGTGCGCACGCGTTCCTGTACCGGCGGGATCGTCGCCGGGCAGTCGAATGCGGCGTTGCCTTCCGTTCCGTGGCCGCGTGGCGACATCACTGCCCCTCCTTGGGGCGGTTGCCCGACGGCCAGATGCGGAACCCGCAGCGGGAGCGCAGTGGACAGCCGTCGCAGACAGCGGCGGCATCCAGACGGTCCTCGTAGGTGACGCCGGCGCCGGCGTCCTCCACGAGCTCGAAGAGTTCCGTGTGCTCGGAGCAGGCTGCCTTCCCATAATCGCTGGTGGGCACGGTGCGCACGGCCTTCTTGCTGCGACGGGACATCGCTGCCGTCGTGGTCGCCGGGCGCGCGGTCGGTGCGGTGGCCGACTTCCCTCTGCTTGGCGGGTGTTCGTCGGGCTGTTGGTCGTCGGCGGCGCTAATCTCGCGCATGGCCTTTCTCCTCAGTGCTGGTGAGGTACGGGCCAGGCCCCTCGGCCGGCGGTTGCGACGCCGGCCAAGGGGCTGCTTGCTGTCATGAAGCAGTCGGCCCCTGATATGCAATCTCAGATTGCATATCGAGGATGCAAACAGAGTCTGCATTGGCTGAGCAAGCGTCGAGCCGGGAGTTCACACGTACGGGGGAGCGCAACACCGGAGGGCGCGCCCGCTGGCACCATGTCGGTGTGACCGATGAGCCGACCGCAGAGCAGCAGGCCGCGATGGACGAGCTGGATCAGCTCTCGGCCGACTACGACGAGGCACTGAACCGCCTTGAGGACGCGCGAGACCGGTTGGCTCAAGGGGTGATCCGGCACCTGCGCAGCCGCACCCTGCGCCCTGCGCAGGTCGACGCCCATGTGCCGTGGGACCGCAACTACGTGGCCAAGATCGCCCGCAAGGCCGGTGTTCCCCCACTGAGGGAGTCGACGGTGACCCGTCGCCGTGGCGAGACGAAGTAAGGGCGACGGTCGGCTGATCGCGGACTGCCACCGCGCGGCTGACGGGATCGTTCGATACCCGCGGTCACAGCCCTGCGGGCATCGCTACTCGTGGCCGGCGTGCGCAGCGAGGGCCTGAGCTGCGGCGAGGGCCGCCATTCGAGCTTCCGGACGACGTGTCGATGCCGTTGTTTGCGCTACCGCCCGGTCCTTCGGCCACCGCGTCGCCGCTGTCCCGTACCAGCCCCTGCACGGACCCGCCACCGGTGCCTTCGATCCCGGTATTCGTAGCGTCGCCGTCCTGCGCCCGGCACGCCGACCGCCGCATCGAGCAGCCCCTGGCCCTGTCGTCGATGCCTTCTACTCCACCGCAGGAGGACCGTGCCCCGGTCCCGATCACCCCGTCCGCCGCCTCGCGGTCGTCGGCGCCGACCAGCATGTCTCGTCGGTGCCACCTCTCGAAAAGAAGGCGCACAGGTCGGTACGTCCCGCCTCGTACGGCCGCGAGCCAGTGAATTCGTGGGAATGAGGCGACGCACCCCGGCCCCTTGCAGTGTTTTGGCAATCTCGTCGCGGATTCTGGTGCCGACCTGGTGATCGTGGGCCGGCCCGGCCGAACGGTCCAGCCGACATCGGGGCACGGGAATTTGCGGGTAGCTGGCAGAATGCAAACTGCCGGGAAAGCGTGCCGGAGGGGGAGTGATTGTGGCCGCTCCGCATGGTGAAAAGAGCGAACCGCCGAGACGTGCTGCGGCATCCGTCGGCGGCCTACGTGGCTGGTCCTCGCCCGGGTGCGGGGACGTCCGAATGACCGGTCAAGGCCGGCTACGGGGGAGGGGGGCTGGCGGGCTGGCCTGCGTCGGTGAGGAAACGGGCGCTGCGTGGGCTGAGCGCCGTCCCGCCGTCCGCGCTGGTGCGGCCCGTCATCGACGGTGGTGGCGGGCGGCGGTGGGCAGGCGTCAAAGAAGCAGCTGCTGCCGCTCCCCTCATTACCCTTCGCGGGAACGGCTGGGCGTCGCTTTTATTTCCATTCCCGGTGACGCAAGCCGAGTCGGCGCGTCTTCGGAATCGATAGGGTGAATGTGCCTTGATTTCCGCCAAGAATGTCGGCGGAATCGGTAGAATTCTCTTGTTGGAGCCGGTTGGCCCCGGATTCAGCCAGCATTGTGAACTCACCCCAGCAGGAGAAGTCGTGACTCATTCACCCTCGCCCGAGAACGGCGAATCTCAACAGGCGGCGGAGATCGGTGCCGACGCCATGCGTCGGATGCCCGAAAGGCCGGGTGGCTCGCGCGGCCCTGTCCGCCTGCACCCGATCTTCGGCATCAGCGCTCACTCGCGGGCCGAGGCCATCGAGGACGGAGTCCTCGTTCCCGTGGACGAGGGAATCGCTCGCGAGGCCGGGTTCGGTGTGCCTCTGGCTCTCACTGCCGCCGCCTACGAGGACTGCGTGGCCTGGAGCGACGAGGACAATGAGCGCAAGGGCATGTACCAGGACGAGGCCGGGCGCCTCTGGGACGTGCTGACCATGGTCCGTGTCGCCGTGCGTCGCGCAGGCGGCCGGGGACGCCGTTGCGTCGTCGAGGTCCACCGCGTACCGCGTTCCGGACTCGTACGGGCCGCACGGCACACCCGACTGGTGGCCCAGATCGGCCCCGGTGATGCCGGAGAGCTGGTGATGACCGTCATGCGTCCCTACGAGGACTGAACCCCCGCACCGGCCGGGCGGCAGTTGGCCCTGTCGCCCGGCCGCGTCGAACCGCACCCCAAGACGAGAAGTGAAGGGCAACTGTGATGAGTACTCCGACGAAGAACACCGCCCCTCGATCACCGAGGAAGACACCGCTCCGGGCAGTTCCCGGAGCGGTGACCGAGCCCGGGCCCGCCGGGAAGCAGACCGTTCGGCATGACGTCGGACGTCTGGACTACCTGGACCCGCACGACCTGACGGTCGACCCGTTCAACCACCGGAAGAAGCGGCAGGCCGGAGACCCGACCGAGCCCGACCCGAAGTTGGTGGCGAGCGTGAAGGCCGCCGGAGTGCAGGTACCCCTGCTGGTCCGGCCGCAGGCGGACGGCGTCACCATGGGGGTGATCTGGGGACAGCGGCGGCTGGGCGCGGCGTTGATCGCCGCTGCGGAGGCGAAGCGTAAGAAGCAGCCGTACGCGCTCGTGCCGTGCCTGGTACGCGAGGACCTGGCGGGAGCGGATGACGAGGCATTGGTCGCCAGCATGGTGGAGAACACGCACCGGATGTCGGCCAGCGAACGCGACGACGTGGACGCCTTGACGCAGCTCTCGCTCATGGAGTTGACCGACGCCAAGCGCACTCGGCACGCCGCCGCGCTCGGGTACCGGCCGGTCGAAATCCGGGCGGCCAACCGGGCGGCCAAGCTCGACGACTCAGCGTTGGCATCGGTGATCGCGGCGGAGTTCGATCTGGTCGAGGCCGCGGACTACGCGGACGTGAGCAGCGTTCCGGGCGCGTTGCCCTCGTTGTCCCGCGCCAAGGCGGCGGACCGCGAGGAGGGCAAGGGACGACGCGGCCACTGGGCGCACGCCTTGCAGCGACTGCGGCAGGAGAAGGAGACGGCGGCCAGGCGGGCGGAAGCCGTGGCCAGGTTGAAGGCATCCGGAGTCCAGCACGTCGCCCACCACCACTACTGGGGCCACGGAACCGCACGGCCGCTGGCCGACCTGCGCACCGCACTGGGCAATGCCCTGACGCCCGAGCGCCACGCCACCGACTGCCAGGGGCACGCCGCCGCGCTGGACCCGGAGACCTGTGAGCCGGTCTACGTGTGCGTCGAGTGGAAGAAGCACGGCCACCAGCTCGACGAGGACACCGTCGGAAAGGAGAAGGCCGAGCCCGCGTCGAGTCGGGTCGAGGCGGTGGCCGAGCGCAGGCGCGTCATCGCCTACAACCGGGCATGGAGAGCCGCCCGCGAGGTGAGGTCGGCGTTCATCACGGAGCTGTGTGCCCGCAAGACGGCCTCCGACGCGGCCTGGGCGCTGATCCTGTCCACGATCACCAGCGGCAGCGACTCCCACGCGCGGTACACCGGCAGGCGCAGCACGACTCTGACCGCGCGGTTCCTCGGCATCGCGGAGGCCGATGACGCCGAGCGGTTCGATCGGGTCGTTGCCCGGACGGGCAGGAGTCGCCGCTGGCGTCCGCTGCTCGCCCATGTCGCCGCCGTGATGGAGACGGAAGTCATGGGTGATCGTGCCTGGCGCAAACCGAACGGCCAGCTCCGCGCGTGGCTGGGTTTCCTCGCCGCCGAGGGCTACACCCTCAGCGAGATCGAACAGGAGATGCGCCGAACGTCGGAGACATCCGCGTCCCGACCGTAGAACGGCGGCAATGGAACGGCGGCCGTCCGTCAATGACGGACCTCCGAGGAGGCTGGCCCGGCCGCCGTTCCTTGTGAACCACACCCCGTCGGAAGGACAGGCGCGCGGAAGCCGCAGTCTATCCACCCAACGCCCACGCGGCGAAAAAGAACGTGGCGCGTTGCCACGGGCTGGTCCACGCGAAACGCGAACGACTCGCGAGGCTCAGGGAAGGACGAATCATCTCCGTTTCGTGCCGCAGCCGCGAGTGACAGTCGGCTGATCGCGGCGTGCCCTTACTGCACCGGAAAGGGCCGCTCACGACCGAGCGGCGGTTCCGGCGCCGATTCCGTTCGGTGCCGGTGCCGCCTGCTCGACTTGCGCAGTCCGCCGATGCCGCCGTTGATGGGCCCGCACATCCTTCGCGTCGAACGGCGTCATCTCGGCCAGCGCATCGACCGAACCGAACACTGTGACGCCGTGCGCGACCGCGCACGCGACAGCCGCCTCCGCCTGGCGCAGTCGCTCCAAGGCGGTGTCGATGTCGTTGAGCGCCGCGAGCTGTGCCTGCTGGCGTCGTCTGAATTCCTTGCGTTCGTTCTCCTGGCGTTCCCGCAGACGGCTTCTGCGCTCCTGCACGGCCGTGTCGTTTCGCGATGCCATGCGGACATCGTGCGCCGCCGGGTCCGACGGGCGGAGACAACGCGCCTGGCGCGGCCCGGCACGTCACCTGTTCGGTGACGTTGATCCA
Source organism: Streptomyces marincola (assembly GCF_020410765.1). Taxonomy (NCBI): domain Bacteria; kingdom Bacillati; phylum Actinomycetota; class Actinomycetes; order Kitasatosporales; family Streptomycetaceae; genus Streptomyces; species Streptomyces marincola. Next base: position 2,083,885 of record NZ_CP084541.1, on the reverse strand, counting down.
GCGGTCAGAGACAGAAACAGCGAAAACAAGAGAAGTGAGCAGCCAGTTCACATCAGCACCCATGTAATCGACAAACGACAAGTGATCAGCCATCGAAAGGTCATCGTTTCCAGGCGATCTTTCCAGGCGATCTTTTCAGGCACACCGTTTGCACTTCCGCGTCCTCCGTCGAACGCCACATATGATCGCGCCGTGATCAGTCACGCGGGTGCCGGTGGTCTTCGGTGATCACGTTGCATCCCATCAGCGCCGGTTCCGGTATCGACTACCTGCTGCGCACGGTCGTCGCCGGGGATGTGACGCTGGGTCGGCGCGAGGCGGCCGCCTACTGGGCGTCGGGTGGTGACACGCCGGGGCGGTGGCTCGGGCGTCAGGCGGCGGGGCTGGGGCTGCGCGGGCAGGTGGCGCAGGCGGATGCGGACGCGCTGTTCAAGGACGGCGTCGACCCGGTGTCGGGGCGTGCGCTGGGGCGGGTGTGGCCGCGGTACCCGACGGCCGAGGAGCACTGGGCCGCGCTGCTGGCCGCCGAGCCGGACGCCTCGGCCGCGCGCCGCGCGCAGCTGCGGGAGCGGGCCGAGAAGGTGGGCAACCGCACGGCCCGTTCGGGGTGGGAGATGGTGTGCTCGCCGGTCAAGAGCTTCGCCGTGCTGTGGGGCACGGCCGACGACGCGACGCGTGCGCGGCTTGAGGAGGTGGAGCGCGCGGCGTTCCGGGAGGTGTTCGGCCGGCTGGAGCGGGAGGCGTGCTGGACGCGCACCGGTCCTGGCGGGGTGGTGCAGCAGCGCGGGCAGGGGCTGATCGCGGCGGGTTTCGAGCACCGTTCCAGCCGGGCCGGGGACCCGGACTGGCACCGGCACGTAGCGATCTCCGCGAAGGTGCGGACCGCCGACGGCAGGTGGCTGGCCCTGGACGCCCGGCACCTGCACCGGCTGGTGGTCTCCCTCTCCGCGCAGTACACGGCCGAGATCGAACGCGGCATGCACGCGGCCTTCGGCGTACTCGCCGCACCCCGCGCGGACAGCATCCGGCCGGACAAACGCCCGGTGCGCGAGTTCCTCGGCGTCCCCGACACCGTGATCCGCGCCTTCTCCGCCCGCCGCGCCCAGACCGAACGGCACCTGACCGCGCTGCTCGACGAGTTCCGGGAAGTGCGGGGGCGTGAGCCGTCGCGCGCCGAGGAGTACGAACTGGCCCAGCGGGCGGCCCTGACCGCGCGCCCCGACAAGTACGCCCGCTCCGTCGATGGTGAGCGTCGGCAGTGGCGGGCCAAGGCGAAGAAGCTGGGCATCCGGCGGCCGGAGCGTTGGCTGGAACGCGCCCGGCGCACCTCGCGTGCCGCTGCCCGCGAACGCGGACGGCAGGGACCGCTCGCGGAGGTCGTCGACCGTGTCCTCGCCACGCTGGAGGGCGAACGCGAGTCTTGGACCCGCGCGAACGCGGAGGCGGAGACCTACAGGCAGTTGGTGGCCGTTGGCCGGCACCTCCAGCCGGGCTGGAACGGGCTGGTCGACCGCGTCGTGGAGCACGTTCTGCACCCGGACCGCTGCGAGCTGATCTCCCCGCCCGAGCCCGTCCCCGTACCCGGCGCGTACCTGCGCGAGGACGGCAGTCCGGTGTTCGTGCAGCACGGCGCGGCCCGCTACACCAGCCACACGCTCAAGGCGATGGAAGCCGACCTCGTCGAGGCCGCGCGGCGCCCGTGTCCGGTCGTTCGGCTCTCCCGTGACCGGATCGACATGGCACTCGCGGCGGGCGACGAACGGCGCGGGTTCGTGCCGTCCGCCGAACAGCGCCGGATCGTGGACGGCGTGTTCACCGGCGACCGCCGCGTGCGGGCCGTCGTCGGCCGGGCCGGCACCGGCAAGACGACCATCATGGCCCTGGCGCGGGAGGTCGCCGACGCGCACGGCATCCCGGTGCTCGGGCTGGCCGGCGGGCAGGTGCAGGCCGACACCCTTGCCGAGCGCGCCGGTATCCGCGCGGAGAACCTGGCGCGCTGGCGGTTCATGTCCGAAAGTTACGCGCCCGGCAGCCCGGAATGGACGCTGCCGTCCGGCGTGCTCGTCATCGTCGATGAGGCCGGGCAGGCCGACACAGGCACCCTGCACGCCGTCATGCGGCAGGTCGAGGCGGCCGGTGGACGCATGCTGCTCATCGGCGACCCGCGCCAGCTCGGCGCGTCCGGCGTTGGTGGCGCCCTCGATCTCATCTCCGGCGAGGCCGGCTGCCTGCGGCTGACCGAGGTGCGCCGGTTCCGCGATGCGGACGGCAGGCCCCGCCGCTGGGAGATCGACGCCGCCGAGGCCCTCTCCCGCGGCGACGGGGACGCCTCCTGGCGCGCCTACGGCGATCGGGGCCGCCTGCACGAAGGCCCGGAGGAGGCCCTGCTGCGCGAGGCGTTCGCGGCGTGGCGGTGGGACACGGCCGAGGGGCTCACGAGCATCCTGATCGCCCCCACCAACGCGCTCGCCGCCCGCCTCTCCCACACGGCCAGGACAGCCCTTGTCGCCGAGCGAGCCGTCGACGACCAAGTCACCGTCGAACTGTCCGACGGCAACCGGGCCGGGGTCGGCGACCAACTCGTCACCCGCGCCAACGACCGCCGCCTCACCTGCCGCAACCGGCCGCGCCAGTACGTGCGCAACGGCGACATCTGGACCGTCACCGCCGTCACCGGGGACGGGCAGCTCGAAGTCCGGCACGGCCGCACCGGCGGGAGGCTCACCCTGCCGCGTGCCTACTGCGCGGCCAGCACCGAACTCGGCTACGCCCTCACCCACACGCGCGCCCAAGGCGTCACCGTGCACACCGGGCACGCGCTCATCGTGCCGGGCATGGACCGCAACGGCGCCTACCCCGCCCTCACCCGCGGCTCGTTGGAGAACCACGCCTACCTCGTGTGCCGCGGCCCCGCCGATCCCGAGACCGGCGCACCCGCCACCGACATGACCGGGCGGCAGCTGTGGGCGTCCGTCGTCTCCCGCGACGGCACCGGGCGCTCGGCCACCGCACGCCAGCGGGCCGCGTTCGAGGAAGCCGAGTCGCTGCGCACCCACGAGCCGCGGCTGCGACAGGTCCTGCGCGACATCGCCGAAGCCGACACGGTGCGGGCCCTGGCCGACCTGCTCGGCCCGCCGGCCGCGCACCAGCTGTCGACGGCGCCGGCCTGGCCCGCCCTGCGCGACCAGATCCAACGTCTCGCCGACGCCGGAATCGACACCGACCGCCTGCTGCGGCGCACCTACGTCCAGGGGAGCTTCCGGACGCGCGACGGCGACGCCGTTTCGGACGCGGCGGCCATCCTCCACGCGCGCAACCGCCGCGCCCTCACCCCGGAAGAAGGCGGGACGCCGACCGCGTTCCGCCTGTCCGACGCCCGGCGCCCGGCCACCGCGACCACCTACGAGACCGTCCCGGCCACCGACACCGGCGACCTCCTGTCAGCCCTCGGTCTGCGCCTCCCCGCCGACGCCACCGGCGACGACCGGCACACCTACGCCCACGCCCTCGCACACCAGCTCACCGAACGCGCCACCGCCCTCGCCGAGCAGGCCCGCGACGACGCACAAACCGGTCACGGCTGGGCGGCTGCCTACGGTCCCGAGCCGGCCGACCTCGCCGATGCTGTCGCCTGGCGCGACCGCGTCGCCGCCGCGGCGGCCTACCGCGACATCGCCGACTACCGCGGCGCCGACCCCACGGGCCCGGCGCCGCTGCCGGAACACAGCAACCACCGCGCCCTGTGGCGAGCGGCCCAGGCGACCGACGAGCCACCGCCGCTGCGCGCCGCGCGGCTGGCGGCCGAGGCACCCACCTGGCTCGACTCGTTCGGCCCGCGCCCCGCGGCCGGTGACCCCAGGCGCGGGGTCTGGGACGAGGCGGTACACGCGACCGCCACCTACCGGGCCCTGTGGCAGTTCGGGGCGGAGGACAACCGGCTCGGCGGCATCCCCGACGAACCGGTCCAGGCAAGAGACCACGCCGTCGCACGCCGGGCCGTCGCCCGGTGGCGCCTCGCCTCCACGGCCCAGGAACCCGCGAAGACCGACCGCGTGACCGCGGCGCGGGCCGCGGCCGACCGCCTGTTCACTGCCGAGCGCGCCGCGGAACAGGCGGCTCGGGCAGCCCAGGACGCGGCCAACCGCGCCGCCGTCGCCGCCGCTTCGAGCAGGCCAGGTGCGGCCGGCGCACACGCCGATCTCGCGCGGCGGGCCGCGCGGGCGCGGCTTCGGGCCGAGGAGGCGGCAGCGGAACGCGACGCGGCTCGCCAGCGGGCCGAACGGCCGGCACCGGCCGCGGGCACCGCGGAACGCCGCGCACGGTCCGCGGTCGACGCCCGCCTCGACGACGCCTACGGCCTGCCGCGGAACGGAGAACCTCCGGCTCGCCCAGCCCGCCACCCCGGCGCGCGGCGCCCGGACACGCCCAGCATCTGACCGGAGAACGCGCGCCGCCGACGTGCGACTCATGTCCGGAGCACTCCGGGAACTCACGTAGAGTGAACAGAGGAGAGCGGATTGTCGCGGGTTTCGGTGAGAGGTGCAGGACGTGACCACCCTGATGTCGCTGGAGGATGTGTCCGCCGCGTTGGAAAGCGCGGACGCGGTCGAGGTCATGACCGCGTCCTGGGAGGCGTTCAATATGGGAGAGCGGATCGCCGACGCCGCGGCCTTCGAAGAGGGCTTCGACGAACTCCAGGCCGCCGTCGCCGCGCAAGTCTGCGTGCGGGGGCAGACATTGCTGCCGCTTCCTGCCGACGGCGCGCCCGTCCCTCTCCCCGGGCCGCCTACGGCGAGCGCGGATGCCTGCGCGGTGTTGCTCCGCACCGTGCACAGGAGCCTGTCCGCCCTGGCCCGGACTCCGGAAGTCCCGGATGAGGCCCGCGACTCCCTGGCGAGGGCCGCGTCGCTGGCCGAAGACGGTGCCGCCTGCCTGAGCGCGTTGCGGACCGCGTAGCCGTGACGGTCACGCTGGGTTCGGCGTTCGACGCCTCGGCGCACGCATTGCGAACGGCCGCACACTCGTTGCCCGACATCCCTCAGCCGGGACAGGTCCGCACGCTGTTGTTCGAGCTCCGGGAGTACTTCGACGCGCTCCGGGCCCACCCCGACAGGATCGCCGGAACGGCGGCGGGGAGCCTGGGGCCGGTCACGGTGATGGGCCGGGCGCTGGCCGACACCCGCGGGCACTTCTCGGCCGCGGCGCGTCACCTGGCCGAAGCCCAGCGGCAGTCGGTCGAGATCAGCGGTCCGGCCGGCGAACCGGGACGCCACCTGCACGCGGCCGGAGCACACCTCTCGGTATCCCGCGAGGTGCTCGACAGCCACCGGGGCCCCGACGGCGACCCGCTCACCCCCTACCTCTTCCTGCTCGCCACCGAACCGGCGCAGCTCTATGTCGTCTCCCGCGTCGTCGACTTGGCGTGGGAAACCGGACGCGTCGCCGGGCGGCTGGCCGAACGGACCGAGAATCCCGGCGTCGCCGCGGCCCTGTCCGCCGCCCAGCAGGAGCTGGACCGAGCCGTCGTCCTCGGCCGACGAGCCAGCAGCGGCATGCTGCCCGAGTTCGGGGAACTCCCCCTGAACCCGCCCCTCACGTCGCGAAGCGGGACCGCGCCGGACCTCCCCGGCGCGGTCGACCGGATCGCGGAGGACTGCGACCGGCTGGTGCGGGGCACCTTCCAGGCCGCTCGCGGCACGGGTCGGCCGATGAGCGGTACGGATCTGCGGGACATCGGGCGCAGTCTCGTCCTGTCGCATCTGCTCGCCGGACGAACGCTGCTGCACGTTGCCGCGAACCAGATCGGCCCTGACGGCGAGCACATGCGCCGCACCGCCGACGGTTTGCGTGAGGCGGCGCGGCACTGGCAGCGACTCGGCGCGTCGTTCACCTGCGTCGTCGACATCACCGACCCCCGCGACCACCCGACCCTGCCCCGGTGGGGCTACGCGGACGTGCGCGCCGGCCGGGTGAGCCCGATGCCCAGGACACAGCCCCACCCGGCCACCGCCATCGCCCACGCCATCAGCCTGCACATCGGCCATCTGCTGCACGGCGAGCAATGGCGTCCCGCCGCGCCCCGCCCACCACGGCCGGCGGCTGCCGTCGTCGCCGACTCCGGCGGACTCGGCCCGCTCCTGCGTGCCCTTCACCAACTGCCCAGTGTCGCGAGGCAGCTGGCCGAGGCCGGGCCCCACCTGCTCCGGCGCACCCAGCACAACCTCGTCACCGACTCCGCCGAGTACCGCGCACCGCAGCCGGAACGCCGTCTGCGCTGGTACTCCGTCTCCGCCCGCCAACTCGACGCCCTCAACGACGCCTACCACGCGATCGTCCCGGCCCAGGAGAAGGCGGCTGCCCTCCTCGCCGAAAGCGCCCGAACCGTCGGCGGCGACGTGCCTCGCGCCCGGCTCGACGCTGCCGCCCGCCGCCTGGTCCGGCCCGGACCACCCGACGCGAGCCCGCCCAAGGTCCCCGGCATCAACGCCCCCGCCGTGGCCAAGCCCGCCCGTTCCCGGGAGCCCCAGTACCGCCTGCCACACACCCGCCACGACATCGACGCACGCCTCCAGGCCGCCTACCAACCCCCCGGCCGGCCACCGATGCCGGCCCGGCCACAACGCCCCGGACCGCGCCCCGGACCCCCTCCGGCGATCTGAACCTTGCGGGAGGGCTGTGGGAAGATGCGGCCGTGATGTTGGCCAGAAGGGGCGATGCCGCGTAGGCCGCCCGGCGCTGTGCGCGCCGCTCGTCGTGCGAGCAGGAAGCGTGTCTCAAAGTTCGGTGCCGCCGTTGATGTCTCCACCGCTCGGCTCGAATCCCGCCAGTTGTGGCCGCCCTCCGTGCTGAGTGCGATCGAACGATACGAGGGTTTCCTGCGCCAGCCGGGAAGGCCGTTGTATCTGCCGTGGCCGGACTGCCCATGCTGTGATGTCGTCGACGCTCGCGACATTTTGCAGCTCGCGCTTGACCAGTTGCCGCCGCTGAGCAGGGCAGCCTTGCAGAAGCTCGTCAGCCGGCTCGATGCCGACCTCAGGCGGCGCAGTCTCCCCGATCCCGACGCCCTGCGGGACAACGAATGGCAGGCAGCGCACTGGTGGCGGCGACGTCTGCACGAGCCGTGGCCGGGCCGGTGATGGCACCTGACTGGGTTGCCCGCCCACCGCCGCAGACATGACCGCAGCGGCAGGGCAGTTCGTTCGACGGAGCGTGCGTATGGCGGGTCTCACGGCGTGGACTGCTGCTGGGGCGCGGCGCTGCGTGGGGCGGGTATGCCGAGGTCAACGACGGGCCGAACATCGGATCGTTGCGTTTGGTCGCTTTTGTGCGCTGATTAGCTACTTTCGCCGGGTTGAGGGGCTGTGAGGCCATTGATGTCGACTGCCCAGGCAGAGGCCTCCGCCTATGCTCAGCTCGTGCAGCCGCCTTGCGATAGAAGTGACCCGTTGATCATGGCATTCCCGGCCGAGCTCGCAGGCGATGCCGAGGCTGCCTTGTCGGTCATGCCTGCTTCTCACCTCCGGCCGGCAGCACCGTTCTCGGTTGTTGTAGAGGGCCAACAAGTCCTCATCCCCAGGCGTCTCTACAACGACGAGCCGCCAACTGACGCGGTGGCGCCGCTTTCGGCGCGTCAACGTCAGCTTCTGCACTGCCTGTACTCAAGGCACTCCGATGGGGTGGTCAGGCAGCGCCACTTGGAGAAGATCGTTGGTTCCACGGACCCATGGGTCGTCCCCTTTGTCGTGCAGCTGGTCGGCGAGTACGTCTTGGAGATCCTGGTCGTCATCTGCGATGAGCTCCGTCATCTCACAGCGTCCGGCACCTGCGGCCTCCGCGCTTACGGGCAGTTCATCGTGGACAACCCGGCCTACTTCGCACGCATTCAACGTCGGGTCGTGAGCTACTGGAGCTGCTACTACCGCGGCACCTACGCGAGTTTCCGGGGCTACCCGGGGCGCACTCTTCTTGACCTCCTACGGTCCGTTGCCTCCGGCAGCGCAGGGCATCCCTGGCCCAACCTCGCTCCAGCCGGCACCAGGAGGGGCGGCTACTGCTAGAAGCCGGCCGTCTGGACGACGGAGTTCTCGCCGTCAGGACTGAGCAGGCCGGAACCGCCTTCCGCCCACCGAGCGTCCAGACAGACCAGGCCGATCTCGTTGACCGATGGGTCGCATGCCGGACGGTGTCCCTATCGGCATGCACCAGCTGGGCAATCACCGGGTTCGGATTCTCGCCGGTCGAGGCCAACAGCATCGCGCACCGGAAGCGCACCGAGCCGGTGCTGCTCCGACGCGCGATCTGCTGCGGCTTTTGCCCTGCCTGGCCGGCCAGTTCACACGTGCAGGCTCAGCCACAGCACCCCCGCACTCGAATCGGGCGTCACCGCACATCCAACCGCCCCGACCACCCCGGCGGGCCGATGCGGTCAGAGTACTTGGAGCGCAGGAGCGCGAGTGAGTTCGAGGCCTTCACGCTTTGCGAACCGGCCTTCGGCCTCGGCCCGCTCACAGCGGGCGAGGAGGTCAGCTCGGAGTTCGTTGAGGCGAGCGAGCATCTCGGAGTTCACGTCGAGCATCGGGCAATGAGACGTGGCTGTCCCTGCGCCGCCCCGAACGACCCGGCTCGCAGGTTGTGAGGGGCGCTGTGTCTGCGGCGTCGCGTGCGTCGCTCCGGGGGGCCAGCGCCTTTTCGGGGGCGGGTTCGGTGGTGGGTTCAGTCGTTGCGCTGGAAGCGGCGGGTGTATGCGGTGGCGTGGTGTTGTTGGAATTCGGGGAGTGACCAGGTGCCGGGGAGGGTGGTGTCGGGGGATGTCCATGTGTAGGCGGCTGCGGTGAGGCCGTTGGTGAGGGTGATGGGGCGCAGGTCGTATGCCGGGTGTTCGAAGTCGTCGAGGGTTCGCCATTCGGGTGGGGTGAGGTTGGTGATGAGCAGGCCCGGGGCGGTGGTTGTGGGATCTGGTACGAGTCCGGGGTAGACGCGGTCGCGCAGGGGCGCGGCGCGCCAGCCGGGGGCGGTGGCTGGGGTTGTCGCCGGTATGCGGCCGAGGAGGCCGTGGAGGACGTCGGGGTGTTGGAGGGTGCCGTAGGCGAACAGGGTGGCCGGGGTGCCGGTGAGGCGGCCGTTGCGGGAGGGGGTGTGTATGGGGCCGGGGGTGGCGGGGTTCATGGTGTCGGCCTACTTGCTGAGGTACATGGCGTCGTAGAGCGGGGATGTCGGGTGGTGCCGGATGGGGCCCATGATCGTGTATCCCCATCGCTGGTAGGCGCTGTGGGCGGGCTCGTTGCCGGCGATGCAGGTGAGGGTGGTGTGGTGTTCGCGGCGGCTGTCGTTGATGGTGTGGTGCAGGAGTCGGCCGAGGCCGCGGTTGGTGTGGTCGGGCAGGACCATGAGTTCGCGGAGCCAGAAGATGTCCTGGTCGGCGGCCAGGAGTGCCGCGGGCCTGCGGTCGGCCAGGGAGGTCCACCAGGGGCGGTCGGTGGGGAGGGTGACGCCGTGGACGTACCCGACGAGGGTTCCGTCGTCCTGTCGGGCGGTGACGGCTTCGAACCCGGGCATGGCGCGGGCGTCGTGCAGGCGTTCGGCGTACGCGGTCGCGGAGAAGAACGGGTCTCCGCGGTAGGGCGGCACGCTGTAGACCCGGTTGTACACGTCGATCAGGTCATCGGCGACGGTTTCGGCCGAGACGCCGTCATACCGCTGGAGCCGCCAGCCCATCCGTACCGTCCTTCCGTACGTGCATGAAGTCAGTGATCTGCTCTAGCACATCGGGGACGCCTCGCACAGTGGCGTAGTGGGCCAGGCCGGTGCGGATGGCGATGAGTTGCCGCATGTTGCGGGTGGAGGTCATGCCCGCGCTGAAGAGGGTGAGGGCTCGGCGAGTGGCGTCCACGCTGTGGTCCACGTCGCGGGCGTGGAGTGCGGCGACGCCGAGCCGGCCCAGGCACATGCCCCGGTTGCGGTTGTGCGCGTCCAGTTGGTGTTCGGCGCTGGTGGCGAGGAGCCGCTGGGCGCGTGCGGGCTGGCCGAGATCGATACGGCACATGCCTTCCAGGCACAGCATCTCGGCTCGGTTGAGGAAACGTGTCCAGTCGGGGTCGTCGTCGCGGGTGCCTCGTTCCCAGTGCTTCCATGCGCGGCGCAGCGCGTCCTCGCAGGCGCGGGCGTCCCCTTCTCGTGCGTGCCCTTGTGCTTCGCGCACGGCCAGCAACGCGTGGACGCGCGGGGTGGCGTGCCAGGTGCGGGTCTGCTGCTGGCCCTGGCGGGCGAACCGCACGGCATCGCGGCCCCGGCCGAGATCGACGGCTTGACGGGCCATGACCGTCAGGGTGCGGATCGCGAGCGAGGTGTCCTCGATGAGCAGCGCGGTGTTCAGCCCTTCACTGAAGTAGGCGCGGGCCTCGGCCACTTCACCGGCGTCGTAGTTGAACCAGCCCAGGCTCACCGTCATGCTGCCGGCGATGCGGTGCAGCTCCCTGCCGGTGCGGGGGTCGTAGTCGCCCTGATCGATCATGTGCTGGAGCCACCGCAGGTGGCCGCGGGCGCTGTTGCGCAGTCGGTCGCCGCCGAACCGCTGGTCGATGGCGTCCAGGTCCTGTGCCGTGGCCCGCAGAATGTGCACCTCCTCGGCGCCCACCCGCATGGGCCCGGCGCCGGTGGGGATGCGCGACGGCCGGGCGATCCAGGACGGGGTGGGGACGTTCTCCTCGGGCGGCGTGTCGTGCGGGGGCGCGGCGGAACGGTAGACGAACCCGAGGTCGCCCAGGGAACGGCCGAAGAACCGCTGAAGGACCTCGCGCGCGTCGCGGCCCCGCGGCCACGGCGGGTCGGCCCCTTCCCACTTCCGGTACTGCCGCACGGTGACGGACCAGGTCCTCCTGATCACCCCGTCGACGTAGAGGCGGTCGGCGAACTCGCACAGGGCTTCCACGATCTCTTCCTGCGTACGGCCCTGGGCCTCACGCAGTTGCCTGAGCCGAACGTTGCTCGCGTTCATCCGGTACGTCCCTCCGTTCCGCCGCTTGCCTCAAAGTAAGGCGCCCGAGCGGTGCTCGACGGGCGATTCCCCGCACTCACCTGGTCGAGGAGCGCCCCGGCCGGTGGTTCCGGCTGAGGTTCCGGTCCGAGGTGCCCGTCGAAGTACCTGGTCACGGACGACCGGTCGGCATCACCGTAGGTGGCGCGTCCGTGACTGCCTGAGATGCGGAGACTCCATGGATTCCCTCGTGAGCGACGCCTACGCCCAGTGGCTCGGGGCGGCCTTGACCTCGCCGTTCGCCGTCTCATCGGCGCCGGTCCGCGTGCGGTGCGGAACGGTGTTCGACGCGGTGTCCTGCACGCGCGACCTCGCGGAGCGGGCGTTGCGTCTGCTGGAACTCCGTGAGGCGGTCCGCGGCCCCGCGGTGGTCTTCCCGCTCCTCGGCCGAGCCGCCGTACTGGTGCCCGCCGGGACCAAGGCTTCCTGGGAACGCCTGCTCGCCAACGCTGGCTGGCCCCCTCGCCACCTCCCGCCGGTGTGCCTCGGGGCGACCGACACGTTGCGCATGCCCGCCGTCGCGCGGGCACCGGCCCGTTCGGCCACGGGTGCGACGGTGCGGGCCGACACCTTCGTGGCCTGGCTGTGCGAGCCGCAGGTGCACGGGGCGCCGCCACCGCTGACCAGCGCCGTGGCCCTCGCCCGTTGCCTGACCGAGGCGCTGGCGACCCAGCACGCCCAGGAGAAGGAACCCCGGTGAACCGCGGCAAGCCGCTGGGGCTCGGACACGAGACGCACCCATTGATCGGACAGCTGGTCAGGGACACCAAGCACGGAACGTGCGGCATCCTGCAAGCCGTTACCGCGGAATGCCGCTACTCCAACGGCGGGGAGCACACGGTGCGCACCGCGTGGCTCAAGAGCCCGCCCGCCGCGACGGAGTGGGACACGCCGCTGGAGGCGATCCGGCCGGAGCCGGCGGAGGCTCCCGCGTGATCCCCACGACCCGCGGCCGGCACCTGCCCGCTGCGGACGGGACGTTCACCGGCGACGCCCTGGTCGCCGCGAACGGCATGGGGCCGGCCGAAGCGTCGCCCGACCCCACAGCTCCCGCTGCGCCGCCGGACACGGCCGCCACAAGGTTCCGCAGCCTCGCACATCCGTACCACCCGCTTCGGCCAGGCCAGGACGAAGCGGCCAACCAGGTGCGGCGGTCGTTCGACCGCCGACACATCGAGCACTGAAGGAGAACGCATGCAGACCGCACACTCCGCGGCTTCGCGTGTGACGAACGGCGGGTTCGCCCTGCTCCGGAATCCCGCGGGCGACATCCTCCTGATCGACCGCGCGGGCACGGTCGGCCCGCAGCGATGGCAGCTGCCCGGCGGCTGGCTGGCCGCGCGGACGCCTGCCCCCGTCGTCTGCCGACGCACGGTCGACGCGCAACTCGGCCTGACCATCACGCCGGAACGCGTGCTGGCCGTCCACCACCTCACCGACCGGACCGAAGGCGTCCTGCTCGCCCACGACTTCGACGGCGGAGTCGTGCAAGCGGACCAGTCCTTCGCTCTCGGCGCGGAAGTCGCCTCCTGCCGCTGGGTGCCGCGCGATGCGGTGCCGTACCTGGTGGACGCCCACCTGCTGTGGCGCGTGAGCAGCGCACTCGCCGTGCTCGACGGGAGCCGCGGCGGGGCGGCAGACCCTGCGGCTGCTCCCGGCGCGCCTTACCTGGTCGGCGCGGGTCCGATCGCCGTGTTGGCCGGCCGGGCCGCGGCGCCCGCCGCCGCAGCGGCGTAGGTCGGGCGGGTGCCGGATGCTCTGCCCCGACTGCTCAACTCCCATGGACCTGGCCCTGGACGGCGGCGCGGTCTGCCTGAACGGCTGCATGGCGTTCACCGGCGAGGAGGTCGCCGCCCTCGCGACGATCACCACGGCGTACGCGGCCCTGCACGAGGTGGCGTTGCTCCTGCGGCAGCACCCGGCGCTGCCCGAGCACGGACGGGTGATGGCCGCCGAACTGGCCGAGAGCACCCGGCGGGGAATGACCGGCCCGTGACGCGCGGCCAGGACGGGCGCACCGCCGGAGGAGCCGACTGGTCACCGGCCCTCCGCGCGCGCTTCTCACCCGCGGAGAACCACTCGATCGAACGAGCCGACCGTCCCGCGCGGGACCGGGCGGCGCGGTGGTGATCGCGGCCGTGACCGTCCTGCTGGCCATCGGTCTCGCGTTTCTCCGGCTCGCCCTCGGGCTGTGTGCCGCGGCCGGCCTCGTGCTCCTGGTCGCCGTGGCCGACCCGCGCCGAGAGCGCGGAACGGCCGTGCACACCGCCCGTTGCCCCCTTCGGCCCTCCCGTTGAAAAGGAAAGTCGCCATCCTGTACGTCCTCTTCCGGCTGCGCGGTGCCCCACATCGGCCCCGCTGCCACGCTCCCGCGGCACGCCTGTGCGCCCGGCCCGCCGGTCGCGGCCGTCGCGCCGCGGCCTCTCCGCGTGCGGAGGTGCCCCGGTGACGCCCGCTCACGCGCCGCGCCGCGTCGACACGGGCCTCGTCGCCGTCGAGATCGAGGCGCACACGGTCCAGGTCGGAGACCAGCTGATGATCGGCGGCCAGAACTTCGCCGTCACCGACATGGCCGCGTTTCCCGACGGCCGAGGCAAGCGGCTGACGTTCAGCTCGGGCGAGACCTTGGTGATGCGCCCGCACACCGTGCTGTGGGCCACGCGGACAGCGCGCCGTCGGCCCGATCCCGAACAGGCCATGAACACGAACCCGCCGCCGCGCGACCGGCCTCCCCGGCACGGGGCGTCCCGTTCGCCCGCCGCCCCATCCGCCCGACGCGCCAAGAGAACGGAGAAAACACCGGTGCCCACGTGCGACGACCTCGATTCGGCCTACGGTGCGCTGCCCGCGACGGCCGCACGCCTCTACCGTGCCCTGGGCCTGCACCCGAACCAGGAGTTCAGCGCCATGGCGGCCGTCGCCGCGGTGGCCGATACCCACGCCGCGGCGGCGGGCCTGGAAGCCCTGTCCGCCGTTGGCCTCATCACCGGCGCCGACGGCCGCCGACCGGCCGGTCCCCACGTCCGTTACCGGATGCCCCCAGAGGCGCACGCACACGCGACGGCGGCGGCCGAGGCGTACGGCACCGTCGAGGAGAACACGGCGGTGTCACACCGGATCTGCGAGTTCTACCTGCGCGGCGCCCAGCAGGCGGAACACCAGCTGGAGCCGTTCCGCGACTCGCTGTCCCGCGACCGATCCGGAGACGGGGAACCGCTGTGCGCCTCGCGTTCCGAGGCACTGGCGTGGCTCGACGCGGAGTACCCGACGATCGAAGCGCTGCTGCGGCACCCGTCCACACCGTCCGGGGCGTTGATCGCGTTGACGGACGCCCTGTGGCCGTACTGGGTGCTGCGGGGGGCGACGGAACGGGTCCGGCAGGCGCACGCCCGCGGCTTGGAGGCAGCCCGCGCGCTGGGGGACCGGCGGGCCATCGGGCGGATGCTGACCAGCGGCGGCCTGCTGGCGCGGGAGGTCGCTCCGCAGCAGTCGCACGACCTGCTGACCGAGGCGATCGAGCTGTACGAGGACGCCGGGGACGATGCGAGTGCCGCGCGCAGCCTGCACTACCTGGCCCACACGGAGCTGGCCCGCGGCGACCGGGACGGGGCCCGCCACCTGTGGCTGCGCGCGGTCGCGGAACTCCACCGCGTGGAGGAGCCGCGCACCGCCGCCCTGGCCCTGATCGAGATCGCCGCACTGGACGTCGCGGACCAGCGCGGTTCCAGCGCGGCGGCACTGGCGGCCTCGGCCGTCGGCATCCTGCGCCAGGTGCAGGACCCGCTCAACGCCGCCCGCGGCATGGTGGTGTGGGGCCGGGCCGAAGCGGCGCTGGAGCACACCGAACGCGCGCTGTCCCTGCTGAGGCCGGCCATCGCGGCACTGGGACAGCTCGGCGCCGACACGCACGCCATCGAGGCGCTGGCGGTCCTCGGCGGGGTCCACGAACAACGGTACGAGCACGGGCACGCGCTGGCCGCCTACCAGGAGGCACTGGGGTATCGGGCCGCCGCGCAGCTGGCGGAGGGCCTGGCCGGACGGCTGCGGGCCGATGTCGCCCGGCTGACGCCGCCGGGAGCGGCGACGTGACCCGGCAGCGCGCACGCTCCACCAACCGCTCGACCGCCGGCCGTTCCGCCGCCGCGCCTCCGCCGTCCTTCGACCCGGGCGGCATTCGGGAGACGCTCGCCCTGGCGCGGCGCCTGGCCGACGTGGAGCGTATCGACCTGCGGCTGCGTCACGTCCTCGGCGTTCTCGTGCGGCACGCCCGGCACCAGCGGGAGGCCCACGCGGAGCACAGTGCTGAACGGCACGGCTGGGACCGGCACCTCGACGTCGCGACCAGGATTCTGGCCCGCGAGCAGGGCGATCGGCTGCGGCGCATCCGGGCATTGGCCACCATCACGGAGCAGCTGCTCGACAAGCTCGTCACCTCGGACGACGGCCGGTCGCCCTGGTGAGGCGGACCCGGCCGGCGGCCGGGAGCGGGAGACGCGACCGCTGCTTGTCGGACCGCGCGGCGAACGGCGGCTGGCCCTGCTCAGGGGCGGGTGGCGATGATCGCTTCGGTGCGGATGGTCTCGTCGAAGCGTCCTTGCGGGTTGAAGTCGAGCAGGGCGGTGCGCAGGTCGCGCTCGAAAGCGGCTTTGGAGTCGCCGAGTTGGGCGGGGCTGGAGTAGGAGAGGCTGAAGACGTAGCCGATCACGTCGTCGGTCGTGCGGGTCAGGGCGCGGTCCCAGTGCGTGGTTTCGACGCGGGAGAACGGGGAGCGGGCCAGGACGTCCTGGTGGCGTTCGGTGGGGTGGGCGTAGGTGCCTGAGCCGGCCCGGCGTTCGGCGCCGAGGTAACGCGTGCGGACCTCGGCGACGACGTCGAGCCAGGGGGCGGGCTCGACATCGCCGGGGGCTCCGCCGGAGGCGAGGACGACCGCGCCTTCGGGGGCGATGATCCGGTCGAGATCACGCAGCACGTGGTGGCGGTCCATCCAGTGGAAGGCGGCGCCCATCACGGTCAGCAGCACGGTGCCGATGTCCATCCCGGGGAGGGTGGTGGAGTCGCCACTGGCTCCTGGCGCGGGTGGCGACGACGTCAACGGCAGCGGCGATGCGAGAGGTGCGGACGCCTCGTCGGCCGATTCGGTGATCAGGTGGAGCGCCTCCGGCTCCGCATACTGAGCGCCGCAGCCCAGCTCCGTAACCACCAGCCGCCAACGCCACCTGCGCTTCCCCGCCCACTGGCCTTGGACCAGCCTGATCACCAAAGCCACCGAACGCCTCGGGTTACTCCCAAACCCCCGCTGACCTGCACGAACGAGCCCGCTCAAACCCCGAGCGCAGTGAAACCCCGGCGCCGACCCGGCACGACAGCCGGGCCCCACCCCTGCCCGAACACCCAATACCACCCCAGACGCAGACCAGAAAGGCCCCGCCAACAAGCTGACGGGGCCACACGAAACATCGAGGCTAAACCCAACGCACGGTGACAGCCTGCCGCTCAGACTCCCGTTTCGGTCTCGTGGCAACGCTTCGGAGCTGGAGACGCGGGCACTTGCGGCCTTCGCAAATCAGCGCCGTGATCGAAAAGCACAGGACCCTATCGTGCCGGTTATCAATAGGACCTGACGGTACTCAGTGGGTGGCGCTACGGCGAGACCGCCCGGCGTGATCTTCCCCACGTTCCAACCTTGCAATCGCGCGGCTTTTGCCTGTTTTCTGTTCTGTTGCGGCCTCTTTGATGCTGATAGACAACAGAGCGACCCAGGCGGCGACGCGGTGGCGAGATGTCGCACACCGGAGATGAGTAGACAGAGAGGACCTCAAGGTGCTGCATCAGAACAGGTGGAGACGAAGAAGCAGGCGGTCAAGCATGGCGCTAGGGGCAGCGTTAGTTTTCGTGGTGCAAGCCGCCACCAGCGCTGCGGCCGTGCCACACTCCCCAGTAGGAAGAGGGCCAGCCGAGGTCAACAGTCCAGCAAGTACCCAACCGCCTTCTGATGCGGGAGAAGTCCCGGCAGCGCGTTTCGAGGCGCGCCGTACCGGGGAGCGAGTCGAGCTTGTCTCCGAGCGGTCGGAAACATCCCTCACTTTCGTCAATCCGGATGGCAGCTTCACTACCGAGATGACCGCAGGGCCAGAGCGGTTCATGCGCGAGGGTGAATGGCATACGGTGGACTTAACCCTCGTGGAGCGGGACGGACAAGTGGTTGCGAAGAGCCATCCACAGGCTCTTGAACTGAACAGCGGTGGCGGCGCAATTCCGCAATCCCTGACTGCAGCGGCCAGGTCAGAGGCTCGTGATCTTGTGACCCTCGGTATGGGTAGTGAACGGGTCACGCTGCGCTGGAAAGGTGGTCTCCCCGCGCCGGAGTTGCAAGGCTCCAGGGCGCGCTACAAGAATGCTGTGCCGGGGGCCGACGTGATTGTAGAGGCCACCCGCATGGGCTTCGAGCAGTTCGTCGAGATTCATCAGCCCCCGCGAACGGAGAGCTACTCGTATACGCTTCCACTTGAAGCAGAAGGCCTGCGCGCAGTGGAGCAGGCAGACGGGTCTGTCCTCTTCACCGACTCTACCGGGGAAGAACGGGCGGTGATGCCCGCGCCTGTCATGTGGGATGCGACAGTTGACCCAGTGTCCGGTGAACACACCCGGCGTGTCTCGGTAGACATGGAGGTCATCGATCACGGCGAGGGGATCGTAGACCTAGTCGTCACTCCGGATGCGGACTTCCTGACCGACCCCACAACGGAGTACCCGGTCACGGTCGACCCTTCCACATCGGTGCTGGCCAACACCTTCGACACCTATGTGCAGCAGGGGGAGTCGGTAGACTGGTCGACCGACACCGAGCTGGATATCGGAAATCCCGGAACCACCAACGCCGATGGTACGCCTCGCACTGCGCGCTCATTCATTCACTGGGACACAACTCCGATCCAGGATGCATTGATCCTAGAGGCCGAACTGGAGTTGTGGAATTTCCATTCAGGCAATACTGACTGTAGGCCCTACGGGTGGGGCGTATGGGCAACCGGACCTGCTTCGACGGCTTCCCGGTGGAGTAACCAGCCCGTATGGCACCAACAGTTCCACTCCTCCACTCAAACCGCAGGTAACCCCGGTTGTGGGGCGGATGGGTGGATATCGGCTAATGTCACCGAGCTGACACAAACATGGGCTTCGGCGAATGTCAACCTGGGCTACATGGGTCTGCGTGCCACCAGCGACGCCCCAGGAGCATGGAAGCGCGTCAACTCAGCGAACAGCGCAAGCAACCAGCCGAAACTGACCGTCACTTACAATCACCGGCCTGAGACAGGCGTTACTCAGGAGGCTGGCCCCCCGTTCCTGACGACTGACGGTGTGTGGCACGCTACAACCACGACTCCTGTGCTCAGGGCCACCTTCAATGATGCCAACGGCGACATGGTCAATGGCACCTTCGAGATTCGCGACGCCGACAACGGAGCGAAGATCGGGGACTACCTGGTCTCCGCATGGACGCCCTCCGGCGTACCCGCTCAGGTGACGGTCCCTAGAGGATGGCTGGAGAGTGGTAAACGTTACGAATTCCGTACTTCCCCCTACGACGGAACTCACTACAATACTGGCTGGTCGGCCTGGACCCCTTTCGCTATCGACGGTGAGTCCACGGTGAGTCTGACCCGTTTCACGGGAAGCGCACCTGGCGACTTGGCCTTACGGCTCTCTCGGGACTATTGGAAGGATAACTCGGCGGTCAGCGGTAATGCAGCCGAAGCAGTGGTCCTGGCCCCAACTGGAAACTTCCAGTTTGGAGCTGCGGCGATTCCGCTGGCTAAAGAGAAGACAGGGCCGCTGCTTTTTAGCGGCACCACGTCGCTTGCCGCTGGAGTGCGCACGGAAATCGAAAGAGTGCTTCCCGCCGGCAAGACAGTCTACCTGGTCGGCAGTGCCTTCAGCGCTACGGTCGAAGCTAGCTTACGCGAGTTGGGCTACGAGGTAGTGCGCTATGCTGGGGCTGATCCGCAGGAAACTTCACTGATCATCGCTCGCGACGGGATCGTCGAGCCCGATCACGTCGTAATCGCTTCTGTGAATGAGTGGGAAGACGCAGTCAGTGCAGCGAGTGCCGTAGCGGCCGCAGATGGGGCCATTCTCCTCAGTAGTGACTCCGCACTGTCCACGCCCGCGAGGGCTTGGCTGGACAATTTGCCTGCTGCGGTGTCTAAGACGACTGTTGGGGCTGCGGCTCGCGACGCCTACTCCAGTACTGCCGGATACGTGGTCGGCCGAGATCATGCTGAGACCAGCGCATTTGCGGCAGACAGATTCATCTCGCACCCTGAGCGCGTTGGCATTGTCCCCGACGGTGGCTACGCCAACGCACTAGGCGCGGGGGCCTATGCTGCGACCATGAGGATGCCACTGCTGCTCAATCCGCCAACGACTTTGGGGCAGAGCACCGTTTGGTTCGTCGAGGAGCACAGTTCAACCTTGGACGGCGTAGCCGTTTTCGGTGACTCAAGCGCGATCGTCGACGGCGTGGCCGAGGCGGCCCGGGACGCCGCAGTCGAAAAGTTCGTGAGTGGTGAGATCGTCCCGCCAGGTGAGGAATCTGTCAGTCTCGACGAGACCAGGCATCTGACAATCGAGCCGGACTGGGTGCGTGACACCGGCGGGTCGATCGAGAGTCTCGCCTACGACGGCTACATGAACGAGGCAGAGTTCAGCTTCTGCAAGTGGCCCAGCAGGTACCGAATTTGCTCGATTGCCAAAAGTGAAGCCGATCTGGCGGGAGATCTGGCCCTTCGAGAGGCGCAAGAGAATGGCTTCTGGCCTGGTAGCCGATCCAACGGAGGCAGAGTAGACGCCTACAGGCACTGTATTTGGAACGCCCTGATGGCATACGAGATGGGCTCCAAGACTGCCAAGGGCTTCGGCGACCGGCACGAGCTAGGGTCCAAGCCGGATCACATGAGTGAGGCAGAAGCTGAGCTGCATCACAGAATGGACTACCACAACAATGCATGGGGGCGATACTTCGGGCAGTACGGCAAGGATGTGGACATGACCCGCGCCCAAGCCGAGTCAGTCCTCCCTGGGTGGTGCCTGCAAAGTGTCAGCGACTTCACGCTGATTCGCTTGTGGTACTGACCCGGATTTTGTACCTTCCTGGTGGCTGTTAGCTTATAGGCGTGGGCAGTCTTGTGCTGCCCACGCCTTTTCTTTGGAAAGACGGTTCAGATCCCATGCATCGTTTCGCGGCGCCGGTGGCCATACTTATTCTCCTCTATCAGGCGCTGCTCATCGGTTTCTTCTGCTTCGTGCTGCTTCCCGGCCATATCCGGGCTTTCTCTTTCGAAGATCCCACTGTGGACGTAGATGCCAGTATTCTGCGAGTCCAAATTTTCGGGGCAATCTACACAACGGCCAGCATATGGATGTGTTGGCCTCTGGTCAGGTCTTTCCGCCCTGGGCGGCTCACGGCCAGGTCGATCGGCGTATGCATGCTGCTGGAAGGGCTGCTGCTGGCGGCTTCCCTCTTCCGTGGCAACAGCTTCGCCGCCGTCGGCACAGCGACAGCTTTGCTTCTCATCGCGCTGTGCTACCCCAATGCCAGGCGCCGAGGCGTCTCCCGCGAAGACGCGGCTCGCGGTGAGTGGTCTGTCTCGCGCTGACCGGGCTGCCGGCGTTGAGGGAACACCGTCAGGAGTCGTGGGCGCGGCGGCCACGGCGCCCACGGAAGCGTGAACGCCACCGTCTGCCGGACCTCGTCCGGTTTCGTGCCCGCACGCGCGATCTTGACGACGACCGGGTCGGTGGCCAGGCGGAAGACGGCGTTGGTCTGCCCGCGCATCAGCGTGGCGCCGCGCGCGTCAAGTCCCGCCTGAGCGCAGGCGCTTCGCAGGAGGTGAAGCGCCCGCGGAAGGGTGTGGCCGCCGTGGATGGGGTCAGTTATGCGGATAGCGTGGACGAACGCGGACGGTGCTGTCATCCGTCGGCGACCGGCAGGGCCAGGATGTCGGCGAGCTCGCGGGCCGGCCGGGCCGCACGCATGCGTTCGGGCACGGCCTGCGAGAACGCCTGGTCGGCCACCTGACAGGTTTCCGCCAGGTGCCGCTCGTGGATCAGGCAGAGCGCCTCTTCGAGCCGGAGCAGCGTGGGGTTGACGCCACCGGGACGGGCGCCGTTGAGCGTGTGCGCTTGGTGCGGGGCCAGCGGGTCCGCCCAGCGGGGGGCTGGGCGGCCCGCAGCGCCTTGCCGCTATCGGTCGCCGAGGAGCGCGGCGGCGTCGTCGGCCGCGGTGGCGAGAGCCTGGTCGAGGTTTTCGGGGCGGCGTCCGCCCGCGCTGGCGAGGGCTCCGGTGCCGCCGCCTCCACCGCCGACCGTCTTCGCGGCGCGGTTGACGACCTGCGCGGCCTGGACGCCGCGGCCGAGCAGGTCCGGTGAGACGGCCGCGACGAGCAGGGCCTTGCCGGAGTGCTCAAGGGCCAGGACCACGACCGCGGGGCCGGTGGGCAGGTGGGCCAGGGTGTCGGAGGCCAGCTGTCGCAGCTCGTCGGGCGTGATGCCGGTGACCTTCCGCGCGACGAGCTGACCGCCGTCGGCCGGATGGGCCGTGCCGGCGAGTCGCGCGGCTTGGGAGCGCAGTTCAGCGGCCCGCAGCTGTCCCAGCTCCGCCTGGGCGGCAGCGAGGGCGTCGAGCCGCTTGCGCAGGGCGCCGGGGGCGTCGGCGGGGCGGGTGCCGAGGAGACCGGTGAGTTCGTTCAGCAGCCGCCGTTCGGTGTCGAGGTGGGTCAGGGTGCTGTGGCCGGTAAGGGCTTCGACGCGGCGGAGGTTGGAGCCGATCGAAGACTCGGACAGCATGCGGAAGGCACCGACCTGGGAGCCGTGGGCCACGTGGGTGCCGCCGCAGAGCTCGCGGGAGAAGTCGCCGATGTCGACGATACGGACGGTGTCGCCGTACTTCTCTCCGAACAGCGCGATGGCGCCCGCGGCTTCGGCCTCGGCGCGGTCGGCGTGCCAGGCCCGCACTTCCGGGTCGTCCAGGACGTGACCGTTGACGGCCGCCTCGATCCGGGAGAGCTGGTCGGGGGTGAGGGCGGCGAAGTGCGCGAAGTCGAAACGGAGCCGGTCGGGCTCGACGAGGGAGCCCTGCTGACGGGCGTGATCGCCGAGGGCGGCCATGACGACGGCGTGCAGGATGTGGGTGGCCGAGTGCGAGCGCATCAGGCCGGCCCGGCGCTCGGCATCCACGGCGGCTTCGCCACTGGCCCCGGCGATCAGTTCCCCTTCGGTCACGCGCGCGGTGTGGACGCGGAAGCCTTCCAGGCCGTAGCGGGTGTCGGTGATCCGCAGGCGGGTGCCGTCGTTCATGGTCAGGGTGCCGGTGTCGCCGATCTGTCCGCCGGCCTCGGCGTAGAACGGCGACCGGTCGAGCACCAGCTCGACCTCGCTGCCCTCGCCGGCGCCGGTGACGACGGTGCCGCCGGAGATGAGGCCGGTGACGGTGGCCTCGGCGGTCAGGTGCTCGTAGCCGATGAACTCGGTCCTGGGCAGGCGGGCGGCCAGCTCGCGGTAGGTGCCCAGCTGACGCAGGGCCTCGGCGGTCTTGGCCTTGCCGCCGGCCTTCGCGCGCTTCTTCTGCTCGTCCAGCAGGGCGGCGAAGCGTTCCTCGTCAACGGTCAGCCCAACGTCGCGGGCGGCCTCGACGGTCAGTTCCAGGGGGAAGCCGTAGGTGTCGGCGAGTTCGAAGGCGGTCTCGCCGGGCAGGGCGGCCGAGCCACCGTGCCGGGTGCGGGTGATCGCGGCGTCCAGCAGCCGGGTGCCCTGGGCGAGGGTGCGGGTGAAGGACTCCTCTTCTGCGGTGACGACCTGCTCGATCAGCGTGGCCTGGGCGGTCAGCTCCGGCCAGACGTCCCCGAGGTTGCCGATCACCGAGGCGGTCGTGGAGGGCAGGACGGGCCCGTCGATGCCGAGCAGGCGGGCGTGGCGGATCGCCCGGCGCATCAGGCGCCGCAGGATGTAGCCGCGGCCGTCCTTCGCCGGAAGGACGCCGTCGGCGATCAGGAAGGCGATGGAACGGGCGTGCTCGGTGACGACCTGGAAGGACACCTTCTCCTCGCCCTCGTCCGGGCAGGCCCGTCCGGCGAGGTCCTGGACGGTGCGGAAGGTCGGCATCAGCAGGTCGGTGGTGCAGACGTTCCGCGCCTCCTGGAGGATCGCGGCGAGCCGGTCCAGGCCGAGGCCGGTGTCGACGCCCTTGCGGGCGAGCTCGCCCAGGACGGGGAAGCCGCCCTTCTTGTCGCCCTCGCCGCGCTGGAACTGCATGAAGACCAGGTTCCAGATTTCGACGTAGCGTTCGCCGTCGACGGCGGGTCCGCCCTCCTTGCCGAAGGCGGGACCACGGTCGTAGTTGACCTCCGAGCAGGGCCCGCAGGGTCCGGGAACGCCCATGGACCAGTAGTTGTCCTCCATCCCCAGGCGCTGAATCCGGGAGGCGGCGACGCCGATGCGGCGCCAGGTGCGCTCGGCCTCGTCGTCGTCCTCGAAGACGGTGATCCAGAGCTTGTCCTTCTCCAGCCCGTAGCCCTCGGTCAGCAGTTCCCAGGCGAGGGCGCAGGCGTCTTCCTTGAAATAGTCGCCGAAGGAGAAGTTGCCCATCATTTCGAAGAACGTCGCGTGCCGGTTGGTGCGGCCGACGTTGTCGATGTCGGAAGTGCGGGCGCACTTCTGGATGCTGGTGGCGCGAGGGAACGGCGGGGTCGTCTCGCCCAGGAAGTAGGGCTTGAACTGGTTCATCCCCGCGTTGGCCAGCAGCAGGGTCGGGTCGTCCGGGACCAGTGGGCTGGAGGGCACCAGCTGGTGGCCGCGGGAGGTGAAGAAGTCGGTGAAGGTGGTGCGGATCTGCGTCGAGCGCATGGCGGCATGGCCTCACGAGAAGAGTCGCGGAAGGTGGGGGGAGATCACACGCCGAGCCGGGCCGAGGACAAAGACCGAGTGGTGTTCTCAGGTCTCCAGCTCGGCGCAGATAGCTCGCGCCCCCATGGGCCGCACCTTGACTCCAGATCCGTTGCGCGCGTCGGTGGTGCAGCAGACCGCCAGAGCTGTTCTCCGGTCTGCTGCACCACCGACTGTAGCGGGTGAACCACAAGACCGCTCAGCGTTACCAGAAGTCATCACGCGAGCCGCCCGGGCGACGACGGCGACGTGCGGCCCGTTCGCTCCGAGAAGGACGACGAAGGCGGAGAGCTTGCCGACGGTGCCGGGCGGCCGTGAGCCCCCGGACCGCCCGTCCGGGGAGGGGCCGGATGTCAGGCAGGAGTGCCCCGGGGCCTTCTCATGTGCTGTTGCGGGGGAGCCCCCACCACCGACACTTCTGTGGCGGTTGCCTCCGCCTCTGGCCGGCCCGGCGAAGGCGGCGGAGAACCGCGCAGTGCCAGGAGGGCCGGGCCGACACGGGACGGGTCGTCCAGTACCACGGCGGCCCCCGCCGCCTTCAGCACGGCGGGTCCGGCATAGCCCCATCCGGCCCCGAGCGGAGTGATCCCGGCCGCGCGGGCGGCAGCGATGTCCCCGGTGGTGTCGCCGAGGAACACCGCCTCGAACGGGGCGATGCCCAGCGTGCCCAGAGCGAGAAGGAGACCGTCCGGGGACGGCTTCGGTTGGGCGTCCTCGCGGCAGACCGTCACATCCAGCAGCGCGAGGACATCCGGCGGCAGCAGCCAGGACAACCGGTCGCGCTTCTGCAAGGTGACCAGGCCCGTGGCGATCCCGGCGTCCTTGATCGCCATCAGCCCCTCCAGCACCCCGGGGAACAGGGTGGCGGCGGCGGTGGCCAGGGCCGCATCCCACCAGATCTCGCAGAGCTCGTCCGGCTCGGTGACGCCGAGGCCGGCCAGCACCTCGACCCTGGGGGTCGTCGCGGCGTCCGCCGGCAGGTCGGCGACGGTGACCCGGCGTCCCAAGGCGGCGGTCGCGACACCGGCGAGGGTGGCCAGCACCGCCTCCCGGCTGTCCAGCAGCACTCCGTCCATGTCGAACAGCACCGCCCCGGTCACGACGCCGCCCCCTTGCCGGTGGACAGGTCGGCCTCCGTCAGCAGTGGATGCAGACGGACGCTGTGCTCGTTCAGCAGCAGTCGCCCGCCGAGCGGCCGTTCCAGTACGCAGAGCGCGTCGGTGACCGGGGCTCCGGAGACACGCAGCATCCGGGCCATGGCCAGCAGCTGCCCGCCGGAGCGGACCACATCGTCGACAAGGACAACCCGCCGCCCCTCGACGCCGCTGCCCTCGATCTGCTGCTTGGAGCCGTAGCGCTTGGGCAGACGACGAAGGAACGCGGCCCGCAGTCCTGTCGCGGCCGACAGGGCGACGACCAGCGGAACGCCGCCCAGCTCGATCCCGGCCAGCACCTCGGCGTCCTCGGGGACGAGGAGGGCCATCGCGTCGGCGACATCGTGCAGCAGCTGCGGGTCGGCGGCCAGGCGGTACTCGTCGAAATACGAGTCCAGCACCTGCCCGTCGACCAGAGTGAACGCGTCGCTGACACAGGCCGCCTCGGCGATCCGGGCCGCCAGGGACGTCGCGGTGGTCACGGTCATGCGCCGACCTCCGTCTCGTCGGTCCCGGTGGTGAGGTCGTGCAGCTGGGCGGCGAACGCGGCCGCCGAACCGATCGGGGAGATGAAGCCGAGCGGCCGGGTGGGCGTCTCGAACAGCCACTTCTCCCGCCTGAGGAAGGACAGCAGGCCGAGCGCGGTGGGGCCGGTGATCCAGACGGGCACGGGGCGGATGGTGCCCGCGTAGTAGAGGGCGGCGGTCAGCTCGTGCAGGGTCCCGACCCCGCCGCCCATCGCCACCAGGAGATCGGCCGCGTCGAGGTAGTGGTTGAGGCGGGCGCCGAGGTCGGGCAGGTGGACCTCGTCGGTGACGTGCGGGTTGAAGTCGCCCCACTCGGCGTGCTTGGCCGCCAGGGTGACCGCGGTGACCGTGCCGCCCTTGGCCGCGGCCCCGCGGGCGGCGGCCTCCATCAGCCCGTTGTAGCCGCCGTGCAGCAGTGCGAACCCGGCTCCTGCGAGGGCCATGCCGACCTCTTCCGCGAGCCGTTCCTCGTCCGGGGAGGCGGGGACGACCCCGCCGAAGAACACCGCCGTCTTCCGCCGGTCTTGGGCCCGGACCCGGCCAACGGCCGAGGTGGTGGGGCGGCGGCCCGAGGGCTTCACACCAGCTCCAGGTAGGTGCGGTAGGCGGTGAGCGCATCCGCGAGACCGTCCAGGGCGTTGGGGCAGGCCCGCGTCGTCAGGGCGATCACCCGGTCCAGGGCGGCGTTGACGTCGGCGGCCGTAGGGACGGCCGGGGAGGTGATCGCCGCGTCCAGGTCGGCCAGGCAGGCCCGGCCGATCGGGGTGAGCGCGAGCTCTTCCCGTAGCTGATACCAGCCCCAGAACCGTGAGGCCGGCGCGAGCGCGGTCTTGATCAGGTCTTTCGTCGCGGTGTGCAGCATGTGCCACTCGGCGTAGGCGACAAACCGCTGTCCGCGCCGGATGCGCTTGTGCAGCAGCACCGCCAGCACCAGGTGCTCGATCAGCAGCTCGGTGCACGATCGCGGCCGGGCCGCGAGCTCGGCAACGCAGGTCTCGGCCCGTTCGATCTGCGAGGTGGTGATCTCGGCCGGCGGCCTGTCCAGCAGCACCTTCCCGCCGACCCTCCGCCGCAAGGCGGTCATCTCGGAGGCGGGGGCGAGGTAGAGGTCGACCTGCTGGAGCTTGCCCTCGTGCTGGACGAGGAAGACGAACCCGATGCCGCCGAGGTCCGCGACGATGGTGTCGCGCCAGCCGGGCAGCAGGGCCCCGCCCGCGACCGTCATGAGGTCGTTCAGGGCCAGGGCGAACGTGGGCAGGTCACGGTCGTGGATGCCGACGACGAAGTCGACGTCCGAGAGGCGGTCGGCGGTGCCGGAGGCGAGCGAGCCGCGGACGATCAGGTGGGTGACCGCCGTGGAGGCGGACAGCAGCCCGGCGATACGGGTCAGCAGCGGCAGCTGGGCGGGCCTGTTGGCCTCGGTGAGCTCGGCCAGTCGCAGTTCGGCCGGGGCCAGGGACAGGGCGGTGGGCATGAGCGGGTGTCCTTCCGGGCTGAGGATTGCGCGGACAGAGGCGAGGGGTGGGGGCGGGGTCACGTGGCGAGGGCCAGGAGCTTGGCCTTCGCGGCCGTCCAGCGCGTGCTGGCCTCGCTGTCGCCGAGCGCGGCGTGCAGGCTCGCGATCAGGTCGTAGGCGGTGCCCTCCGGGAGGGCGAAGGAGTAGAACAGCCGCAGCAGCAGCTGCTCGGCGGCGCCCACGTAGCCGAGGTCGGCCAGGCGCCGGGCGGCGGCGAGGCGTTCGGCCAAGTCCGTCTCCGAGGCGGTCGGCAGCCGGTTCGCGGCTGTCGGCTCCTTCGCCCTCCCGGCGATGCGCGTGTAGGCGTCGTCGGCGTAGACATCCGCGATCAGGTGGATCCGGTCCGGGCCGAGCAGGTTGCAGACCCCGTGCGCGTAGGTCGGGGTCAGCCGCCAGATCCACCCGCCGTCCATGTGGACCTGGGTGCCGCCTGTGACCAGGAACGCGGAGGAGTTGGTGTGCAGCGGGATGTGCAGCCGGTGGCGTTCGACCTGGTCGAGCTCGTCGTAGTCGCGGTGTTCCCAGAGGAACGCGTTCGCCTCCAGCCGGGCCAGCCGCACCCACATGTAGTTCAGGCCGAGTTCGGCCAGCAGGCCGGCGGTGGCGGGCATGTGCCTCAGCGCATCGGTGGGCCGGGCGGTGCAGTCTTCGATCCTCACGTCCGCGGCTTCTCCGGTGGCGTTCATCAGCGACGTGGTCCACCAGCCGCCGGACTGGAACTCGCCGTACTCGGCCTTCCAGGGCACGGAGGTGGTCAGGGCCTCGTGCCGCATGCGCTCGATCAACTGCCCGTCGAGGTTCTCCAGCTGAGCGATCTGCCCGGACAGGGCGTCGAACGGCTGTGCTTCTTCCATGGTGTCCCTCTCGATCTCTCACCCCGAGGCAGGCCCCGGGGCGAGTGCGGATGGGGTGGAAGGCGCGACGCGTCCGGCCGGATGCCCTCGACCCAACCCGAGGAAGGCCGTGGATGCCGGGTCCGTCGGTCGGACGCGGCGCCGGGATTCAGAGTGATCGATCGGCGTTGTCGCAGGTAGTGAGAGGTATCCGCCCCTCGTGGGCGGTGCGGCCGCCCGTGTGGGGAGAGCGCCCCGCCCTCCGGCGTGGGGTTTGATCGCCTACCCGGGCAGGCAAGCATCCTTCGGCAGCACGGGCGGGCGGCGCTGCCGGCGCCGAGCCGGTGGCAGGCGGGGAGGCAACCGTGAGCAATCAGGCGACCAAGCAGTCCACAGCGGTGCACCACCATTCCTGCGGGAGGGCTCTGCGTGAACGTGCTCTCGGCCAGGCGGGCTCGCCCGACCCTGTGCCGGTGGCGCTGGTCGTCGAGATCACCCGACAGATCGCGAAGCACTGCGGGCACCGGCTCCTCAAGTCCCGCCGCCTCGCGACGGGGTGGACCGTGGGCCAGGCCGTCGCCGCCGCCCACCAGCTCGTCGAGAAGGAAAACCTGACCAGGGTCGGACTGTCCGAACGCTCCTGGAAGGACTGGGAAGCAGGCCACCTGCCCAGTCCCGACTACCAGGACCTGCTGTGCCGCCTGTTCAGCACGAGCCCCGTCGGCCTCGGGTTCGCTCACGACTACTCACCCCCCGAGGCGGCGGGGAGCAGTCCGTTTTTGAGCGCGGGGCCGGGCGATGGAACACTTCCCGGAGGAGAAACGGCCCGCGCCGGCGCGGGCTCGCGGACCTTCACGGAGGTGGAGGAGACGAAACGTCGCGACGCGGTGAAGCTCGCCGGACTGGCCATGGCCTCCCCGGCCGCCGCAGCACAGGTTCTTCAGCGGGCCGCCGCCGAGGCCATGGAGTTCACCCGGCAGGCGGAGGCGACCTCGCTCGGCTCCGGCACTCTGGACCACCTCGACCTCGCGGTCACCGAGTTCAACCACGCGTACTCGCTCAAGCCGCCGGCGGCCGTCTTCGACGCGGTGATGGACTACCGGCGCAAGGTCGATGCCCTCCTCAAGGGGCGGTTCACCCACCGGCAGGAACGCGAACTGCTGACGTTCGCCGGGTGGATGTCCGAACTGCTGGCCTGGCTCGCCCACGACCTCGGCGACGCCCGCACCGGCCTCGCTTTCGCCAGTGACGCGTTCGTCCACGGCCAGCAGGCTGGACACGGCCAGCTGTGCGCGTGGGCGATGGACGCCGCCGCATCCATCAACCTGTATGAACAACGGCCCGACAGGGCCCGCCAGGCCGCCCTCAAGGGCCTGACCGAAGCACCCGCAGAACATCCGCTGACCGTGCGGCTGCATGCGCAGGCCGCCCGCGCCGCGGCGGCCGACGGCGACGCCGACGGCTTCACCACCGCCTTCCACGCGGCTGAGGACGCCTACCGGCTCCTGCCGCCCCGTTCGCCCCGTCGGTTCGGCATGGATGTGCTGCCGTTGGCCGACTACGCGCTCACCTCCTATCCGGCCACCTCGGCCATCTGGCTCGGCCAGGCCGAGGAGGCCCGTCGACATGCCGAACGGGCGCTGGCCGCCTACGAGTCGGCGCCCGCGGCGTCCCGGTCTCCGAGCCGGGAGGCCATCGCCCGCATCGACCTCGCCATCGCCCATGCCCAGCTCGGCGCCCCCGACGACGCCGTCGCCCTCGGCCACCGAGCCCTCGACTCCGCCCGCGTCGTCGGCTCCGTCCTGGGCCGGGCCGGTGACCTCATCTCGTTTCTGACCCGCCGCTATCCCCGCCGGGCAGCCGTCGAGGGCCTGCGCGAACGTCTCACCACCGCGGCCCTCGCCCGCCCGGCCCTGTCCGCCGCCTCGACCATGATGTGAAGGGAATCGACGATGACCGCCGAGCCGCCCGCCCAGCACGGACTCAACATCCGCAAGCCCTATTTCGACCTGATCGCGACCGGCTCCAAGACCATCGAGATCCGCGTCGGCTATCCCAAGATCCGAAACATGGCCGCCGGTGACAGCCTGCGGTTCACCTCCGGCGACCACACCCTGACCACCCGCATCACCGCCCTCAACGAGTACACGTCCTTCGAGGAGATGCTCGACGCCGAGGACAACACCGCCATCGGCGAACCCGGCATGACCCGCGACGAGCTGCTGGCCGTCTGCCGCGAGATCTACCCGCCGGAGAAAGAAGCCCTCGGCGTCTTCGCCATCCACCTCGACCTCACCCGCACCGGCGCCTGACGCGCTCCACCTCCTCAAGCCGCACGCCCCACCGACCGTCCGACCGCCGACCGTTCCACTGCCAACGGATCACTGCGCGGCTTACCTGTACACGACTCAAGTGGTGGCAGTCAGAGGGGAAAGTTCGGACTGTTCTCTCGGCTGGGAAGCTGCTGAGGGGTGGAATCGGCATGCATGCGGCGCATCGGCTCACTACGTGATGTCGTCCGGGGACGGCCGCGTAAGTGCCGTGTTCACTGGTGGGTTATCTGGGGCGTTGGTTTATGGCTCGGTTGGCGGTGGTGGTGGTGTAGCGCGGGGGGAGTTCGTTGTGGTGGCCTTGGCGGCAGGGTGAGTTGGTGCCGAGGGTGGTGGTTGTTCTGCGGTGGAAGTGTTCCAGGTCGTCGTGCCAGCGGCTGATGTAGGCGGGGGTGGTCGCGGAGTAGGCGTCGATGCGGGTGAAGGCGAGGGCGGCGAGTTCGTGTGCGATGTTCTCGTGCTGGTGCCAGCAGGCGGGGATGACGTGGTCGTCGGTCCAGCCGTAGGTCCAGTTCAGCCATTGGGCCACGTGGTCGAGCCATAGCCAGACGGCGTCCTCGATCGCCGGGGGAAGTGCGCACAGGTCCCAGGGGCGGGGTCGGGGGTGGTGGTCGGTCTGGGTGTTCAGTGGTTCGCTGTCGTCAGCTTGGAGCAGCGTGCGTACGGCGTTGGGGAGTGGGGGCCAGGGGTGGAGTCTGGTCATGGTGTGTCTCGTTGGGTGGGGTTGTGTTGTGTCTGCCAGGTGCGGTGGTGGTGTTGGAGGGTGGCGTGGCGGGTTTGGGTGGTGTGTGCGCGGGTGCGGTCGGCGAGGGCGCGGATTTCGTTGATCTCGTTGCGGATGTGGGGCCAGTGGGGGTGGTCGGTGAGGGCGGGGAGTTCGACGAGGACTGGGGGGAGGTTGCCGGCGAGTAGGAGGGCTTGGCCTGTGGTGGTGTCGAGGTGCTGGATTTCGTGGGTGCGCAGGACGGGTTGGCGTTCGTGGGTGTGGGAGCGGCTGGTGGCGGTGCGGTGGTGGCGGGGGGTGTGGTTGTGGGTGGTCGAGGTTTTGATGGTGTCGGTGGTTCCGCAGAGTTCTTGGAGGTCTTTGAGGAGTGCGGTGTCGTGGGAGCCGCCCAGGACGAGGGTGTTGTTGGTGATGGCGGCGAGTTCTTTGGCGGTGGCGTGTCCGAAGCGGGCTTCGGCGGAGGCCCAGCCTTGGACGAGGTAGATGACGCATAGGCCGCGTCCTCGGCCGTCGGCGACGCGTTGGCGCAGTGAGGGGAGGGGGGCGATGTTGGGGGCTTCGTCGAGTGCGATGACGAGTGGGGGGTCGAGGCGGCGGTGGGGTCGGGTGAGGGCGAGTTGTTCGGCGCGGTCCAGGACGTCTTCGGTGATGGCGGTGACCAGGGGGGAGAGGGTGGAGTGGGCGGAGTCTTTGCCGAGGAGGTAGAGGGTTCCGTTGTGGGTGAGGTGTTGTTCGATGTCGGTGGCGTGTTCGGGTGGGATGTCGACGGAGTCGATGACGGGTTGGTGGGCGAAGGCGGCGAGGGCGCCTGCGAGGGTGGAGCGGGTGTTGCCGATGGCGCGTTCGTCGCCGGTGGTGGCGTCCAGGAGGTTGTCGGCCCAGTGGGGTCCGGCGCCGGGGTGGTGGTGGAGGATGCGGCGTGGTGCGGGGTCTTCGGGGTGTTTGGACCAGCGCAGGACGT
Organism: Streptomyces marincola; assembly: GCF_020410765.1. Classification (NCBI taxonomy): domain Bacteria; kingdom Bacillati; phylum Actinomycetota; class Actinomycetes; order Kitasatosporales; family Streptomycetaceae; genus Streptomyces; species Streptomyces marincola. The sequence continues at coordinate 2,051,869 of NZ_CP084541.1, read as the reverse complement.
GGCGCCAGGTGGCGCCGTCGAGGGCGGCGGCGTGGATGAGGCAGGAGAGCCAGGTGCCGGCGAGGTGGCGGTAGTGGGCTGCGCCTTCGTCTTGGGGCCCGGTGGTGGTGGTGCGGGTGCCGGCGATGAAGGCGCGTCCGCGGAGTTCGGCGGTGAGGGTGTCTTGGGCGCCGTGGAGGGGGGACCAGCGCAGGGGTGGTTGGCCGGGGGTGAGTTGTTGGGGGTCGAGGGTGGCGGTGGGGCCTTGGTGGCGGCGTGCGCCGAGGGTGAGTTCGATGAGGTCGGGTTTGGTGGAGGTGGCCAGTGCGGGGCCGGGGGCGTCGCGTAGGAGGCGGGCGAGGAAGCGGAAGGTTTTGCCGGAGCCCATGGGGCCGATGACGCGCAGGGCTTGGTCGTAGGGGGAGTACAGGGGCATGCGTCCGCATGCGGGTCGGGTGGCGTGGCCGAGGAAGTAGCCGTACTCGGTGACGGGCCTGGGGTCGGTCATGGGGGTGTGTCTCCTTGCGGGGGGTGGGTGAGGCTGGGGCGGACCTGGTGGCCGGCGCGGCGTACGGCGGCTTCGGACAGGGTGCGCGCCAGGTCTTCGGGTGTGGCGAACCCGGCGTGCGGCGAGGCGGGCCGGGAGCCGACCTTCGGCCGCCGGGCGAAACGGCCCCGCAGGTATCCGGCAGCGCAAACCACCACCAGCGCCAGCAGCAGAACGGCGGTCGCGAGGCCGGATGCCGCGGGGAAGGCGCTCACATCGCCTCCGTGGTACGGGGTCTGCCGGTCATGGCCTGGTCGGTGTCGGTGATCGCCGTCTCCAGTCGGGTGCGCAGGTGCTGGACCATGCGGGCGGGTTCGTGGCCGATGCGGAGCACGTGCACGCCTTGTGCGAGTGCGGCGAGCTGCCGGTTGAGGGTGTCCGGGAGGCGGAACTGCCGCAGGACTTGCGCGGCGTCGTCCTCGCGGGACTGGCGGTAGACGTGCACGATGCCGGCTTCGCGGACCAGGGACATGGCGTCGGAGTCCTCGCGGATGTCGCTGAGGTGGTGGACGACGGTGACGAACGACAGCCCGATGCCCCGGCCGCGTTTGGCCAGCGAGCGCAGCACGCCGGCCACCTTCTCCAGACGCGCGGTGTGGTAGCCCTCTTCGAGGACGATCAGCCGCCGGCCGGGGTGTTGGGCCCAGACGGCGGACAGGAACGTGGCCACCAGCGCCATCACCAGGGAGAGGGCCGGGGAGTCCTCGGGCAGCGCGGAGGTGTCGAACACGATCAGACGCGCGTCGAGGTCCAGGTCGGTGCTGGTCTCCCGGTCGATGAGGCCGGAGAGGTCGCCGTTCACGAAGCGTTCGAGGTCCAGGGCCAGGTCCAGGCCCCACCCGATGACGTCGCGGCGGCTGACGACGCCTTCGGTCCGCAGGTGGGGGCGGGGGATCGCGTTGTCGGCCGGGTCGTAGAGCGCGGTGATGACGTCGTGCAAGGTGGCGACCCTGCCGTCGCCACGCGCCCGTTCGAGGGCGGTGCGGTGGGCGGTGCGCAGGGCGTAGCGCTGGCGCGGGCTGAGGTTTCGTTCGTGTGCGTGTTCGGCGACCATGAGCAGGAGGCGGTCCTGGCCGACGCGTCCGTCGCCGCCGCTTTCCGAGGTGGTGGAGATGCGAGGGTCGAGCAGGTTGATGGCGGTGCCGCCGGTGCGGGCGAAGCGGACGGGGGTGGCGCCGCATTCCGCGGCGGCGCGTTCGTATTCGCCTCGGCCCTGCTGGTTCTTGCGGTCCAGGACGACGACCTGTTTGCCGCAGGCGACCTGGCGGACGCAGTACTGGGTCTTCACGAGCGAGGACTTGCCGGAGGAGATGTCGCCCAGGACCAGGACGTTCGGGCTGGTGACGCGGCCCTGCTCGTAGAGGGCGTGCGGGTCGGTCGTCACGGGCTGCCCGGTCGCCAGGTCGACGCCCGTGATGGGACCGGCCAGCGCGGGATGGGTGGCGACGACGGCGGGGTTGAGAGCGGCGGCCTGCCTGGTCGAGGTGAAGATCGTCTCCTCCGCCAGTTCCGCACGCCCGAGCGCGTGGCGCAGGCGGCCACGCGGGCGGGGGCGTGAGGGGGCGAGGGGCTGGGTCGGTGGCGTGGTGGTCATGCTTTGATGCCTCGGGCGAGCGGCAGTGCGGTGAGCAGGGCGTGGTGGTGGCGGTGGGTGTGCCAGCGCAGGCGGGTGATCCCCGCGTCCTCGGCCGCGGCGGTCACGCGCACGCGTGAGGCGGTGAGGTCGGCGGGATCGGGCGCGGACAGGTGCAGGCGAACGGCGGGGTGGGTGCCGCCGACGACGGGTGTGAGCAGGTCTTCGAGCACACGCCGGGATGAGGACATGGACGCCTCGGCCACGCCGGTGGAGACCTGGCCGCGGCGGCGTTCGCCGTGCCGGTCGGCGGTGTCGTAGGTGAGGGCCAGCCGGGCCCGCTCCCTGGCGGGCACCTTGGGCACCAGGCGCCACTGCGTCTGGACGGTACGGATAGTGGCCGGATGGATGCCGGTCACCAGGTGCTCCATCCAACGGGCGGTGACCGGCTGGAGCGGCCACGCGTCGCGGGGCACCGAGGCCACGGCGTGGTACCACGGCCGGTGCGTCCCCTCGGTGCGCACCCAGTCACGCCCGGGAGTGCGCACCTGCGACCAGCCGTCCAGCACGGAACCCACGCCGTCGAGGTCGTCGATGTCCCGGTCCGGATCGTGCAGGTGCCGGATCAACGCACCCAGCCGCCGCGGCCCCAGCACGGCACGCAACGGATGCCCCGCACGCCCGACCCGGCCGACGACATCACCCAGGACGTGGAACGCTTCCGCGCACAGCGCTTCCTCCCCGGCCGTCGCGGGGAGTCGTTCGGCGAGGCGGGGCAGGGGGATGCGGACGGTGGCGAAGCTGCGGTACTCCTCGGTGTTGCCTGCCGCGTATCCGGCCAGCTCGCTCATGGAACGCCGCAACCGAGCCGGGACGCCGTCGGCCAGCAACCCGTCCATGTGACGACGGTAGGAGTCGGGGTGGACCGGCAGCACGCGCGTGCACACGTCCAACTGCTCGACGGGCAGCCCGGCGCCCGCCAGACCGCCGAGCAGCCGCTCGAACAGGTACCCGGCGGCGTTCACGGCCCGCGTGGGCAGCAACCCGTCGCCTCCACCGGCAATCTCGAACGTCGCCGTCAGATGGCCGTCGGTCCACGAGCGGTCCGCGTGGTCGCGGTGGTGGACCAGGGCCATCGGGGACGCGGGCGCGGCCTCGGGCGCGTAGCTCAGCGCGCGGATCTCACCGACCTCCGGCGGCGGGGCGGCCCCGGGGACGAAGTCGGGGCGGCGCCCCGCCTTGCGCACGAGACGCCACTCGGCCTCGTCCACCAACGCGGCGGCCCACGAGTCCCCTTCGGCGGTGGCGCGCCGCACGGCGAACCATCCGGCCGCCGCGCCCAGCAGGCCCGCGACCAGGGTGATGAGGGACTGGGTGGTCAGCAGCAGGAGCAGCCACACCACCAGGTAGACCGCGCCGACCGCCACCTGCACCGGGGACATGGCCCCGAACAGGGACCGTCTGCGGGTCTCGCCGCCCAGTACGTAGGTGCGCTGCGAGCCGTTCATCGTTCGTCTTCCGTCTGCTCGCGGGTGGGCGCGGGGTCGGTGTTCTGGGCGGGTGCCGTGGACCCGTTCGGGTCGGCCGGGTCCGCGCCGCGCGGCACGGCGGTGGTGGGGCCGACGTCCTGTTCGTCCGGGGCGAGGTGCGGGCGGGCGGCGACGGCGACCGCCCCGGCGCCGCCCGCGACCGCGGCGGCGGCTGCCTGTCGGCCCGGGGCGGCCGGGCCGCCCTCCGCCTCGCCGTCGTCGTCCTCCGGGCCGTCGCGGTGGTGCTGGGAGGTGCCGATCCGGCTGGCGCGGGACTCGAAGCGCTCCACCACGTTCTCGACCATCTCCCCGGCCGACGGGTGCACGAGTGCCCCGCGCACCGCGGGGTCCATCGCGCCACCCGCCGGCCCGGCCAGCGACATCAGCCACATCACCACGACGGGGAACGCGTCGATCATCAGCAGTCCGACGAGGAGGAACAGCAGCACGCTCAGCCCGTCGTCCTCGGGCCGGTCGCGCAGGACCGAGTCGAAGGCGGCCCAGATGCTGTGGAAGAAGAAGTAGATGAAGGCGGGCAGCAGCATCAGGCCGCCCAGCAGCGAGGCCAGCCGCCGCAACGCGGCCGACCACGGCGGATACACCCAGGCGACCAGCACCAGCGGGACCAGCAGGGCGGCCAGGTGCAGCCCCCACTGCGCGACGGCCAGCTCGATCAGTGTGACCAGCCCGAGGCACAGGATGCACAGGAACAGCAGCAACGCGAGCACCGTTCCGCCGAACACCCCCCAGTCCCCGGCCTGTTGGACGATCAGGTCCATCAGCCGCTCGACGGCGTTCCCCGCGTGCTCGGTGCCCTCGTCCGCGAAGGCGCGCGCGATGTGGCCCGCGGCCAGCTGGAGTTCGAGCAGGATCACGGGCCCGGCGGAGATGAGCGGGATCACGAAGACCAGGCGCCAACCGGACTGCCGCAGCAGGTCCGCGCCGGTCACCGAGGACCCCGAGGCGGCGAACCGCCCGGTGATCCACACCAGCAGCACGGCGAGCAGCAGCAGGGAGAGGCCGAAGCTCGTGGCGTACTGGGAGGTCCACCACTCCTGGTCGAACGCCGGCTGGGACACCTCCTCGCCAACGTTCTGGATGGAGGACAGGAGGCCGACCGTCGACTCGGCCATCCCCTTGACCCACTCCTCCACGAAGTTGTCCGGAACGACGTCCGCGAGCGCGCCCGTCACGGCGTCGACCTTGGAACGGTGGACGTCCCCGAGGTACCCGTAGACCGACGAGACGCCGGGGATGTCGTTGAGGGCGGAGCAGGCCGCTTTCCCCAGGAGCGCGCCTTCGCACTCGTCCTTCTCCGAGCCGGCCGCCGCGCCCGCGCAGGTCAGCGCGAGCAGAACGGCCAGCAGCGTCCCGATGGCCGCGCCCCGCGCGGCGCCGGCCGGGCGGCTCACCACGTGAGGTCCGGCGAGGCGGCGGGGCGCAACCGTTCGGTGGCGTCGGCGTAGAGTTCCCAGCCCGCGCCGAGGAGCGCCAGCCGTTCGGCGAGCGGCACCACGGGCTGGTCGGGGTCGGCCGGCGTGACCAGTTGGTCGAACGGGCCCCGGAGCAGCTCGGCGACGCGCCAGTCGGCGCCTTCCCACTTCAGCACCGCGCGCCCCATGAGCCACCGGGCGCGGGCCTCGGTTCCGCCCAGCGCGGGGTCGGGACCGGCCAGGCAGGGCATCCAGTGGTCGACGACCGCGCGGTCGGGGGACGAGGCGACGACGCGGTAGGCCCCCAGATCAGGGCGGCAGTCGGCTGCGGAGCCGTCGGCCAGCGCCGCGGCGGCGTCCGCGTCGAGCGTCGTCACCGAGGGCGGGTCGACCACGGCGTCGCGCGCGTACCGCCACCGCTCGAAGGACGTCATGCGGTACAAGTCGTCGATCGAGGCGAGGTAGGAGGCGCTCGCCTCGACCGCCCCCGTCGCGGTTCTCGCGAAGCCGCGCGGCAGACCCGACACGCGGCGGGTGGCGCCGCGAGCGGCGGCGGTGGCCTCCCCGCGCGGTGGGTCCGCCGACGGTGACGGCGAGGCCGAGGGCGCGTGGTCGGCCGGGGCCTGTTCGGGGGCGCGTTCACGGGTCAGCGCGAACGCGAGGACCGCGAGTGCCAGCGCGACGGCGCCGGTCACCAGCGCCACCGCCTTCCAGCGGCGGCCGGCCGGGCCGGGCGGGGCGCTGCCTCGCGCGCCCGGGGACGGTGGCGGGGGCATGGGTGGGTACATCAACGGATTCCTCGCTCAGGCGCTGACCAGGATGGTGTAGAGGACGGGGAGCGAGGCCATGCCGATGGTGGCCGCTCCGACGCGGACCAGCTCGCCGCGCGTCTCGTCGAGATCGCCGGCCATGCCCTGCCGCCTCGACTTCGCGGCGCGGGCGATGGCCTCGATGAGGAAGTAGGCGCAGACGAAGAAGCCGATCAGCCAGGCCAGCGCCAGGAACATGCCGAACTTCGACTCCAGCAGCGGCGCGAACGGCCCGAAGCTGGGACTGACCCCGGAGAACGGGTTGAACTGCTCAGCCAGGTACACGGACGGACTCGCCTTCCGGGAGCGCGGACAGAACGGATGCCATGGCCGCGCAGGCGTACAGCCACGCGGTGTGGGTCGCGGGCCTGATCCGCGAGTGGTCGACCGGCCCGCCGCCGGCCAGCGCCGGGTCGTAGGGGATCGGCATGGCGATGGCGCAGCGTTCGGCGAACGCGCCCAGCACGGCCTCGCGCAGTGCCGAGGCATCGCGGCCGGGGGCCGGGTCGGACACCAGGGCGACACCCCGGGCCTTGAGACCGCCCGCGCCGAGCACGTCCCGTTCCAGCGCGTCGGCCATCCACAGCGCGGCCGAGGCAGAGTCCTCGCGGGCCGTCGCGGTGATCGCGATCAGGTTGGCGGAACGGGCGGCGGCCAGCCAGTTCGAAGCGCGGATGTTGTTGCCCGAGTCGACCAGGACCAGCTGGTAGTAGCGGCGGAACAGCTCGTGCAGCCGCTCGAACGCGGGCGCGTCGATCTGCCCGGTGACCCGCGGCCGTTCATCGCTGGCCAGCACGTCGAAGTGGGCCGGTCCCTGCCCGCGGACGAAGGCTCCGAGATCGCCGAGCCGGGCCGCCGGGGTCTCGAACAGGTCCAGGTGGCCGAGCAGGTCGCGCGCGGTGCGGGGGTGTCCGGCGGGCAGGGCGCGTTCTCCGAGCGTGCCGCGCGTCTCGTTGTTGTCGACCGCCACCACGCCGCCGCCCCGGTGGACGCCGAGTGTCCGGCCAGCCATCAGCGTCGAAGTCGTCTTGCCGGAACCGCCCTTGGGGTTGGCGAAGACGATCGTGCGCGGCCCGGCGAACGACATCTGCACCGCGCGCAGCGCGCTGTTCCACGCCTGCTCGGCCGCGGACGGCGCGGGCGAGAGACGGCCCGCGGTGAGGCGGTGCACGCGCCCCCGCCAGCCCCACCGGGGCGCCGGCGACCGGGCGTGCCGCCGCAGCGAGGCCGCGAAGTCGGCGTGCCGGGCCGCGTGTTGAACGGGCCCGGCCCCGGCGGCCGGAGCCGCCTCGGCCGGTGAAGGCTTGCTTGGGGCGCTGTCGTGCGCCGGTGCGAGACGGCTGGCCGCCGAGGAGCGGAACGACGCCGCGGTCATCGGCTCCTCCCGCGCGGTGTCGGTCACGCTGGGCTCCTCACTGCCGGGCTTCGGGGCGTGCGTGCCGGAAAACGGTGCGATGACGTCGGGCACCGGAACGCGCTCCCGGCCATCGGTCGTCGGCGCGCGGCGCCCGCCCACCACCGCCCCGGCTGAGCAGGTCATAAACAACAATCGGTTCTCCTTCTCGTTCGCGCGCGTCATCACGGCATGTTCTTCACGTCCGTTTATGCTCGGGGACCATAACGGCAGCCCCGCGCGAAAGGTGCGCAAGCGCCGCGATGACGCCCCGAACGGGCGAAGCACAGAAGGAGCGACGTGAAGAAGCTCGGCTGCCTCGGCGTGGCGCTCGTCGTTCTCGCCGTACTGGCCCTGGTCATCTCGGGCCCGGGCGACGACCGGGCCACCGCGGACTCACGCCGGCTGGCCGCGCACGCCCCGGTCCCCGCCGCCTACCGCGACCTGATCAACACCGCCGCCGGGCACTGCGCCGCCATCGACGCCCCGCTGATGGCCGCGCAGATCCACGCCGAATCCGGCTGGGACCCGCACGCCGTCTCGCCCCAACGCGCGCGCGGCCTCGCCCAGTTCCTCCCGGAGACCTGGGGTCGCTGGGGGCGGGACACCGACGGCAACGGCCGCGCCTCCCCGTTCGACCCGGCGGACGCCATCGACGCGCAGGCCCGCTACCTGTGCCACCTCGCCGACGACCTGGCCGGCCTCCCCGGCAGCCTCGTCGACAACTTTCTGGCCGCCTACAACGCCGGCCCCGGCGCCGTCCGCGCCCACGCCGGAGTCCCGCCGTTCCGGGAGACCCAGGAGTACGTCCGCCGGGTGAACCAGCTCGTCCCCCGCTACCGAGCGGCCCTCAGCGCGGGCGACTGCGCGTTCACCCTCGCCCGGCCCAACCCCCGCACCTGCGCCGAGGCCATCGACGCGGCACGCCGGGAGGCGCGTTCCGGCAGCCTCGTCTGGCACCGCCGGTGCCTGGCGTTCGCTGCCCAGGCATACGGCTGGGGCGCCTCGGGCGAGGCCACCGCCGCCGTCGCGTGGGACCGGGCCGTCGCCACCGGCACCGCCCGCCCCCACGACACCGACCCACCCGCCGGCGCCCTGCTGTTCTACGACAACGGCGACCCCGCCGGGCACGTCGCGCTCCACCTCGGCGGCGGCCAGGCCGCCACCAACGACATCGCCGCCCCCGGCCGCATCGACATCGTTCCCCTGCACGACCTCACCGACGGCCGCTGGCACCTCACCTACCTCGGCTGGGCCCCACCCGATTTCCCCCACGCCACCGGCGGCACGAGCGATGTCGGCTGACGCCGCGCCCCGCCTGCACCATCCACACCCGTGAACGGCGGTAAGGTGCCACGGCACGAAAAAGACAGTCCCATCGGAAGGGGGCAACGCGCCCATGCCGGCCCCGCGCGCGGACCACCACCCGGCCACACAACGACGCACCCTCGCCGAGAAGCTCAAACGGCTGCGCGACATGAAAGCCCCGCCGGGCGAGCCGCCGCCGTCCTACGAGGTCACCGCCCGCCAGATCACCAAGGCCACCGGCGTCAGCATCTCCGGCCCGTACTTCTGGGAACTGGTCACCGGCCGCACCACCAACCCCAAACTGCACCACCTTCAGGCCCTGGCCCGCTTCTACCAGGTCCCCGTCGCCTACCTCGCCGAGGACACCGCCGACCACCACCGACTGGAGTCCGAACTCGAACTGCTCCAGACCCTCAGGCGCAACGGCGTCGACAGCGTCGAAGTCCAGGGAGCGAACGGGGCGGGCGCCGACCTCGCCACCGTTCAGAGCCTGCTCGGGCAGGTCCGGTTGCTGGACGACTTCGGTGACGAGGAGACGCGCGAGGCGGCCCTACGGCTCAAAGCGCTGGAGCCGGGCGACCGTACCCAGCTGCTCACGGCGCTCGAAGACGAACGCGTACGCCGGCTCGTTCTCACCGCCAACGGCCTCGACGACGAACGCCTCGCCACGGCCGCCCACCTCATCGCCCGCCCCGACCTGCTCGACGCCCTGGCCGAGGACGACGTCCAACGAGCCGCCCTGCGCCTGGCCGACCTCTCCGCCGCCAGCCGACAAGCCGTTCTCTCCCTCGTCGACCACCTGCGCCACCTCGAAAGCCGCGGAGCGGACGAGGCCGGTCCGCGCGGACCAGGCTGATCGCTGATCCGGTGTCGTCGACTGAGGCGCCACATCCATCCCTGAGACGGCGCGTCACGTGCGCAAGTACACCGTGTCCCACCCGGTTCCGGCCGCGAGCTACCCGCCGCGGGCCTACGACGGCCTGACGGAGATCTGCTTCGAGGACTGGGCGGACCACGATGCCTTCTTCGTCTCCGAGAACTACCGGACGCTGGTCAACCCCGACGAAGCACGCTTCATCGACATGGGCTCGGTGGCCGTGATGGTCACCGAGGAGAAGGCGGTCATCTGACGGACCGCGGACCCCGTCGACGCCCGCAGATCCGCACGAAAGAGCCTGGCCGGTGGCCGTGGTCCGTTCCTGTCACTCCTTCGGGGTGCGGGAGCGGGCCATGCGGGCGGCGAGGCGGCGGGGGGCGTGCTGCGCGGCGGCCGCGTAGAGCTTGAAGTGCCAGCCGGTGACGCTGCGCGGCCTCCCGCGGCGGAGGTCTTTCATGGCCTGGTCGACGACGCGGTCGACGGACAGCCAGATCCATGCGGGGACGGTGCTGGCCTTGGGGGCGTCGGTGTGAGTGAAGCCGGGGCAGACGGCGAGGACGCGAACGCCGCGAGGGGCGAGGTCCAGGCGGAGGGACTCGCTGAAGTGGATGAGCCAGTCCTTGGCGGCGCCGTAGGTGCCCGCGGGCACCAGGCCGGCGACGGACGCGATGTTGAGGATCGCGCCCTCGCCTCGGGCGGTCATGCCCGGGATGGCCGCATGGGTGAGCCGCAGGGGCGCGCGGACGAGGAGGTCGAGCATGCGCTCCTCGTCGGCGAGCGGGTTGCAGGGGTAGGGCTGCGGGAGGCTGTGGCCGGCGTTGTTGACCAGGACGTCGACGGCCGTCGAGGCGAGGTGTTTCTCGACGATCGCGCATCCGTCCGGAGTCGCGAGATCCGCGCTGATCGTGTCGACGCCGACGCGGTAGCGGTCATGGAGATCGGTGGCGGTCCGGTCGAGACGGGCCTGGTCGCGTGCGACGAGGACCAGGTCGTGGCCGTCGGCGGCGTAGCGGCGGGCGAAGCCCAGGCCGATTCCGGAGGTGCCCCCGGTGATCAGTGCGGTGGCCATACGAGATCTCCTCGGCAACGAAGGCAGCGGGTCTAGGGAACTTGTTCTCCGGTCGGGAGGCGAGGGGACATGGCGGGCCAGTGGCGGGCCATCGTCAGGAGCAACGTGCCGTCGCCGCGGTCGAGACCGGGGAACGGGCGAGGGGCGGCGGCACTTTCGCCGGAGAGTCTCGCGCGCCTCGCCTGTCCGACGGCGCCCGCCAGAGCGGCGGCCTGCGACGCGGCGGCCGGAACGCGCAGGGCCTTGGCGTGTCGCGCGGCGCGTTCATAGATGTGAGGGGCGTGGTGGGCTTGCAGGTGGAGCATCGCGTCGAAGGTCTCGATGACCTGCCGGTGCGCCTGCAACGCGAGGGGCGCGCGGGGGCGGAGGACCTCGCGGAGGCGGGAGGGTCGCGGGGGGAGCAGCGCGACCGTGGGGACAGCCGCGGACAGGTCCCGCCACAGCGGCCACAGGACCCACACGACGCGGGCGTCCCGAACGAGCCGGGCGGCCCTGGTGGCGGTGGGGACCAGCAGCGTGAACGCCCGCGTGACGCCGTGGAGGTTGATGAGTACCGCCAACCACGGCAACGCGCCCGGCATCCGGTCGGAGAGGTGGACGAGGTGGCCGGCCCAGTAGACGACGGCCAAGGCGCTGCCGAACGCGAACAGCCGCAGGGACCAGGCCAAGTCGCGGTCGCCGGTACGCGCGCTGTACCGGCCGCACAGAACGACCACGGCGATGTCGGCGATCACGTGCGCGCAGCAGACGACCACCCAGTAGACCGCGGACGGTTCCGCGGGCCCACCGGCGGGAACGGCAGGCCCGGGGTAATCGCCTCGGGCCAGGTCCAAGCCCACCAGCGTCACCACGGCGGCGGACGTCGCCGCGGCGATGGCCAGTCGTGCCCGCCGCGGATGAGTGGAATCGACGACGAACAGAACAGTCAGCCCCGCCGCGACAACACCGACGACATTGCGGGACAAGGCGACGGCCCGCTCGTTCCCGGTGACTTCGACGGCCCAGTCGACGACTTCCGGCTGGAAGAGTGTCGTGGCGATCGCCGCGGCCAGAATGGCCAGCCACAGACCGCGCTGGTCCCGCTGCTTGAGCGCGGGCCGGGCACGCAGGAGCAGTGCGAACCACATCAGCAGAACGCTCAACCGGCCGATGTGGACGGCCCATTCAGAAACGGTCATCGCCCCGCACCCCCAGCAACGCGCCCAGCCGGCCCAGCGCCCCGGCTGCCCGCGGCTTCTGGCCGCTGCGCATCAGGCTGGCGAGCATTTCGGCCTCCCGCTCCTCGGCAGTGGTGTAGCTGGTCCGCTGCATCAGGCGCTTGATCAGGTGCGGTTGCAGCCCGTCGAGCAGACCGCGCAACTCGCCGCCGACATCCCCGTTCTTCCCGCTGCCGGAATCACCCATTGGCGCACGGTGGTGGACCACCAGCATGTGGGCAATCTCGTGCAGAATGATGTGCTCCCGGTGGATGGGGGCAGTCCGTGCCTCGTAGAAGACGAAGTCCGCCTCGTCCGTCCCGACCCACAGACCGCACGCCCCCGCGTCCGCCGCCTGCTCAGGCAACTCCTTGAGAACCAACGGCCTACCTCGAAGGGTCTCGATCCAACGAGCGATGGACTCCAGGGAGTACGGACGGGGGACATTCAGGTCGTGGAGGATCTTCCGGCAGTGAGCCTGCAAGCGGACGTACTCGCTGGCTGTTGTCACCTGCTGCTCCGAACCTTCCCTTTGCAGACAACACCGATGGAAACCGCTCACGTCAGCCTTTCCCTTGCCTCATCCGGCACCGCTGTGCTGTGAAGCGTTCACGGCGTGTTCAACGGGCCCGGCTCTCCCGCGGTTCGCTGGATCTCGCCCGAACCAGTGAACCCATTCCCATCGACCGGGGTGTCCGACATCGCGTTCACCACCGCGAGGACGGCTTCGAGGTGCGCGTCGGAAAGGCCGTCGGCCCGGGCAGCCAGCGTGCGTACCTTGCTGTCCCCGAGGGCAACGGCGAACTCCATTTTGCGCCGCACCCTCTCCGAGACCTCGGGGTCCGTGAAGTAGTCGCGGGTGACGCCGAAGAACTCGGCCAGTGTATGCAGATGCTCCGCGGTCACGTTCTGCTTGCGCCCAGTCGTCAACTCCCACAGGTACGTGCTGGAGAAGGAGCGGCCGGTTACGTCTTCGATCTCTTGGGTCATCTCCTTGAAACTGGGGCGCCTCTTGTTTCGATAGTACGCAGAAATGATCGTCTCCAACCGCTGTGCCAACGGCGGAAGATCCGGGTCGCTGCGTAGACCGTCGCGGCTGACCACTTTCCCTCCTCCTCGATGCAAGATCTGGCGGAAGCCTCTTGTGGGGCGCGGACGAGTAGTCCGAATTCTCTTATACGCCTGTCCGCTGGCATCGGCAACGGCCGCTTCACTCGGCAACTTGTGCGAGACCGTCCGAGGCGCAGTCCGCCAGCGATTTTCCGACTGGCAACCGACACGCCGGAGGGCGCGGAAATCTCGACTCCCAGCGAACAGATTGACAGGCCCTCATCCGCTGAGTAGGTTTCGCGCCATATTCGGCCGATCCCCATAGCTCACGCAAGCAGGGCACCGGCAGAGTGATTATCGGAAATCATCCGTCTTCACATCAAGTCACTGATTCCCGAGACCCCGAACTGCCGACGCTCATGAAAGGGCCCGTCATGTGCGTGCACCAGCCCGCAAGCTCTCACCTCAAGTTGCCGCACGACGCCCGCCAGCCCATTCCTGCCATGGCGGAAGCGGGCGACGATGACGCGCGCGAGCCGCCTTTCAGCAACGCGATCGAACCGTCAAGAGTGAAAGAGGGAACCGACACCACGGTCATCCTCACAACGCGGGACGGTGTTCGAGTGACAATCTCGCTCACCAGCGAATACGACGTGATCGTGGTGGCCGCGCCCTCAAACGAAACTTCTTCGACCAGGTCAAAGAAGACAGACGCCGCCACCCTCGCCGCCGCTCGCTGGCTGATGCCCAACGTGCCAGCGGCGTTGATCGCCGAGACCCTCGGGCTGAGCCAAGGCCGAGACCACGCGGTCAACGGCGGCGATGCTGGGTGAAGACCGCCGCTGCCTCCCCGCGGTTCGGGTGCGAGCGGGGGCAGCTGGTGATACCCGCGGGGTCCTCACGGAACCGAGACCCGGATGAGGGCCCCTGGCGCAAAGGCGGGAGAGAACAGGATCGGGCCGGCGGTCAGCCTCCTCGCTCACGACCAGCGCTCCGGTTCGCACGTTCCGTCGCCCGAGACCCTCCGGGTCACGGGTGGCCGACGAGCCACACCACCTCGACCACCACCGCCCGGTTCCGCACCCGGTACAGGATCGTCACCCGCGCCCCCTCCAGCACCCACCGCCGCATCGCCTCCGGCCCGCGCCCCTCGTGCACAGCTCCCACCGACTCCGGCCGGTCGGCGAGCGTCTTCTCCGCACCGTGCACAGCGCGGCGTTGCTCCCGCGTAAGAGTCCCGATGCCGCGCTGCGCCTCCGCGCTGTAGGTGATCTTGTACCTCAACGGGCCGGCCCCTCACCCGCGGACGATCCGGGCGCGGGGCGCGCTTCGAAATCGTCGCCGTAATCCGCCCACACGGACTCGGCCGGCGCTGCCCCCGGACACGGGCCCTCGCCACTGGCGTCGACCGCCGCTCGAACGTCCGGGTGCGTGCGCGTCATCCATGCCATCCGGCCCGCCGCGACAACGTTCGCACGCTCCCGCCCGCTGCCGGCCTCCGCCAGGGCGGCACGCAGCCGCTCGACCTCCTCCGGCCACGGAGCCAGGGCCTCGACCAACTCCTCCTCGGTCTGCGGCCCCTCATCCGGCTCAATCACGTACGGACTCCGCGGAACCGGCCACCGAGCAGCGCTCACCGCAACCCCCTGATCACACAGTGACTCGACATGTGCAGCACGTTACGACACTGCGGGCCCCCTGGGGACAGGTAGGGGGTCGGGGCCTTGCTGCGAAGGAGCGCGGCAGCTGACTCGGCCATGACGGTGATCTCCTCTCATCGGTTCTCCTCGCAAGGCCCAGAGGCCCGGGTCCACCGGGTGATCGCGCGCATTCCGTCTCCTGCTGAAACGCCTCGCGGGGGTGATGAGGACGCGCCGACGCCGTGATCTGGCAGCACCCGGGCGAGTAGTTGGAACCCGTCGGAGGGGCGATGAGGACAGGTGCGGGCGGTGATGACCAGGGCCTCCAGGTGGAGCGTTCGGAACCCCTCGGACGGGCGATAAGGACCGCAGACCGGAGACATGGCGGACACAGCCGTCATGATGTTGGGACCCCTCGGAGGGGCGATGAGGACAGGCGAGTACGCCGCGCTCTGCCGACACCTCGGCACGTTGGGACCCCTCGAAGGGGCGATGAGGACGGGCGGGGTGTGGCAGACCCGGCACGCCCCCTACCGGTTGGGACCCCTCGGAGGGGCGATGAGGACGCGGGCGACAGCGTCACGCAGCGCGTCGCCGAACGGTTGGGACCCCTCGGAGGGGCGATGAGGACCCGGTACCCGGCCGACCGACCACGGCCCCGCCGGGTTGGGACCCCTCGGAGGGGCGATGAGGACGCGCGGGCTGGCCCCGCCAGCGCCGCGCTCGATCATGTTGGGACCCCTCGGAGGGGCGATGAGGACGGGCGGCGGACGCGTACCGCCGCGCGCAGAACGACGGGTTGGGACCCCTCGGAGGGGCGATGAGGACACGTGAGGCACCGACCGTAGACCACAGCGGCGACCCGTTGGGACCCCTCGGAGGGGCGATGAGGACGTCGCGGATCATGACGTGCTCGTGGCGGGGGACGCGTTGGGACCCCTCGGAGGGGCGATGAGGACCCTCTCCGCGCAGGCGCTGCACCGTCTCCGTGTCCGGTTGGGACCCCTCGGAGGGGCGATGAGGACCCCAAGTCCGAACCGCCCAACCCGGCTTGACCCAGGAGTTGGGACCCCTCGGAGGGGCGATGAGGACGCGGCACGTCCAGCGGGTCGACCTCCGGCTCCTCGCGTTGGGACCCCTCGGAGGGGCGATGAGGACGGGGCCGCATCGGCTACATCGGCATGATCCGCGCCACGTTGGGACCCCTCGGAGGGGCGATGAGGACACCAGCGGACCGGCGCGTGGGAAGTCGCCGGCGTGCCGTTGGGACCCCTCGGAGGGGCGATGAGGACCAGGCCGTGCTGGAGCAGACCGCCGACCTCGCCAAGTTGGGACCCCTCGGAGGGGCGATGAGGACCAGGACACGCCCAGGCACCGCTACACGATCACCTAGTTGGGACCCCTCGGAGGGGCGATGAGGACTGGTGGTGGGCTGCCCGTCGCCGTCCCGCTCGTCGCGTTGGGACCCCTCGGAGGGGCGATGAGGACCGGCCTGGACCCGGCGCACGCCGTGTCCCCCGAGATGTTGGGACCCCTCGGAGGGGCGATGAGGACTCGTCACGCTGGGGACCCTCGGGGCTGGTGTGACTTGTTGGGACCCCTCGGAGGGGCGATGAGGACGCCGCATCCGAGACGCACTCCACGCCGCCGGCGTCGCGTTGGGACCCCTCGGAGGGGCGATGAGGACAAGAAGGCCCCCAACGAGAAGGTCGAGCCCTACCGGTTGGGACCCCTCGGAGGGGCGATGAGGACCAGGTGCCGCAGCGGGCGCACTGGTAGTTGTGCTGGGCGTTGGGACCCCTCGGAGGGGCGATGAGGACATGACCGCCGCGCAGCAGCAGGCAACCGCGCCCATCCGTTGGGACCCCTCGGAGGGGCGATGAGGACCTCCCGCCCGACCTCACCCAGCCCACCATCCCGCCCGAGTTGGGACCCCTCGGAGGGGCGATGAGGACCCGGCAGATCCTTCGGCCTGGCCGGTCACACTCGCAGTTGGGACCCCTCGGAGGGGCGATGAGGACAGGTCGAACGAGGCGTTCATCGCCACGATCGGCACGTTGGGACCCCTCGGAGGGGCGATGAGGACCAGCTCGCCCGCGAGCCAGCCAGGCGTGCGACACGTGTTGGGACCCCTCGGAGGGGCGATGAGGACCTGCACGTCGCACCGGCGGTACACCGGGGTCGAGGGCGGTTGGGACCCCTCGGAGGGGCGATGAGGACCAGCAGCACCGGCAGCAGCGCCGTGCCGAGCGTTGTCCGTTGGGACCCCTCGGAGGGGCGATGAGGACCGGCCAGCCAGCGGCGCGGGTCCCGCCGCCGCCCTTGTTGGGACCCCTCGGAGGGGCGATGAGGACTCGGTCCACTCCGACGCCTTGGCGGCGGCGAGGTCGTGTTGGGACCCCTCGGAGGGGCGATGAGGACTCGATCGGGTTGTGCGATCGGATGGGTGGGGTGGTGGTTGGGACCCCTCGGAGGGGCGATGAGGACTGGTGTGGTGGGATCGGGGGGCGCCCGCGCCGGGTGTTGGGACCCCTCGGAGGGGCGATGAGGACTGATCGGCAGCTTCCTGGCGCCGTCGGGGCCGTCCTGTTGGGACCCCTCGGAGGGGCGATGAGGACTACTCCGGCGCGATCACCGCGGACCAGCTCACCGCGTTGGGACCCCTCGGAGGGGCGATGAGGACGCCCTCGAAGCAACCGGAGGTAGGAGGCCGACAGCGTTGGGACCCCTCGGAGGGGCGATGAGGACCGGTCCACGCCGCCGCAGACACGCTGCCGGACGCGACGTTGGGACCCCTCGGAGGGGCGATGAGGACCGGCCGACTCGTCGGCCATCCACTCCTGGACCCGCGGTTGGGACCCCTCGGAGGGGCGATGAGGACCGTTCGCCGAGGCCGCCCAGGCTCTGACGTTCGCGATGTTGGGACCCCTCGGAGGGGCGATGAGGACTGCCTCACCTGCGGCACCCCAATCGGCTGACCTTGCCGTTGGGACCCCTCGGAGGGGCGATGAGGACTCGAACCTCGCCAAGCTGGTCGCCCAGCTGGAGTCCATGTTGGGACCCCTCGGAGGGGCGATGAGGACTAGGAGCCCACCCCATGCGCGAACAGCCCACCAGCTAGTTGGGACCCCTCGGAGGGGCGATGAGGACCCCAGGGTAAAGCTGCACGTCAGCGTAGGCGTTGATGGCATCTGCGAGTCCGCATGTGCAGTGAACCGCCGGTCGTGTTGTGCGGCCCGGTGAGTTGCTGAAACCGGGGTCACAGAACGTCGGTGGGGGTGGGCTCGGTGGCGCCCCATTCATGGCGGATGGGGGTCGTGCCGGGCGGGAACGTGTAGACGAGCACGTTGTCGTAGGTGAGGTCCAAGACTTCCTCGACCGTAGCCTGGAAGCGGCGAAGCTGAGCTTCGGTGAGTTGGCCTTCGAAGACGCTGCGCTGGACGTGGTGGAGGTACTTCCGGCATGTCCGCAGGATCTTGGGGTTGCGCTTGGCCGCGGTGTCGTAGACGACGATGACGTACACGGGGGCTCACCACCAGATGCGGAAGGGCTTGTAACGCGTTCCTTCCAAGCAGTGACGGGTGAGGGCGAGCGCGTCGAGGTAGATCAATTCGTCATAGGCAACGGGCCGACCGAGCGATCGGTGGTTGACGCTGGTGGCCAGTTCGTCGCGGACGGTTTGGACGACGAGTTTGCGGCCTGCCTCGCTGAGCATCGCTTGATTGGTGCCGGTGTCGAAGTGATGTTTCTTCAGCTGCTTACGACTGGCCATACGCAGGAGTAGTCGTTCCGCGAACAGGGGCTTGAACATCTCGGCAAGGTCGAGGACGAGCGAGTGTCGTTGGCGTTCGAGGCTGCTGTGGAGGAAGGCGATTCCGCTGTGCAGGGGAGTCAGCCTGACTGCGGAGAGGACGCGTGCGTAGATGATGCCATTGACATAGCTGATGAAGGCGTTGCCGGCGTTGCGGGGTGGGCGGCGGCTACGACCGTGGAGTTGCAGCCAGTCGGGGAGCTTGGTGTCGATGACCTCCCAGGCGGAGCGGCGAAAGGTGCCCTCGGCACCCATCAGGTGGAGCGGGGTCTCGGCCTCCTTGATCGAAGCTTGCAGGGTGGTGTAGGGGGCGGTGAGTAATTGCCGGTCGACGACGCGGCGGACGTTGAACGCGCATGCGTCGACGAGTGAGCGGGCGATAGCCATGCTTGCGCTGGGCTGTTGGGCGAGATTGGCTTGAGCCAGGACTGTCTGCCCCGAAGTGCTTGTATCCGAGGTGACCAGCGATCCGGCGTAGTCGCCGTAGTAGCTGAGCAGGTGGACGCTGATTCGGTGACGGTTGAGCAGTGAGACGACCGCCGTGTTGATGTCGGTTTCGGCGCATGCGATGATGTCGCGAACGTCGGTGATAGGAATGTGAACCTTGGGGGCAGCTTCGCGCTCGATGACGAGGGACTCGTCCTTGCGGCGAATTCGGCATGGACTGGTCAGCCAGTAGGTGCGGGCGGCGGTGGGCATTTCATTCCGTCCAGCAGTAGTCGATGTAGCTGCATCCCCGGCAGCGATTGCGGGGGAGGCGGTCGGGAGACGTCAGGGCTGTGGCGACAGACAGCACCTCCTGGATGTCCTCCTCGGCTTGGGCGGTTGCCTCGGGTGTGTAGGGGAGGCGTACGGTGCGCCTTGTCGCCGGATAGTGGAGAATTGCTCCCTTCACGTCGTTGCCGAAGCGGGCCAATTGGTGACAGTAGTGGTAGGCCTGGGCGCGGTCGGCATCGGTAGGGCGAGAGGAGGATTTCACTTCGTGCACCCACTGGTGGCCGTCGACGAAGTCCAGCTTGGCGGCGCCGAGATCCACGGGGCTGTGGCGAGGGTAAGAGGAGTCATGGACAGCCTCGCCCAGTTGAACGGTGGCGTTGAGATGTTCGGGACGGATGCCGCGGAGGTAGAGCCACAGTTGGCGACGGCAGTGATGGAGGTACTTGATGTGCACGCCGCCGACGTCTTCGTCGGAGATCACAGGACTTCTCCGAGCTGGTAGTCCTGAGTGGGCAGTCCGCGGATGGCGAGTAGGCCCAAGTCAGGTTGGTAATCACCGTCGATGAGGCGGACCTTGAGGTCTTTGTCCCAGCGTGCCAGGCGGGTGGCCCAGTGGGGCATGGGGATCAGGAGGTCGTCGGCGAGTAGGCGGCCGGCTTGGCCGGTTGCCTGGGCGAGCGCCGTGGTGAAGTTGTCGCGGTCGCTGAGGAGAATGGCTTCGGTGCCGTCGAAGAGTTCGTCGAACGTCTCGCTGAGGCGCGACCGGTCGTCGAACGGATAGTCGAACCGCAGGAACCTGTCGCTGAACAGTTCACGGTGGGAGAGGACCTCGTTGTACCACTGGGCGCCCCAGTCGCTTCCGTAGATGTCGTTCAGCCAAGCGGTTGCGTCGACCTCGTCAAGCAGTGCGCCGTCGTGCGTGGTGAGGATGTCCCAGGCGGCTTCGACGGGCGCGCGCTCGTAGATGCCGTCGGCGAACTCGTCGGCGGAGCCACCGCGGCGGGTGGCCCATGCAGGCCGGTGGACAACGACATCGGCCGGGGGGCGAGCCGCGACCCGGTTGACACGGCCGAAGCGCTGTAGAAGGGCTTCCAGGGGGGCGGCCGCGGTGAAGAGGACATCGAAGTCCACGTCAAGGGAGACCTCGACGACTTGGGTGGCGACCAGAAGCCCGGGGCGACGTTCGGCGTCCGTGCGGTGTCGACTGGCGATCCGCCGCTCGATGGCCAGGCGGTCCCCGCGCCGGAAACGGGAGTGCAGGAGCGCGGCGGCCTGGAGGCCATGACGTTTCTGGACGGCGGGCGCCAGTTCCCTGAACAATGCGAGGGCGTGAGCCACGTTGTTGGCGACGACGAGGACCGACTCGTTGCGGTCCAGACGGTCGCGGATCTCGGCGAGGGCAGCCGGATCGGTCAGGTGGTGGCTGCGGGTGGTGAGCCGGTGCCTCGGGGGCCGCCCAACGTCGGGCGGGGCGATGTCATGGATCGGTTGTTTCAGGGTGTGCCGGAACAGCTTGGCGAGCTTGTTCGGCAGTGTGGCGGACAGGACAGCGACGCGACCACCGAGTTGCTCCCACATCGTGGCGCTGGCCAGGATGAAGCCGAGGCGACGGGGCTCGTACGCGTGCAGTTCGTCCATGATGAAGACGGAGTTCGCGGTGTCCAGCAGGACGCCGGAGTGGGACGGGCCGACCAGGGCGCCGCGGAGGAGCTGGTAAGGGGTACCGACCCGAATGGTTTCGCGGAAGAGGCGGGTGGCGGCGGCACGGGAAACGGCCTTGGCGGCGGCGTCGGGGAGGGAGGAGGTACCGTCCGCACATTCCTCGTCACCGTCTTGGGGAGCGATGGCGGCTGCCAGGTGGTACGCGGCGGCGCGTGAGTGGGTCACACCGACGGCTTGCGGGGTGTCGAGCAGTAGGCCGAGCCGGGAGGTCATGGCGTTGATGGAGGCCAGGTACGGCAGGGTGTAGAACACGCGTGGCACACCGCCGGCGTGGTGAATCAGGTCGGTGACCTGGCGGGCTGCCCACAACAAGGATGCCTCGGTCTTGCCGCTTCCGGTCGGAGCCCGCAGCAGAAGGTGTCCGGAGTGCGCGGCTGCCTGAAGTTGGTGGGGCCGGAGCGTGTGACCGACGTCGGCCATCTTCTTCTCCAGAAGGGCGGGGAAACGCGAGTCGAGCGGCTGGTCGCCGAGCAGCGTTCCATGCGCCGAGGAGAGGCGGTCGGCCATGGTGACCGCCCCCTGCAAAAGTACGGCGGCCAGGCCTTCCGAAGGGCTGACAGGTTCTTCCCACCGGTCGAGCAGGTCGCCCAGCAGTTCGTAGGCGGAACTCACAAGGGTCTCGGAGTCGCACTCCTCGATGTCGGCCGATTCGTGGCGGATCGGCAAGTCGTGTCCGGCGGCGACCCGGCGAAGCCACGCGATGACTGCCGGGATCACCTGGTGCGGGATGCGGTCGAAGCGCGTGCCGAACTCGATTCGGTCGCTGCTGCCGTACAACGTGCGCAGGTCGCTGCCTTGCTCACCTGTCAGGGCTCGATGATGGGTGGCCACTCCGGTTGCCACCCACAGCCGCATGGCGGGGTCGTCGAGGAGCCAGGGCAGGAAGCCGAGGGAGAGGACTTCGTGCCGCTCGCCCCAGGACCGTTTGCGCTTATACACCATGTCCTGGAATCCGCCCGGGATCTTGCCGGCATCGTGTGCCAATCCCGCAATGTCGACCGCGGCCCAGAACGACTCGCTGCCGAGGATGTCCTCAGCGGCTGGTAGCCGGCCGATGCGGTGACGCACCGCACGGGCCGCCTGGAGCGTGGCCCAGAGGTGTGAGGTGAGGGACTCCCCTTCGCTCTGGCCGTGCTCGGGACTCTTGGCGCGGAGCCCGGCCAGGAGGTGATCGAACGGTGTGGTGCTCACGGCATAGTGCTCGCTTCCTGTCGTTCCGGAACGGTTCGAGGGTGTGGCGAAGGCAGCCGGAGGAGCGCTTGGCCTTCGCTCGTCGACCAGCTTCCGCGCACGATGCTCTGGCCTCGGCCTGCCGGATCGAACCGGTACGAGCCCCATGCGGTTCTTGCTCTGTCCACAGACACGGCTGTGGGAAGTCGGAGACGTGTGGAGGCCGCTGCGTCGACCGCTGCTTCGGGTACCAGCGCGCTCCCGAGCGTGCCGGGCTCGTCGCTCACCGAGGCTTGCTCCAGGGAGAGCCCGATCAGATCCTGACTGCGCCCGAGTCTCAGTGGCCACCGTGGTCTGCGGAGCCGACGGCGCCACAGCTCCAGGTCGTCGAACAGCCACAGGCGCAGGGTGACGCCCGCCAGGAAATCCCGGTTGCGCGGCGTGGGTGAGGCCTTCTTACCCGAGGCGTCCAAGGGGTGGTAGGTCTCCAGGTCTGTGCCCCTGCCGCGCGCGTGGAACGTCATGGCGAACGACAGGCCCTGGTCGACATCACCCCAGCCGCCTGCTGCGGCGGCGAGCATGCCGCCCACTGTGGCCGGCGACGGGCATGGCAACGTGACCTGGACACCGGAGTACAGGGGGTTGCGGAAGGACACCACCGGGGCGGTGACGGTGACCTGGAGAGCCTGTCGTCCGGAAGGGCTGCTCATGAAACGGAGTCCTCGAACCAGCTGTCGAGACCCCCTGCCTCGATCCGCTCCGCCAGCCCCGACAGAACCGTCCGGGGGTGCTTGAGGATCAGCTGTTCGCCGTCGATCAGTTTCTTCAGCTCACGGGCGACCCGCTCGCGTTGGTTGTCGAGGAAGCCAGGAGCCCAGCCGATCATCACTGGCCCGTCCAACTCGTCCTGCCAGGCCTCGACCTCCGCGCTCAGGACGTCTGAGTCGAAGTATGGCTTGCCCTCCCGCGCCGTGAGGACGCGTGTGAACGGGTTGACGCCTCCCTTGAGCGGAGCGAGGAGGATGAGAGCCGGCGTGCGGTCACCGTAATGAAGTGCCTGCTTCGCGCCACCCCGCAACGAGGCCAGGGCGCGGAGCAGCACCGCAACCCGCCGTCGGCGCTCCGCCAGCGGCAGCCTGACCGCAGCCACCCCTCGAAAGGTGAGGTCTTCGGCTCCGTTGCTCCTGGCCTCCTCCGCTACGGCTGGACTCACGGCGACCCGCAGACCGCTGCCATCAGTCTCGAAGACGCCCACGCGGGGAAGGTCGAGCAGGAGATCACCGGCCAGGACACCGCTGTAGAGCTCGTGCTGATGAATGACCGGATGTTCGCCGGACGGGAAACCACGGCTCATGGTCCCGAAATCGGTCGTCGGCCGCTGCGGCACCACGGACACCAGCGTTCCGGTAGCAAGCACGGTGTCCCGCTGGTAGTTTTCCTTCTTCACCGCCACCATGTAGCCGAACAGGTCGTCGTCCAGATAGCGGTCGGGGCGTCCCGCGGTGTACGCTTGCTGATTTTTTCCGGCGCCGGAACGGGTCACTTCCGAGCGCGGCTCCAGCGGAGGAAGTGAATCCCGCAGCCACCGGCGGAACGCCTGCGCAGAGATGTACGGATAGGTGTCGCGGCCCACCCGCATACTCTTGACTTTGCCAATGTTGTCGACGCCCTCACCGTTGTTAGGGGCTCCGGCTACGACATCCTCGACGACCTTGCCGGCCAGAAAACTCACTGCTCGTCCTCCTCGTCACCACGACTGATCCACTGCCGGTCGTCCGACCGGAGCTCCGCCACTACGTCTTCAGTCTTCTCGCTATCCGCCACCCGCCAGCTGAGCCGGGCCAACTCCTCTAGAACTCCCACGAAAAGCAGCTCGCGATGGAACCACGCGGCGTTGTCCAGCGAAGGATCGAAGAGGAGCACGGTGACCCGGTCGCTCATCAGCGGCTCGCCACCGAATCCCTCGTGCTCGGTTCCGGCCCAGGCCACTGCGTGCCTCGTCAGCCAGCTCCGGAGCTGGCGAGAGTTCCTCAAATGAGCACGCAACTCCTTGAGCGGTCCTCGGCCTGTTTCCTGCGACAGCAGACTGCCGAGCTTGCGCGCGGTCGCACGAATCTCGGCAAGATCCTTCTCGTTCATGTGCATCACCTCGGTCACGAACGACATCAATAGTTTCGCCAGCTCGCGTGCTGCGTTATGGTCGGGATCTCTCTGCATCACGCAAACAGCGAGATGGCTCGCTCCCGTGCTCACGATTCGGTCCGGCGAGTGAAAGGCGTTTCGGGCGAGCGCGACGACACCCGACAGGCCCGGTGTGCTGTGTGCTCGGACCAGCATCCCGAACCCGCGTCTCAATTCAGGCAAGCGGCAGGTCTTTCGCAGCCACTCGGCCAGTGGCTGTTGGAGGCCGTAGGTATCGAGGGTCTGTCCCCGGTTATTGTTGTTGAAGACCAGCAATTCCACGCCGTCGCTGATTCGCTCGCCATAAAGCCGCAAGGCGTCGAGCGCGACCACTTCGCGCACCTCGGTCTGCTTCTTCGACTCATCACCTGTAGCTGCGAGCCTCTGATTCACCCGCGCCTGACGTCGCGCCGTCCGGCGAACGAAACCTTCATCCCAACTGTGCAGAGCAATCGACGAGCCGCCGGTGAGGCGGCTTCCGTAGGGCAGAGCATAGAAACAGCACAGACAGGGCCAGCACAGCGCCATTCCCTCATGGCCGCGCGGCGTGCTGTTACGGTAGGCCTCACTCTCGGCTAGAACGACATCCCGCTTACCGAAGAAGCCGACCGCTGCCCGTCCACACAGCACACAGTCAGTGGCCGGCCAGTGTTCAGGGTCGGGCATCCTCAGCCACGACCGCACAGCATCGCGGACATCCACGTCCGTCTTGGGGCGTCCCTCGGCCGTCTTGCCCTTCCGGCGCCCGGGATGGTTCATGGGCGAGTTGGGGAAGAAGGAGAGACTGGCTTTCTGCCAGAAGCCGTCGGACGCCTTGCTATCGCGTACAGAGGCCCGCGCCGCGTCTTCAATCACCTGGCTCATCGCGGCCTGGAAATCCGCAGACTCCAACTCCTCGGGCTGCTCCACGCCGACGAGGGAGGCCAGGGCGAAAGCGCCGATACGTTGCAGAGGGTGCGGCGTCAGGACCACGCGGCACTGAGCTTCGAGTTCGAAGTCTTGGGCCCCGCTCATGACTGAATCCACCCGAATCCCGCGGCGTTCGCCTGCCCGAGACCCCAACTCCACAGGGCTTGCAACGTCTCAGGCGGCCCTGTCAACTCAACTTCGACCGGTGCACCGGGCTTCGAGCCGTCCCCGACCCGGAAGGACCTTTTCGCCCCGATCCAGGTCACCGACTCCAACTCCACCTCGGGATCGAGCCCCAAAGTCTCGGCCTTGCGCACGAGGTTGCCATGGAAGTACTCGGCCCACTCGGGCTCCGACGGCAACAGCCATGCCTGCCTCGTCGTGCGCCGTCCGTCCGCATCTCGACCCGAACCCTTCATCACCACTGGAGTCGTCGTGCGCAACCGCACTCGCCCGGACGAACAACTCGGTGGCGGAACCACCTGCACCTTGGTCAGCCGGAAGGCCGCGCCACCCCAGTCGAGCAACTCACGAGCCGCCAGGCCTTCGCCCAGGGCCTGCGCAACCTCCGGCACCGGGCTGCCGAACTCCACTGCCCCGGCTCCGCCGATCGCGTACCTGCCGCGAACGCGTCGGACCTTCGGAAACAACGGCGCCCCGTGCCCGAAGGGAACCATGCCGTGCCGCCCCACTCCACGGGCATGGAGCGTTTCCCCGAGCGCGGGGGCGACCCGGCCCAGCACGTCATACACAAGACCACGTCCCGGCGCCAACACGCTGGCCCAGGGCAGCTCGGAGGCCGAGGTCGTCACCGACAGCCGCACTCTCATCCGTACCCCCACGATCAGCACACGGAGTCGCTGATCAGACTGTTGTCCTTCCGTGCGCGCCGAGTGTATGGGCCGCTACTGACAATCGCTCATCGGGCGTGTCGCAGCCTGCTGGCCTGATAAGGTTCGCCGCCTCGATCAGGCAGTGTTCCCGGCGCTTCCCGAGCCTTCGGAGATGCCTGACGAGGGCCTCGGCGCGTGCCCGTTCGGCAACGAACAGAGGGCTCGCGAGATTGGGCCCCGGTCCGGTATGTGCCAGTTGAGTATCGCTGTGCCCTGCGAGGGCGACGAGCCCGGAGCGACAGATGCCGGACACAGCGACGTGTGTTGGGCCCCTCTCAGGGGCGATGAGGCAGGTGACGCGAGCATGCGCTGCCAGCCCTCATGCCACGCTGGTGGCTCGTCTCGCGTCAGGGGCTCCACCGTTCACAGAACAATCGGACGGCGTAGTAAAGGGCTTGCATAGCCGAGCCCGCGATGCCGACGACTTCCCTGACCCTTGCCAGGGTGCTTCGCGGCGATCTGCGTCGTGGCGGCCGGCGTGACCGTTTCGGTGTCACGGGAACCGTGCCTCCCCTGCCTTCTTGGTGCAGGCGGAACCAAATCGGGGTTGCGGTTGGCGCGCGCCCTGCCGAAGCGCAGTCGTGAGGCTGTGGGGCCAGATGTGCGTCGCGGATTCGCCCGAACGCAGCGTATCGGTGAGCTTCGCTTGTCCCTGCTCTGTGCGCGGTAAAGAGCTCAAATGTGTAGGCATGTCCCCCCTGTGGGTTCCGCTGTCCGGTCCCGACGGCTGACTGGATGTCGGGTTGTTGGGATGTTTGGTGGCAAGCCGCGGAAGCGGGATCGCCGCTCGTTGGGATGACGGTACCAGTGGCTTCCATCCACTGGTTACGATGTTTCCGGCTGGGGCGCTCACTGAGTGAGGACGGCAAAGCGTGCGTCCCGTTCGTCGGCGGGTCGTTACATTGGCACATGCGGGCGGAGCGCGGAGTGATCCGGGCCTATGATCGAAGTCTCATCGCCCCTACAGGACGCGTGCGTGCAGGGGTAACAACTAACCTGTGGATGGCTGCACGCGGGTTTGTTGATCATGACCCTACGAGGGGACTCCCGCTCCGATCGGGTACGTGCATTGCCCCGGGGCAGTAGCCGGCCCCGGGGCGGTGGTCGTTCCTGCCTCGTCACGCGCTCTACCAGGGCATTCAGTGGGATATCTGCCCAGAGGGCTGGGCTCCGGCTTGAGGGTGGTGCGTCGCGCCAGCCGCGAAGCTGGAACGATCTTGGCGTCCGGTCCGCGATGCGCCCTGACTGCAACTGGACGCGACCCGCCGGCACGCCCCGTCGCACTCCGTGATCGCCTTCAGGTGTGTGTGGCCGAACCGTCGGTGGCCTCATCGTCGTTGCAACCGCAATGCTCTGGTTCTAGTGGCATCGTTCCGTCGTGCACTCCGACATGGCGTGCGCGAGTCAAGCCGGGTCTGAAGACTAGCGACCTACTTGCGGGACCATGCCGTGGCCCGCGTCGTTCAGGGCAGGCTCCGGTTGGCGACCAGATAACCGAGGGTTCATGCCTCTTCCGGTCGCTCTTCAGCCCGTGTTGCACCCCCCTTGCAGGGACGGTGAGGTTTCCTCAGCCTGTTCCAGGTCAACTACTTGGTGTAATGGTTGCGGCCCCTCGTAGGGGCGATGAGGACCGACTTGGACGGAGCCGGGTCGGTGGTGGCTCGTGCCGTTGGAACCCCTCGCAGGGGCGATGAGGACGACTCAGTCGGGCATCACCACCGGCGCCGGTCCAGCACGTTGGAACCCCTCGCAGGGGCGATGAGGACCGGCGGTCGCGGGCAGGGCAACGGGCGGCTGAGCTGGGTTGGAACCCCTCGCAGGGGCGATGAGGACAGGTGCGGCCCGAGCTGGCCGCCGCCGTGCTCGCGGTGTTGGAACCCCTCGCAGGGGCGATGAGGACACAACACGTACCTCGTCGAGAACGTCCAGCCGATCAAGTTGGAACCCCTCGCAGGGGCGATGAGGACGCCGCGTCGCCGGCCTCCACGTCCCGGGTGGCATCTCGTTGGAACCCCTCGCAGGGGCGATGAGGACCCGGCGGCGTCGCGGTACGCCGCCTGGTACAGCGGCAAGTTGGAACCCCTCGCAGGGGCGATGAGGACACGGCTACGGCGTCCCGCTCCCGCTGGTCATCTCCGGTTGGAACCCCTCGCAGGGGCGATGAGGACAGGGCCATCACGGGCGCGGCCAGCTCGGGGTCGTCCGGTTGGAACCCCTCGCAGGGGCGATGAGGACCGCTGATCGTGTGCCGGCAGTTCGGATGCATCAGCCCAGTTGGAACCCCTCGCAGGGGCGATGAGGACTCGGCCAGCTCGTCGAAGTGCTCGTCCCGGTACTGTCGTTGGAACCCCTCGCAGGGGCGATGAGGACGCTACTCCACCCGCGCGCTGCTCTGGGGGCCAGCCGTGTTGGAACCCCTCGCAGGGGCGATGAGGACCCGGACCGCCAAGCCCAAGCCCACGCCGACCGGCGCGTTGGAACCCCTCGCAGGGGCGATGAGGACGACCGAGACCGCGGGCCGGGGCCTGTGCC
The DNA here is from genome assembly GCF_020410765.1 of Streptomyces marincola. Taxonomy (NCBI): domain Bacteria; kingdom Bacillati; phylum Actinomycetota; class Actinomycetes; order Kitasatosporales; family Streptomycetaceae; genus Streptomyces; species Streptomyces marincola. The sequence continues at coordinate 2,023,531 of NZ_CP084541.1, read as the reverse complement.
CCTACGGGTTGGAACCCCTCGCAGGGGCGATGAGGACGCGGCGCGTTGCTGTTGTCGTGCGCCCCCGGCGTACGCGTTGGAACCCCTCGCAGGGGCGATGAGGACGACCGTGACCTGTACCGCTACGCCCGGCTGATGAAGGGTTGGAACCCCTCGCAGGGGCGATGAGGACCCGGCGGAGCAGGCGCCGACGGGCCGACGCCTGAGCACGTTGGAACCCCTCGCAGGGGCGATGAGGACCCCAAGGTAAAGCCGCAGGTAGGGGTAGGTAGCGGTGCGGGAGCACGAAGGCGTTTTGCAGCGAGCCTTCGGTTGTGTCGACGGTCCTGGCGTGTCGCTGAAGTTGCGGGGGACTGCACTGCTCCGATGATGCCACCTTGCGGCTTGCCCGACGCTTTCGCGCTGGAGTCGGGAGGGGGCGCGCGGGGCCCGACCAGCCTAGGGAGAACGGTCATGGACCGTGAGGGGCGGTCGCGGACGTGGGTGGGCTGTTCGGGTGGGGCGTGCGGTCGGGGTGGCTGGTGTTGTAGGGGCGGGGTTGCATGGCATGCAAGAGGTCAGGAGTTCAATTCTCCTTAGCTCCACAGGTCGCAGTGGCCCCCACCCGTGAGGGCGGGGGCCACTGCGTGTCTGGCTGTGTGACCAACGCTGTCACTCCGGCTGCGGGTGCCCGAAACGGGGCCTTTGTTCGTCAATCTGCCCCTGCCAAACTGCTTTCCAGTTCCCCGCGCCCGCCCGCTCGGCTGGTTCAGCGTTGGAAGATGCGGTTCATGGTCAGTGCCCCGGTCTGGATGACGGGGCGGATCTGCTTGCGGTAGACCTTCTCGGTGGTCTCGGAGCTGGAGTGGCCCACGAGGCGGGCGATCTCCTCGACGGGGACGTCGTGGTCGGACAGCAGTGAGACGAAGCTGTGCCGCAGCTCCCTGGGGGTCCACTCGGCGGGGTCGATGCCGTCGGCCTTGGCGAGGGCGCGTCGGAAGGCGCGGCGGACGTTGGCGGCGTCCAGGACCGTGCCCGTGTCGGAGGCGAAGGCGAGGTTGTTGTCCTGCCACCGCTCGCCGGCGGCCTGTCTCTGCCGTTCCTGTACCCGGCGGTGCTGGCGCAGGGCGGAGCGGCAGCGGTCGGGCAGGGCCAGCGTGCGCCGGGATCGACGGGTCTTGGTGTCGCCGCTTCTGCGGACGGAGTGCCATACCGCGATGTGCGGGGGCACGGGCGGATCGGCGTGTGGGCGTCCTTTGCCTCGTCACGCGGGGGAGAGGTCGGAGTGCTGTCGAAGCTCAAGAACGATCCGAACCGCAGGCGCATCATCGTGGACACCCCCGGCTTCATGGGGATCGATCCGGGCGCGGCCTGGGGCGGTGATTCGCTCGGGGAGCGCCCGGCTGACCGTGAGGCACGAAGAGCGAGGTCAGCGTGCTCGGGGCTTGCTTGACTGCTTTTCACCGCCTCTACTAGCTTTCGGGAACAGGACGGTTCCGACGGGGCCGTTGGAAAGGTGATCCCACGTGAGCAGGGTCGTTTTCGCGCCCGAGACGTTCAACCTCGCCGAAACGACGCGCGCCATCGAGATCGCCCGGCACCTGCCGGAAGCCGATGTCCTCTTCACCGGCTACTCCCGGGTGTACGCCCCGCTCGTGGAGGAGGCGGGGTTCGCCTTCAGGATGCTGTCCCCCGAGCTGAGCGCGTCCGACGGACGGCAACTGATCAAGGTGGACCAGGGGCGCGCTCTGCGGCACCCGTTCACGGAATCGGTCATCCGGGCGCGCGTGCGCAGCGAGATGGCGGTCTTCGAGTCCTTCGGCGCCGACGCCGTGGTGATCGGCACCACCCTCAGCACGTTCATCTCCGCCAGGGCAAGCGGCCTGCCCCTGGTCCACGCCAAGCCGTTCGCCTACTCCCTGCCGCATCTGTCCCGGACGAGCAGTTTCCCCGTGCTGCCCGACGGCCGCGCCGCGGGGCGCGCCGCCAACAGGATCGCCGCCGGGCTCGTGCGGTCGGTCGCGCCGCGCCTGACCTTCAAGCCCCGTGCCTTCCGCACCGTCCCCGGCGAGTTCGGTGTCCGCCTGCCACGGCAGACCCTGGCCGCCCTGGACGCCGACGTGAACCTCATCACCGAGCTGCGCGCCCTCCACGGCGCCCGCGCGCCCGAGCTGCCCCCGAACTACGGGCTGGTGGGCCCGATCTACGCGCGGCTGCCGGGGGACGTCCCCGACCGGGTGAAGGACCTGGCGAACGGCCGGCGCCCCGTGGTGTACCTGGCCCTGGGCAGCTCGGGGAACCGGCGGTTGCTCCTCCGCCTCCTGGCGGCCCTCGCGGACTGCCCCGTCGAGGTGCTCGCCCCGGTGCGCCAGTACCTCGGGCCCGCCGACCTCGCGGCGGTCCCGGGCAACGTGCACGTCACCGACCTCCTTCCCGCGCACAGGCTCGCCCCGTTCATCGACCTCTCCGTCATTCACGGCGGTCAGGGCACGGTGCAGACCGCGTGTCTGTCGGGGAAGCCCTTCGTCGGCGTCCCCCTCCAGTTCGAGCAGCGTTACAACGTGGCGGCCTGCGTCCGCTACGGCAACGCGGTCCAGCTCTCGCCCCATCGGCTCACGCCCCGGAGCGTGCGCGAGGCCGTGCGCGCCTGCTTGCAGTCGGCCGGGCTGCGTGACCGCGCCGCCGAGCTGGCACGCGAGGCGGTGGGCGAGGACGGAGCCCTGGCGAGCGCGGACCACATCCGCGCGCTGATCGCCGGCGGTGCGGCATACCCCCCGCACGGATGAAACCGGCCCCGCAGGCGGGTGGCAACGCCCGGCTCCGGGCGCGCCCCTCCGCCCCGGCGCGGTAGGGCGGAGGTTCAGCGGGTGGTCCGGTGCTGGACGGCGAGGCTCACGCGCCGCCGGTCCGAAGGCGGCGCGCGGCTGTGGAACGTCTCGCCGCTCTCGACGCGGCCTTGTTCCTGGCGAACTCCCGCGCCGGTGAGACTGATCGGCGAGCGGGTCAGGGTGCTGCTGCACGCCTCTCACCTGGTGGTGCACAACGAGAACGTGGAGGCTGCTCGGCACGAGCGGCTGATCGCGAAGGGCGGCTGCCGCCTGGGTCTGGACCACTGCCTCGAAGCTCTGGTTCGCGAGCCGGGCGCTTTCCCCGGCGCGACCGCGCTGGAGCAGGCCCGTTCCTCGGGCGAGTGCACCCCGATCCATGACGCGTGTGGGCGGCGGCGGTCGAGGCCCACGGCGATACGGAGGGCATTCGGGCGCTGATCGAGGTGCTGCTGCTGGTTCTGCACATCGCGCATGAACACCTCGTCGGGGCCTGGCGACGGCTCTGCGGGCAGGGGCCCTGACCACGGACGCGGTCGCTCCGTAGGCCCGCGAGGCCGCCCAGGTCGAGAACGAACCGACGCTTTCCACCGCATCACCGCATCACCGCATCACCGCATCACCGCAGGCCGCCACGACCGCCATCGACACCGCCTGCTCGCTGCTCCGGTTCGTGTTGTCGACTGAGGCGCCTGGCCGCGCGTTGATCCGAACGTTGTCGGTCAGGGAGCGTCGTCCGCCGACCGTGCCAGGTAGGCGTGGTTGTCGTCGATGAGGTGGTCGAGCGCGGTTCTGGCGGTGAGGAGGTCGTCGATGGCCTCGGACAGCCGGGCCCGTTCGCGGCCCAGGATCTCCAGTGCCTGCCGTGCTCTGTCCTGGGTCGGTTCGGACATGCAGGGTGCCATTTCGGCGATGGTGGCGCTGGGCACGCCTGCTGCCAGGAACGCCTGTACGAGGCGCACGCGTTGGATGTGCTCCTCGTTGTAGTGGCGCTGTCCGCTGGGTGATCGGGAGCTGGCGAGGAGGCCCTGTGCCTCGTAGTAGCGCAGCGAGCGGGGGCTGGCACCGGTGCGGGCGGACAGTTCACCGATCCGCATGCCGAACTCCCCCGCGCTGACCGCTCGTGCACTTGCCCTTGACATGGGTGTCAACTTTTAGGTTAGCGCCATGCTGAAGCTCATCTTCATGATCAACCGTGTCGAGGGAATGCCGTACGAGGAGTTCGTCGAGCACCACCGGGAGCGGCACGCGCCGCTGTTCACGTCCATCCCTGAGGCGGCGCGTTACGTGCGCAAGTACAGGGTGTCCCACCCGGTCCCCGCCGCGAACTACCCGCCCCGGGCCTACGACGGCCTGACGGAGATCTGGTTCGAGGACTGGGCGGACCACGATGCCTTCTTCGCCTCCGAGAACTACCGGACGCTGGTCAATCCCGATGAAGCGCGTTTCATCGACATGGATTCGGTGGCCGTGATGGTCACCGAGGAGAAGGCGGTCATCTGACGGGCCGCGGACCCGTCGACGTCCGCGCTCGGGCCCCGGGCCCGCGGCGCATCAGCGGAAGGGAACCGTTCCGGACGGGGTTCGGCCGCTGTCGCGGCCCTTGCCGCGGATGCTGTGGAGCGTGCTGGTCGGATGGCTGGTGCGGCTGGTGGTGCGTGGTCCTGATCGCAAGGCGCGCAAGAGGTCAGGAATCCAGTTCTCGTTGGCTCCCCAGGCCCCCGTCCGGAAGAGGGCCGCCGGGGGTCCGACTGAGTGACTGACGCCCTCACCCCGGGACGCGGGCCCCTGGAACGTGGCGTGCAGCCGTCCGCCTCTTGCGGCCGTTCCCCCGTCGAACCGTCGTCCGCCTCCCCGCGCCCGCCGCTCGGCCGGTCCAGCTGTGAAAGATGCGGTCCATGGTCAGTGTCCCGGTTCTTCGTCGGCGCTCCACCAGCGGGACCTGGCGAGTGGCGGTCGTGGTGGAGTCGGCCTGGCGGCGCGGGCGAGTTCCAGCGAAGGGGCCCGCACAAGGCGCCGGTTACGCGTGGGCGTCGTCCTGGGGGCTCCACGCGGACGCGGGGACAGGGGTCAGCTCCACCGGGTGCGCCAGCTCGACGCGGTCGCGCGTGGTGTACATGTCCCAGTAGCGCTCGGCGAGTTGGTCCGGGTGCACGGTGGGGACGCCCGCGAAGTCGCCGTCCGGCGCCGGCGCGTCCTGGCTGGCGATCGCCTGCTCGGCGGCCTCGCTGTTGAGGACCAGCGCGGCAACGGTGAGGGTGCCGGCGTAGACGCCCGTGCCGGCCAGTTCCGCGTTCAGGGAGTACAGCCAGTTCCGCGCGGCGGCCATGACCGGGCCCGGGCCGCTCAGGTGGGGTACGGGCTGGGCGGCCGAGTAGCCGGTGGTCATGAGGAAGGCGCCGTCGCCGCGCTCGGTCATCTCCAGCAGCACGGCGCGGGCCACCTCCACCGGGGTGAGCAGCAGGAGCGGCACGAGGCGCTGAAGGGTGGCCGCGTCCAGCTGCGCGGCCGGGGTGAAGGCCGTGTCGCCATTGATCGGGGAATACTCGACGACGTCGATACGGCCGAAGTGGCCGCAGATGGCGTCGATCAGCTCGGGGACGCCCGCGGGGTCGGATAGGTCGGCGGGGAAGGCCGCAGCCTCGATGCCCTCATCGGCGAGCTGGGCGACCAGCGCGTCCAAACGGTCCTTGCGGCGGGCCACCAGCGCGACGCGGAAACCTTCCCGGCCGAACCGTCGGGCGACGGACGCGCCAAGCCCGATACCGGCACCGAAGACGGCGATCACCTTCGACATGGTGTGCTCCTCTTGCTCCGAAGTTATGCTGACCCGGTGGTCAACTTCTGGCTCGAAGGTACATGCAAGTTGATAGAGGGGTCAAGTTGCGAGTGGGGTGAGAATGCGACCATGGATGGCGAGTACACGACCAGGAGGAATGCCGGATGCGAGCCGACGCACGGCGCAACGCGGAGAAGCTGCGGGCAGCGGCGGCCGAACTGTTCAGCGAGCGCGGGTTGAACGCCCCGCTCAAGGAGATCGCCCGGCGGGCGGGCGTGAGCCACGGCACCCTGTACAACCTCTTCGGCAGCCGCGAGGCGCTGATCGACGAGGTGGTCGCCGACCTGGCCGCGCAGCGCCTCGGTGAGGTCGCCGAGCAGGCCCTGGCCGCCGAGGACGCCTGGGACGGGTTCGCCCACTACATCGAGAAGCTCGGCGAGCTCCAGGCCACCGACCCCGCGATCAATGACGTGATCAGCGGCCGTTACCCCGCCGCCGAACGCCTGATGGCCGTCTGCGCACGATGCCACCGTGACGCCGGGAGCATCATCGAACGGGCCCAGCGGGCCGGCGCCCTGCGCCCGGACTTCACCGGCGAGGACCTGCTGTTCATCCTCAGCGCCAACGCCCTGCTGGCCCGCGCCGCCAAGGACACCGCCCCCGACGTGTGGCGCCGCGGTGTCGCCTTCATGCTCGACGGCCTGCGCACCGAAGCCGCCCATCCGCTGCCCGCCGCCCCACTGACCCCGGAACAGCTCTACGCCATCATGGGCAACCTCACGGGCACGCCCTAACGGTGCGCTATCACGGCGATCCGAAGCGATCCGCTATGAATAACCGAAAAGCGTCGCGCGAGGATGTCGCGGTGGGTCGGATTCTGCTGCGGGCTTTTCCGGGCGTGGGCTTTCTCGACCCGGTCGCGTATGCGAGTGAACTGGGCGATTCGGTGCAAGCCCTCGTGTACTCCCGGCTCTTCTGGCCGAAGATCCTGCAAGTGGAGGGAGCTGTGTTCCTGGGGCTCTGGGGTGCCGACGAGCAGTACATCAGGGAACGTCTACGGACACCCGTGTCAGGTAGGGGCTGGGCGCCGATGTCGTGGACAGGTGCCGTTGACAGCTTCAACAGGTTCGAGGTCGCCCACATATTTCGACAGGAAAGGGGACCGGCGGAACTGGTCGGAGCTGCGAACCGCGAGCTGGGATTGATACTGGTTCAGACGTGGAGTGCCAGGCTCGCGGTGGCATGTCCGGAACGGAGGTTCCACGTGCGGTTCATGGAAGCCGACGAAACGATGGACTCCCGTATCGAAGTGACGCAGGAGAGTCCATCGCTCGTGGCGCCGCAGGGGTGGAGTGATGAGTTGCGTGCGATCGTTACGGGCGCCCGGGAGACCGATCCCGGTGGCGGCGGCTGAGGGTCGTGAAGGTCGGCTCGTTCCGCCCGCAAGACCCCTTCCGCGTCCGGGCGTGCGGCTCAGGGATGCGAACGGCGGGCGGCGGTGCGTTTCGTGCGGGCTCGTTGCAGGTTCCGGGTGCAGATGTCTTGTGGGGGGCCGGAACCGTCCCTACTCTTTGGGAGCGCTCCCACACCTTCCCCGCTCGTTTCCCGGCCTTTCTCGCACGGAGGTTGTGAAACGTTTCATTCGGGCGTCGGGTGGGTCTCTCGTCTCATCGGAAGGAGCCGTCATGTTTCTTCGAGGTTCGCGCCGAGCGCGCGGAACACCAACGTCTTCGCAGGTCGGGCCACCCAGCGGCGAAGCCGCCCCGTTACGCGCGTCCGCCGCCCGGCGATCGAACGCCCGGCGCGTTGCCGCATCGGCACGACCGTTCTCCCGGCTGTCCGGTGGCGGGCGCCGGGGCTCGCACCGCCGGGGGCGGGTCGCCGCGCTGGTGGCCGCGGCCCTCCCGCTGACGCTGATCACGGGACTCAACGGGACCGCGCACGCGGCGGCGTTCGCCTGCGAGGTGGGCTACGCGGTCAACGACTGGGGAACGGGCTTCACGGCCGAGGTCGCGATCCGGAACACCGGTGACGCGGCGGCGTCGAACTGGTCGCTGTCGTACCAGTACGCCGGTGACCAGCGCCTTCAGGAAGGCTGGAGCGGCCGTTGGTCGCAGTCCGGCCGGACCGTCACCGTCGCCAGCGAGTCGTGGAACGGCAGCCTGGCCCCGGGCGCCACGGTGACGGCCGGCGCCAACTTCACCTACACGGGTGTCAACACGGCGCCGACGAGCTTCACGGTGAACGGCGTCGCCTGCGGCGAGGACGAGCCGCCGGCCGACGAGGTCGCCATTGTCGCCTCGCCCTCGTCGCTGACCCTGGCGCGGGGCACCACGGGCACGTTCAACCTCCGGCTGAGCGCCAGGCCAGCGAGCGACGTCACCGTCACGGTGGCCCGCACGAGCGGCAACACAGGCCTCTCCGTCAGCGGCCCCTCGGCCCTGACGTTCACCCCGTCGAACTGGGGCACCGCGCGGCCCGTCACCATCGCCGCCGCGGCCACGGGCAGCGGCGCGGCCACGTTCACGGCCTCGGCGCCCGGCCTCGACCCGGTCAGCCTGACCGCCACGCAGCTCGACGACGACCAGAACCCGGACCCGCCGGGTGACGGCATGCAGATGGAGGATTTGAACCGGGGTCTGGTGTCGGTGCGTTCCGGCAGCGGGAACCTGGTCTCCTGGCGGTTGCTGGGTACCGAGACCTATGACACGGCGTTCAACGTGTACCGCGACGGGACGAGGGTGAACGGTTCGCCGGTCACCGACTCCACGAACTACTTGGACAGTGGGGCCCCTTCCGGCGCCTCGTACACCGTTCGCGCGGTGGTGGGCGGGGTGGAGCAGCCGGCGTCGGAGCCGTCGTTGCGTTTCACCGGGGGGAACTATCTGGATGTTCCGTTGCGGAGCCCTGGTTCTGGTTATACGCCGGTCGAGGCGAGCCCGGGGGATGTGGACGGTGACGGGCAGTACGAGCTGATCGTGAAGTGGGACCCGAACAACGCCAAGGACAACTCCCAGTCGGGCACCACGGGGAACGTCTATATCGATGCCTACCGGCTGGGCGGCGAGCGGCTGTGGCGTATCGACCTGGGCCGCAACATCCGGGCCGGGGCGCACTACACGCAGTTCCAGGTGTACGACTACGACGGTGACGGCCGGGCCGAGGTGGCCATGAAGACGGCCGACGGCACGCGCGACGGGCAGGGAGCGGTCATCGGCAACGCCGGTGCCGACCACCGCAACTCCAGTGGGTACATCCTCGCCGGTCCCGAGTACCTGACCATGTTCAACGGCCTGACCGGCGCCGCGATGGACACAGTGGACTACGACCCGCCGCGCGGCAACGTCGCCTCCTGGGGCGACAACTACGGCAACCGGGTGGACCGGTTCCTGGCCGGAACCGCGTATCTGGACGGCCAGCGGCCCTCGTTGATCATGGCCCGGGGCTACTACACCCGCGCGGTGATCGCGGCCTGGGACTTCCGCGACGGGGAGCTGACCAAGCGCTGGACGTTCGACTCCAACGCCTCGGGCAACTCCCGCGCCGCCGGGCAGGGCAACCACCAGCTGTCGATCGCGGACGTGGACGCGGACGGCCGCCAGGAGATCGTGTACGGCTCCGCGACCATCAACGACAACGGCACCCTCATGTACGCCACCGGCTTCGGCCACGGCGACGCCCTGCACGTGGGAGACTTCGTGCCCTCCCGCCCGGGACTTGAGGTGTTCACCATCCACGAGTCCGGCAACCAGCCCGGCTCCGACCTCCACGATGCCGCCACCGGCGCGGTCATCCACCGCACCCCCACCAGCGGAGACGAAGGGCCGGGCCGCGGGGTCGCCGGCGACATCCACGCCGGCAACCCCGGCGCGGAGTTCTGGGGCTCCGGGCCGAACATGAACCAGCTCCGCAACGCCTCCGGCGGCAACGTCGGCCGCAACCCCTCCTCGGCCAACTTCCTCGTCTGGTGGGACGCCGACCCCGTGCGCGAACTCCTCAACGGCACGCAGATCGACAAGTACGGCACCGGCGGCGACACCCGGCTGCTCACCGGCAGCGGTGTGGCCTCCAGCAACGGCACCAAGTCGACCCCTGTGCTCTCGGGCGATCTGTTCGGCGACTGGCGCGAGGAAGTCATCTGGCGCCACTCGGACAACAGCGCCCTGCGTATCTACGCCACGACCACGCCGACCACTACCAAGCTGCACACCCTGGCCCATGACGCGCAGTACCGGGTGGCGCTGGCCTGGCAGAACACCGCCTACAACCAGCCGCCCCACCCGAGCTACTTCCTCGGGGCCGGCATGACCCGCCCGCCGCAGCCCGACATCTACGTGCGCTGAGCTTCGGCGGACGCACTCGGGAGGTGAGGGGTCCGCGGACCGGCCGTCCGGTCCGCGGGCCCCAGGGCTCCGCGGCGCTCGTCCGGCCGTTCAGCCGTCGGCGTCCTCGACGGGCTCTCCCGCGGGGCCGCTCGTGTGCGGAACGCTGTCCTCGGGGCCGAGGGCCCGGCCTTCCCAGCGGACGACGCGCCAGCCCTCGCCCGGCGCGCCGGAGAGGATGACGACGCCGGTGTTGTCCAGTTCGTGGGCGGCGACGAACGCGGAGTCGATGTTCTCCGCCCTGGCCGCCGACCACATGCGTATCGCGGCCCCGTGGCTGACCATGGCCACGGTCCCGGCCCCGGTGCCCGCGGCCTCCTCGACCACGGAGTCGAAACGCCGCAGCGCCTCCACGCCGTTCTCCCCACCCGGCATCCGACGCGCGGTGTCACCCGCGGACCAGGCGAACGCCGTGGTCAGGTAGGCCTCGATCGCCTGCTCGTCCCCCCGCATCTCCAGCTCGCCGGCGGACAGCTCCCGGATGCCTTCCCGCACCCTGATCTCAAGCCCGGTGCGGGCGGCGAGCGGCGCCGCGGTGAGCTGGGTGCGGATCAGCGTCGAGGCGTAGAGAACGCCGATGTCCTCCGCCGCCAGCGCTTCCGGGAGGGCGGCTGCCTGCTCCTCCCCGAGAGCGGTCAGCGCGGGGCCGGGCTCGGCGGTGTCGAGCAGGTGCTTGACGTTGGAGGGGGTCTGGCCGTGTCGAATGAGCAGCAGTCGCATGGACGGGTCTGTCTCCAGGGGTGCGGGGCTGGGATTCCACTGTGTCATTCCGCGGCCTCGCCTTCCCGGCAGGTGCCCTGTGACGATCCGCACGCGACGCGAGGCGCCCCACGGGTCCCGGGCGCGTGGGTCAGCTTCCGGCGAGGACCCGGCCGGCCTCGCGGGCCGCGGCGAGTGCCTGGGAGTGCTGCTGCTCCGCGAGATCCCGCAGGCCCTCCATGCCGGGGGTGGTGGCGGCGAGGGTGAGTTCCCGCTTGATGACGGTGAGGTCGGCCTGCCAGATGTCGCCGAGAACGCGTTCCAGGTAGGGGGTGGAGTGGTCCCAGCCCTCGCGCGGCGTGCCGGGCCCGTAGCCGCCGCCGAGCGTGGTGACCAGCACGGTCGGGGTGCCCTTCAGCAGCGGGGTGGTGGGGCCGCTGCCCGCGATGACGAGGTCGACCCAGGTCTTGAAGTGCTGGGAGACGCCGTAGTTGTACAGCGGAACGGCCAGGACCGCGGCGTCGGCGTTCTGGAGTTCGTCGGCCAGGGTCGCGGCCAGGGCGAGGGCCTCGCGTTGGGCCGGGGTGCGGTCCGTCTCGGGCGTGAAGCCCGCGGTGGTGGCGACCGCCCAGGCGTCGGCGGGCAGGAAATCGGTGCCGAGGTGCCGGCGGGTGACCACGGCGTCGGGGTGCCGGGCGGTCCAGTCGGCCTCGGCTATGTCGGCGATCTCGGCGCTGGCGGAGGTGGCGGGCAGGATGCTGGCGTCCAGGCGGAACAGGTTCATGGGGAGATTCCTCGCAAGGTGAAGTGGTGCGTGCAGGGGGCACAGCGGGCCGGGGTGCCGGAGCCGCGGTCCCGCTCGTGTTCGGGTAAACGGACTTTACCCCGTTTCTGTTCCGGCGCGATAGGTTGGGCCGTGTGGACCCGTTTCCAGTGCCCTTCGGGAAGCCGCGCGGTGAACGTGCCGACGCGGTGCGCAACCGCGAGCGCCTGCTGGGAGTGGCCCGCGAGATGATCGCGGAGCACGGCGCCGAGAAGGTGACGATGGACGGCCTGGCCGAGCGCGCCGGTCTTGGCAAGGGCACGGTGTTCCGGCGCTTCGGCACCCGGGCCGGCATCTTCAGGGCGCTGCTGGACGCGGACGAGCGGCACTTCCAGGAGCGGGTCCTGTCCGGCCCGCCGCCGCTGGGGCCCGGTGCCGATCCGGTGGAACGCCTCGTCGCCTACGGCCGCGCCCGCATCGCGTTCCTCCTGGACCACCACGCCATCGCGCGGGCATCGATCGAACGCGGCGGGCCCGTCGCGGCCGGCGAGCCGTCGGTCTCCCAGCTCCACATCCGCATGCTGCTCGGCCGGGCCGAGGTGCGGATGCCCAGCCTCAACGGCCTCTCGATCCAGCTCACGGCCGCCCTGGAGGGCCCGTTGCTGCTGTACCTGTCCACGCCGGAGACGGACGCGCCCCCGGCGCAGGAGGTCGGGCGTTTTCTGGGCGACAGCTGGCAGGCCCTGATCGAACGCGTCGTCCGCTGACCGGGTCGGACCCGGCCGTTCGCAACCGTGTCGTCGCGGCGCCCGCGCCGGCGCGCGCCCGGCGCGGGGCGGCGGGAGACGTGTGGCCGTATATGGGGCCAGAGTAGCCAGTGGGGCACCTGGGTAACTCTCGGTGCGGGATTGCTGTGCACAGAGGTAAATCGAGTCCACTTTGTTCTGGTTTGGTATGTGGACGTGCGTGCGAGGCGACTTTACGATCTTCGGGAATCTGTGCGTTCCCTGCGGGGAATGTGATGCCTGGGGAGGGCGTGTGAAGGTGGGGGCCGGCAGGGGAGTCGTGTCCGCTGTGGTGGCGGCGCTGGCGCTCGGGCTGCTGAGCGGCGGGCAGTCCGCAGCCGCGGCGACAGCATCCGATGAGCAGGGCGGCACGAGGGAGTCTCGAACCGAGGCGCCGGGCGGACCGGAGGGGGGTGCCGCGTCCTCCGACCAGGTCAGGCCGCAGGCGCCGTCGGTCTCCTCCTGGCAGTACCCGGAATCCGACCCCGACGACCCGAACGATGCCTGGCACGACGGCGTCGGCAAGTACGGCGACTTCACCTTCGACTCGCCCGACGCCGATGTGGTCGCCTACTGGTACGGCATCAACAGCGACCCGACATCGTCGAACTCGGTCAGCACATCGGGTGGCGCGCCGCGGACCGTCCAGATGCTGCCGCGGAGGCCGGGTATCAACTTCGTGACCGTCCAGGCCGTCGACGCGGCGGGCAACGCGTCGCCCATCCGCACCTACGACTTCACGGTCCGAGCCGGAGAGCCGGAACACCTGGCGTTCGACCTCGACGATGAGGCCGGTGCCGCCGAGGTGACCGGCGAGGGCGCGCTCTGGCAGGCGCGGCTGACCGGCGACGCCGCACCGGGCGGTGAGGGATACCGGGGCGGCGGACTGCACTTCGCGGGGGAGAACGGATACGCGGCCACCGAGATACCCGTGCTGGACACGTCGAAGAGCTTCACGGTCTCCCTCTGGGCGCGCCTGCCCGATGAGGGGGTGGCCGCGTCGGCCACGGCGGTCTCCCAGAACGGTGCCGATGGGTTGGCCTACCGGCTCTACGCGCACCCGGAGCGGGGGTGGACGTTCGCCCAGACCCCGGGGGGCACCTCGGCGTCCGAGCGCGAGGCGAGCCAGGGACAGCCCGCGACCGCCGGGGCGTGGACCCACGTGGCGGGTGTGTTCAACGACGCCGATCAAGAGCTGGTGCTCTACGTCGACGGCGAGCGGGTGGGCGACGTGCCCTGGACGGGCGCTCACTCGCGGGCGCGCGGCGCTACCGCGCTGGGGGCGGCCCTGGGCGGTCCCGGGGGCGGCGGCGACTTCTTCTCCGGCGACCTCGACGAGGTGCGTTTCCACGACGACTGGTTGAACGACGAGCAGGTCGCCCAACTGCACGCGGGCACTGAGCCGGTGGCCGGTCTGCGGCCCGCCACCGCCGTCTGGAACTTCGAGGAGGCCGCGGACGCGTCCTCCGTCGCGGGTGAGGGCCAGCCCGCCGAGGCCCGGCTGCACGGCGGCGCGGAGACCGGGACCACCGGCGTGCGGGACGGTGCCCTGTCCTTCGACGGGGAGACCGGGCACGCCCTCACCGGCCGGCCGGTCGTGGACACGTCCCAGTCGTACACCGTCTCGCTGTGGGCCTGGCTGCCCGCGGACCAGGAGAACCGGCACATGACGGCCGTCATGCAGGGCGGCGCCTCGGGGCCCGGTTTCTCGCTCCACCACCGTCCGAACGGTGGCGGCTGGTCGTTCATGGGCGGCGCCGCGCCCGGATCCGACGGCGCCGATGTCGTAGTGACCCACAGTCCCTGCGAGGCGGGCGCCCAGGACTGTCCCGCGCTCGGTCGTGGAACGTGGGCCCATGTGGTCGGTATGCACGACATGGATGCCGAACGACTGGAGTTGTACGTCAACGGCCGGTTCGTCGGGTCGCAGCCCTACTCCGACCGGTGGGAGGCCACGGGGCCGGTCGTGTTCGGTGCGTCGGAGCATCCCGATGGCGTCCGCGATCATTTGGACGGTGCGATCGATGATGTCCGCTTCTACGACCGCGTGATAACGGCGGACGAGATACGGGGGCTGTACGAACGGCACCCGGTGAGCACCGGGCGCTGGCAGTTCGAGCAGGCCGAGGGCTCGCCGCCCGACTCGACGCCGGACAGCTCGGGAGCCGGGACACCGCTCACCCTGAACGGTGGTGCCGCCATCGGGCCGGGCTGGGTCGACCAGGGGGCCCTGGTGCTCGATGGTGTCGACGACCATGCCGAGACCACCACGGTGCCCATGGACACCTCCGCCGGTTTCTCCGTCGCGGGCTGGGCGCAGGCCGCAACCGTTCCCGAGGAAGCCGTGACCGTTTTCAGCGCGGCCGGGCAGCACGGCAGCGCCTTCGCCGTCCGGTTCGTGCCCGAGCCGGACGCCCCCGCCTGGGGCCAGTGGCAGATCACGATGGCGGACGCGGACTCCGCGTCGGCGAACGTCGTCATGGTGACCTCTCCCATGTACTACGACGCGCTGGAGTGGAACCACCTCGCCCTCGTCTACGACGGCTTCCGCCGCGAGCTGACCCTGTACGTGAACGGCCAGCGTGTCGACGGGAGTGGCAACGTGCTCTCCTTCCGCGCGGACCACTCGCTCCAGGTCGGGCGCAGCCGTTCGGACGGCCAGTGGGGCGAGTACTGGCCCGGTGCGATCGACGAACTGCGCACCTTCCAGGGCGCACTGAGCCCCGACCATGTGGCCCAGCTTGCCGCTCAGTGACCGCTGCCGGTCGCGGCACCTTCCGGTGAACGGGGCCACCGCGTAGCACCCCGCGTGGACCTCCGAGCGAGGGATGGAGCACCGTTCATGGGCGGCGCAGCGCGCCGCCGCGCAGCAGCTACCTGCCGGGCACGGCTGAGGCCGGGCCCGGCAGGGGCGTGGCGCTGGACGGCTTGGGGTCACTGTCAGTGGTGCCAGGCAGACTGAGCGCATGCGGACATTGTTCGAAGGTGAGTTGGACGTCTCGTACCACCAGTTCTACGTGGACAGCCGGCCCCAGCCCGAGCGCGGATTCACGGAAGGGATCGATTTCGGGGAGCGGCCCGGGCTCTGCGACGCCTCGCTGCCCGGGTTCCTCAAGTTGATCACTGGCCTGCGCTTCGGCGGGGTGGGGCTGCGGGTCGAGCGGCATGACGAGGCGCCTGCGTACGACGACGGGTGGGAGGACATCGTCGAGGTCTCCTTCCTGCCCGCGACCGACGACGTCGTGCTCATGGAGTGGGAAGGCCGGCGCGATCTCCCGCCGCTGGCGCTCGACGAGGTGAGCCACCGCGTCCGGTACTGCGGCACCGGCATGGACGCGGCGCACCGGCTCGACATGCGGCGGGACGGGCAGCCGCGGACGGACCGCTACCTGCTCCAGTTCTGGCCCGCGCCGCCCGCGCCCGACCGGGTCGTGAAGCAGACCAGTGCCGCCGCGGCCTACTGGAACGGGCTCACGTTCGCGCCGCGGCCGGTGCCGGAACGGTCGTGGAAGGAACGGGAGGCGGAGTGGCGCGAGGCCGAGCGGCGGCGACTGGAGCGTGAGAACCTGCTGTGGCGCGGCCTGCGGCCCAGCGAGCGGATGCGGCGGATGGCGGGCCGTGTGGCGCCGGAGCTGTCGCGCCTCGACCGGGGGCTGGTCGAGGCGATCGACGCCGCGGACGCCGCCACGCACCGCGCGCTCGCGCGCTGGGCGGCGCGGCGGGCCTACACCGTCGCCGGCCTCGCCGAAGTCGACTGGATAGCGCCCGCGTTGGCGGCCCTGGACTGTGGGGAGCCGCTGCCTGCGCCGTTCTACAGCAGGCACCGCGTGTGGGAGCGGGTGCTCGACGACGAGCGGATACCGAAGACCGCGGTGGTCGCGTTCGACGGAAGGACGCGCGAGGTCGTGCCGCAGCAGGCCGCGATACCCGCCCTGCGGGACGCTTCCGACCCGGACCCGCTGCGTGCCGTGGTGCACACGCTGTTCACGGCGGTGGCCGCGTACGGCTCCGACTATCCCGCTCTCTTCGCCGAGGTGCGGCGGGCGTTCCCGGCGCTGGCCGGGTGACGAAGGCCGGTTCGGACCCTCGCGCGCGGGGAGGCGTACGCGAGGGCTTGACGGTGCGGTGCCGCGTTACTACGGTCGTCCCGCATTTCAGACCGTGTTCGTGATTCCGAACGAAGCGTGTGCGCGTGGTTCAGCCGAGGTCATGACCCGCAGGAGGCGCCCTTCAGGGCCGCCCGACAACGTACGGAGCACCGATGCGTTCCAGACGTCACCCATCCCGCGCCCGCCGTGCGCGTCCGCTGCTGTTGTCGGCCCTGGCCCTCGCTGTTGCGGCGCCCCTCCTGCCCGGCGGGGCGGGCGGCGCGTCGGCCGCGCCCCGGCCCGACTACGCGATCCGGGTGGACACCGCCGGCACCGGGCCCGACATCTCCGAGTCGATGTACGGCCTGTTCCTCGAAGACATCAACTTCGCCGCCGACGGCGGTCTCTACGCGGAGCTGGTGCGCAACCGCTCCTTCGAGTTCGGCCCCGCCGACCACGCCTCCTACACGCCGATGACGGCCTGGTCCGAGGCCTCGCGCGGCGGCGCCACGGGCACCGCGGCCGTGGTGGACGACGGTGAGCGGCTGAACGAGACCAACCGCCAGTACCTCAGGCTGTCCCTCGCAGGCGACGGGGAGGGCGAAGGCGCCGGGTTCGGGGTGCGCAACGCCGGGTTCTTCACCGGCATGGAGATCACCGAGGGGGACGCCTACGACTTCTCGGTGTGGGCCCGCTCCGACCGGCCCGCCGGCACGGAACTGCGCGTCTCCCTGGGGACGGAGGACGGAACGCCGCTCGCGGCGGACGCGGCCGTGGCCGTGGCGGGCGACACCTGGACGAAGTACACCGGCACCCTCACCGCGACCGCGTCGGCGGCCGACGGGAGCCTGACGGTGACGGCCGGCGGCGCGGGGACCGTCCGCCTCGACATGGTCTCCCTCTTCCCGCAGGACACCTTCCTCGGCCGCGAGAACGGCCTGCGCCAGGACCTCGCGGAACGCATCGCCGCGCTTGAGCCGGGCTTCCTCCGCTTCCCCGGCGGCTGCCTGGTCAACACCGGGACGCACGAGGGCTACCAGGCGCCCGACTGGCCCCGGGAGCGTTCCTACCAGTGGAAGGAGACGGTCGGCCCGGTCGAGGAGCGGGCGGTCAACCACAACTTCTGGGGCTACAACCAGTCCTACGGGCTCGGCTACTACGAGTACTTCCAGTTCGCCGAGGACATCGGCGCGATGCCGCTGCCCGTCGTGCCCGCGCTCGTGACCGGCTGCGGCGAGAACCGGGCGACCGACGATCCCGCGCTGCTGGCCCGGCACGTCCAGGACACCCTCGACCTGATCGAGTTCGCCAACGGCCCGGCCACCTCCGAGTGGGGCGCGGTCCGCGCCCGGATGGGCCACCCGGAGCCGTTCGGCCTCACGCACCTGGCCGTCGGCAACGAGGAGAACCTGCCGGACGCGTTCATGGAGCGCTTCGCGGTGTTCCGCGAGGCCATCGAGGCCGCCCACCCCGGGATCACGGTGATCAGCAACTCGGGCCCCTCGGCGAGCGGTCCGACGTTCGACCGGGCCTGGGAGCTGAACCGGCAGGCCGGCGTGGACATGGTCGACGAGCACTACTACCAGTCGCCTGCCTGGTTCCTCGCCAACAACGAGCGCTACGACTCCTACGACCGCGAGGGCCCCGACGTCTTCCTCGGCGAATACGCCTCCCGCGACAACCGGTTCGCCAACGCGCTGGCCGAGGCGGCGTTCATGACCGGTCTTGAGCGCAACGCCGACGTCGTCCGCCTCGCCTCCTACGCCCCGCTGCTCGCCCACAGCCAGGGCACCCAGTGGCGTCCCGACCTCATCTGGTTCGACAACGACGCCTCCTGGGGCTCGGCGTCCTACGAGGTGCAGAAGCTGTTCGCGACGAACACCGGGGACGAGGTCGTGCCGAGCCGGGCCACCGCGTCACCCGGGCAGGAGCGGCCCATCACCGGCGCCGTCGGCCTGGGCACCTGGGCCACAAGCGCCGCCTACGACGACGTCGCCGTGACGGCCGCCGACGGCCGGACGCTGCTGGCGGACGACTTCTCGGCCGGAACGGGCCAGTGGTCGCCCACCACGGGCGCGGGGACGTGGGGCGTCGAGAACGGGGCGCTCGTGCAGTCCGACCTGGCCTCCACCGAGAACATGCTGGTCGCGGGCGACCCGGCCTGGAGCGACTACGACCTGGAGGTGACCGCGACCAAACGCGCCGGCAGCGAGGGCTTCCTCATCGGCTTCGGCGTCCGGGACACAGGCACCTACTACTGGTGGAACCTCGGCGGCTGGAACAACACCCGCTCCGCCGTCGAGCAGGCCACCGGCGGGTCGCGCGCCGAGGTCGTCGGGGACGGCACGACGATCGAGACCGGCCGGGCCTACGACATCCGCGTCGAGGTCCGCGGCCGTACCGCGACCCTGTTCCTCGACGGCCGGGAGTGGGGCAGCTTCACGGAGCCGGCGACCGAGCCGTTCCGGCAGGTCGTCACCCGCGACGAGGCCACCGGCGACCTGATCGTCAAGGTCGTCAACGCGCAGGAGGCCGAGGCGGTCACCGACATCGACCTCGGCCGCCGGGCGCGCGTCGGCAGGACCGCCCACGTGACCACCCTGCACGGCGACCCGGACGCCGTGAACACCGAGACCGAACGGCCCATCGCGCCGCGGGAGTCGGTGTTCCGGCACGCGGGGAACCGGTTCACCTACGCCTTCCCGCCCCACTCGGTGACCTTCCTCCGCCTCTCCACGCGCTGATCCGGGACGCCCGCGGTCAGGCGGCGGAGAGAGCGGCGGGGCGGCCGGCCGGCGTGCGTTCGCGCCAGGCGTCGAGCAGGCGGTCGGCCGACCCGCCGACCGGGCCCACCGCGTCGGACAGGACGGCGGGCTCGGGGAGCCGCGCGGCGCTCACCGCGTCCAGGGCCCCGGCCGGGTCGTCGACGAGCGCGGAGCAGACGGACAACAGGTAGTCGGGGACGGCGAGTCCGGGGTCCACGCAGCCGACGAGCGGCGTGCCGACGGCGGCGACCAGGGGGAAGACCGTGCCGGGTATGCCGATCGCCGCCTCGGCGCGCGCCGAGGCGATCACGGAGGGGACGGTGCTGATCTCGTACCGCTCCCACAGCGAACGGTCCTCGCGCGGGTGCAGCCCGACCAGGATGCGTTTGCCCGCCGCGGCCAGGCGTTCGGCCGACCGGAGCAGCGCCTCGGTGCCGGGCGCCGCGCCCCCGGTCGGGTCGGGGCGGGTGACGCTGGTCAGGACGAGGACCAGGTCGCGTTCCGGGCGGCGGGCCGGGAGGTCGTCGGTCTGCGGCGAGCCCACCACCCGCACCGGGCGCCTGGTGCCGAAGCAGTCGGCGAACGCCCGCCCCTCCGCCGCCGAGGACGCGGTGAACAGTCGTACGCGGCGCCGCAGTTCATGGGCGCGCGGGGCCTCGGTGGGACGGTGGTAAGCGAGCGCGGAGGCGTTGAGCGGCAGTCGGCGGAACAGCGCGGCGCAGTCCGCCGGCCAGTCGCCGGCGCCGGTGACCACGAGCAGGTCCGCGGCGGGCGCGTCGGCGGGGGTGGCGACCTGGACGGGGTCGCCGGGCGCGACGCCCGCGTAGTCGGGCACGAGCTGGGTGAGGTCCCAGCCGCGGCGCGCGGTCTCGTCGAGGATCGGGGCGACGTGGTAGGTGCCCCAGGGCTCGTTGGTGGCGATCAGTACACGGAGC
The DNA here is from genome assembly GCF_020410765.1 of Streptomyces marincola. NCBI lineage: Bacteria > Bacillati > Actinomycetota > Actinomycetes > Kitasatosporales > Streptomycetaceae > Streptomyces > Streptomyces marincola. The sequence continues at coordinate 2,003,531 of NZ_CP084541.1, read as the reverse complement.
GGCCTCGGCCGGCGCGCCCAGGCCGGGCCGGCGAGCCCGGCTCCGGCGGTTCCACCGAGGAGCCCGCCCAGCACGGAACGGCGCGACAGCTGCGTATCGATCATGAATGCCAAAATAGTGTTCGCATTCGACCGTTGTGTGAACGGGCAGTTCCCTTCGGAAGACAGCGCCACGGCCATTGCCGACAGGCGGAACGCGGCGCGAACGGGTGCGCGGGAATGCGCCATTGTGGCGCGTTCCCGTCGAGAAGTGTGCCGCGTGGGATAGTGCGGGGCGAATGAGGGAACAGTGGCGTGGGGCGGGCGGCGGCCGGATCGGCGGAACCCGCGCCGCCCCGGTGCCACGGGCCGACGGCATCGCGCGACCACCGCGGAGTGAGGAGAATGCGCTGTGCCGACCTACGTTGTCTGCGATCTTGAGTTCACCTCCTGGCCGGGGGCGCTCGAACAGGACTGGGCGGGTCCCGGGCAGCTCCGCGAGATCGTGCAGATCGGCGCCCTGCGTCTCGACGACGCCCACACCGTGGTCGAGGCGCACGAGGCACTGGTCAGGCCCGTGGCCAACCCGCGCCTGTCGGAGTACTTCACCGGTCTCACCGGAATCGGGCAGGAGGACGTGGACCGCCACGGCGTCCATCCGGCCGAGGCGCTCGGCGATTTCCTGGAGTTCTGCCGCGGGCAGGCGGTGCTCTCCTACGGCAACGACATGGTCGTCCTCGGGGAGAACGTCGGCTGGGCACGGGCGCGCGGCGACGAGGTCAAGAGCGGATTTCTCGACGCCGAATTCCTCAGTATCAGGCCCTGGCTGAACGCCCTCGCACCCGCGACGAAAAGGATCAACACCGGTCGTTTGTGGCACGTGCTCGGTCTGCCGCGACCGTTCGCGGGCGAGGAGCACTCGGCGCTTTTCGACTGCCATTCCCTCGCCGCGGCCATCAGGCACCTGTGCGGCCGAGGGGCGTCGTTGCCCCAGGGAATCCTGTGACGGCATCCCCGGGTCCGGCGCAGGGCGAGGTGCCCGGTTCCGTGCGGGTCGGGCCGCGCGTACCGGCCGCGGTCGTCGGCGCCGGGGGAGGCCGGGAGAACACGGCGGCGTAGAACGCCCGCGCGTCCTCCACCTCGGGAACGCCGAGGATCACCGCGTCGAGTGAGAGCGCATGGCGTGATTCCCGATTCCCGGGGTGGCGTGCGGCAGCCGCGCACGGGTGGCAGGGAGCCGGGTCGGCGGCGGTGCGGGGCCCGTCGTGCCCGACGGCGCGGGGGAGGCGGCGGAGCGGGCCGCGGGAAGAGGCGGGGGAACTCCTCGCCACTCTCAACCTATAGCGCACCGGGGGGCTTGCGGCAAGGCCCCCGGTGTGCCGCACAATCACTGGCCTGAGCCAGATCCTGGGGATATGAGGGGTTCGTCGCGTGCGTATGTTTTTGTCGTCCGATGGGGTGGGCGGGGACGGTCCCGGTCCTGAGGGCGCCGCCGTGGGGAGAGCGGCCACCGGTGTGTTCGACCTGCCGGGTCACCTGGCGCGGAAGGCGGACCCGGCGCTGATCGCCGAGGACGAACGGCACTTCGCGGCCATCGCGGAGAGCCTGGAGGAGGCGGTCGCCGAGGTGACCGCGCGGCTCGCCGCCGAGCGCAGGGCGCCGGGCGGCCTCGGCCGCGCGGCGATGGACCGGGACGCGGAGATCCACCGGCTGACCGGGCGCCTGCGCGCGCTGCGCCGCTTCGGTCTCGACCTGTGCCTGGGGCACATCGTGGGTGCCGACGGCGGCGAGCGCGTGTACATCGGCCGGCTCGGCCTCACCGACAGCGCGGGACGCCGGCTGCTGCTCGACTGGCGGGCCCCGGCGGCCGAGCCGTTCTTCGCGGCGACCCACGCCGACCCGATGGGCCTGGCGAGCCGCCGCAGGTACCGGTGGAGCGGCGGCCGGGTGAGCGACTACTGGGACGAGGTGTTCACCGCGGACGGGCTCGAAGGGCACGCCGCGCTCGACGACCAGTCGGCGTTCATCGCGAGCCTCGGCGGCAGCCGCTCGGACCGGATGCGGGACGTGCTCGCCACCATCCAGGCCGATCAGGACGCCGTCATCCGGGCGGGGTCGCGCGGCGCCCTCGTCGTCGACGGCGGTCCCGGCACGGGGAAGACGGTCGTGGCCCTGCACCGCGCGGCCTACCTGCTCCACTCCGATCCCCGGCTCGGCCACCGCGGCGGCGGGGTGCTGTTCGTCGGGCCCCACCAGCCCTACCTGGCCTACGTGTCCGACGTGCTGCCCAGCCTCGGCGAGGACGGGGTGCGGACCTGCACGCTGCGCGACCTCGTCGCCGAGGGCGCGGGGGCGGTGGTCGAGAGCGACCCGGAGGTGGCCGGGCTCAAGTCGTCCGCCGGCATGGTGCGGGCGATCGAGCGGGCCGTCAGGTTCTACGAGGAGCCGCCCGAGGACGAGGTGACGGTCGCGACCGACTGGGCCGACGTCCGGCTGGGTGCGGAGGACTGGGCCGAGGCGTTCGACGCGGTGGAGCCGGGGACCCCGCACAACGAGGGGCGCGAGCGCGTCCTGGACGAGCTGGTCGCGATCGTGTCCGACAGGCTCGGCGAGGACGTTCCGCCCGGCCTGCTGCGGCGGTCGCTGCTCGCGGACGAGGAGCTGACCGGGGCGCTCGGCCGCGCGTGGCCGCTGATCGAGGCGGCCGACCTCGTCGCGGACCTGTGGTCGGTCCCCGCCTACCTGCGGATGTGCGCTCCTTGGCTCGGCCCCGACGACGCCAGGAAGCTGCGGCGTGCGCCGACCGCGCCCTGGACGGTGTCCGACCTGCCGCTGCTGGACGCCGCGCGGCGGCGGCTCGGTGACCCGGAGGCGGAACGGCGCAGGCGCCGGCGCCACGCCTCGGCCGCCGCGGAACGCGCGCGCATGGCCGACGTCATCGACGGCCTGGTCGCGGCGGACGACGACGGAGAGGGCGCGGTCACGATGCTGCTCGGCCGCGACCTCCAGGACAGCCTGGTCGACGGGGCCGCGCTGCCGGGGGCGGAACGGGAGCCGCTGGCCGGGCCGTTCACGCACATCGTCGTGGACGAGGCGCAGGAACTCACCGACGCGGAGTGGCAGATGCTGCTGGCGCGCTGCCCGTCCCGCAGCTTCACCGTCGTCGGGGACCGGGCGCAGGCCAGGCGCGGGTTCGCGGAGTCGTGGCGGGACCGGTTGGAACGGGTCGGGTTCGGCCGGATCGAGGTGGCCACGCTGAGCGTCAACTACCGGACGCCTTCCGAGGTCATGGCGGAGGCCGAGCCCGTCATCAGGGCCGTGCTCCCGGACGCCAACGTGCCGGTGTCCGTGCGTGAGGGGGGCGTTCCCGTCCTGCGCGGCTCCGTCGCGGACCTGGACGCGGTGCTCGACGGCTGGCTCGACGAGCACCCGGACGGGATCGCCTGCGTCATCGGTGCTCCGGAGTTCCGGCCGAGGGACCGGGTGCGGTCGCTCACTCCCGCGCTGGCGAAGGGACTTGAGTTCGACCTGGTGGTCCTCGTCGACCCGGAGGCGTTCGGTGAGGGGGTCGAGGGCGCGGTCGACCGCTACGTCGCGATGACCAGGGCGACGCGGCAACTGGTCGTCCTCACGAGCCCGCGTCCCGCGGGCATCGTCCGGTGATCACCGGCACCGTTGCCGGCCGGCTGGGCCCTCACCCAATTCGGTAGTCGCGCGGTCACCCGGGTGAGTATCGTGGCCGCCTGCGTGATCACCGCGGTCCCGCCGCCGGGGCCGACCGTGCTGGTCTTCGCCGCCGTGACAACCCTCCTCGCGACGGCGGGCGGTGCTTTCGGTGCGGCCTCCGACGCCCAGGCCGTCGTGGCGAAGAAGGCGTTCGGGCGGCCGGTGCTCTCGGGAGCCCACGCCACGTACGGCATCGGAGGGGTGATGGCGGGGCGGTGGGCGCGCTCGCTGCCCGGGCCGGCTGCTGCCCGAGGCCCCCCGGTCCCGCGACCCACGTGCCGACCGTGACCGAAGCGGCCGGCCCCATCCGAGAACGAGAGACCACCATGAACGCGATCCCCCCTCACCACGTCGCAGAACCCGCCTTCGCCTCCTCGGTGTTCTTCATCCCCACGAACCGGGACTGCTCGCGCGCGGCGACCAGCTACCTCGCGGAACTCGACTTCGCCAGGGAACGGGCCGGCAGGTCGATCCCCCTGGTGGTGTCGGAGACCGACCGGGGGCCGTCCGTGCGCACCAACGCCGAGACCCTGGCGGAACTGGCCCGCGAGAACCCGGACCAGCGCATCCACCACCTCACGCTCGACCTCCAGCACGCCTATTTCGACGCACTGCTGCGCGACGAGCCCGACGTCGTCAAGGACATGTTCCGCTCCCCGCGGCGCAACTACGGGACGGCGATGAACAAGCTGTTCCTGATGACCGCCTCGTTCGGCGCCGACGCCCTGCACCGCCGCGACTCCGACACGCGGCTGCTGCGGGAGGAGGTCCCCGAGGCCGCGGGCGCCCTCCCGATCGAGGTGGAGCTGGCGTACCTCGGCCGACGCGTCGGCGACGTCGACGCGGCCAGGCCGGAGGGCCACGGCGCGGCCGTCGACGACGCGCCGGTCTGCGTCGTGGGCGGCAACTACTTCGGCGAATGGAACCTCGACGTCAAGGACTTCGCCGCGCGGTCGTACGGCATCGTCAACCGGCTCTACGAAATCCTCGGCTTCGATCCGGAGGACGTGCCCGCGCTGGTGGAGGAGGTGTTCCCCGCCGAGCAGGTGTACGACGGGCGGGACGAACGCACGCTGCGCCTGGCGCCCAACGAGGGCGCCGACCCCGACTGCGGCAACGTGGCGGTCACCAGAATCCACGAACTGCTGCCCAGCGTGCCGAGCGACAACAACCTGGCCGTCGACTACTTCGGGTTCGACCTGGCGATGGCGCTGGGCATCCCCGCCCTGCACCACACCAGGGCGGTGTTCCACGAGTACCACTCCGGGCGCTTCGTGCCCGAGCAGAAGCAGCTCTACTGGGAGGGCATCGCCCGGTTCGCCGACTACTTCAACAGCTACGGGCCGCTGTACGAGCCCGGCGCCGTCGGCCGCGCCGACGCCGCCGCGCCGCAGCTGATCCCGGCGGAACTGCGCGCGGCGATCGGCCGCGCGGTCGGCGCGCTGCCAGGCGCCGACCCCGCCGGCCGGGCGGCGCGGATCACGGCGCTCGCGAACGAGATCCTGATCCCGTTCGACGAACGGTACGCGCGCATCGGCAGGCACCTGGCGGAGAACGCCGAGCGGTACGTGCGCGAGGTCGACGAGGACTACGCGACGCACCGGCTGCTCCTCGACCGCTGGCCCGGGATCATCGAGCGGGCGAAAAGCCTGGACCTTTCCGAGATCGCGCCCGCACTGCGGGGGTGAGCCGCCGCACGGCGCCGCCTTCCGGTGGCGCCTTCCGGCGGCTCCGCAATTCACCGGCCGAGCCGCGGCCCGGCGCTTGAGTCCTGTCCGGTCGTTCTCCCGAAAGCGGGGAATGATATCGGACGACGTCTTTCGACTGGAGGGTCCGTGGACGGTTTGCTGCTCATCGAGTTGGCCGGTCAGCTGAACCTGTGGGTGCCCAACGAGGCCGAGGGTGAGGCGCATTGGCAGCACGAGGAAATCTTCAACCTGGGGTGCTACGACGACATCCGACTACCGGAAAACGCCCTGGTGTTCGACGTCGGAGCCAATGTCGGGCTTTTCTCGCTCTTCGTCCGCAGCAGGTACCCGAAGGCGGAAATCCACGCCTTCGAACCAATGCCCGAAGTGGCCAAGGCGTTGCGCAAGAACGCGGAGCTGCATGACCTGGCCGACTTCCACGTCACCCAGTGCGCCCTGGGCGCACACCGCGAGGAGGGCGTGGAGTTCACCTACTACCCGGCCATGCCCGGGAATTCGACCCGCTACCCGGAGGACAAGGAACTCCAGATCGCGGTCCTGTCCCGGGACTTCCCGCCGGACGAGGTCGCCCACGGCCACACGGGCCGCCCGGTGCGGGCGACGGTGGAACGGCTCTCCTCCTTCCTCGCGGAGGGCCGCACCGTGAACCTGCTCAAGGTGGACGTCGAAGGCGCCGAACTCGACGTCCTGCGCGGCATCGACGACGAGCACTGGGGCCTCGTCCAGCAGACGATCCTTGAGGTGCAGGACCTCGACAACCAGCTGAAGGACGTGGTCGGCCTGCTGGAGTCCCGCGGCATGACCACGCGGGTACAGCCCTCGCCGCTGCTCCCGCCGGAGATCCGCACCTACATGGTCAGCGGCACCCGCGCCGCCGGGTGAGCCGCGCGGTCCCGGCCGCGCCCGGCGCCGGGAGCCCGCCCGCCCCCGCGGCGGCTCCCGGCGGGGGCCCGGCCGGGCCTCAGCCCTTGACGCAGACGACCTGCTTCAGCCGGGCCACGACCTCGACGAGGTCCCGCTGCCGTTCGATGACCTGCTCGATCGGCTTGTACGCGCCGGGTATCTCGTCGACCACGCCGGCGTCCTTGCGGCACTCGACGCCCCGCGTCTGGGCGGCCAGGTCCTCCGTGGTGAACCGGCGCTTGGCGGCGTTCCGGCTCATGCGCCGCCCCGCGCCGTGGGAGGCGGACCGGAACGACGCCGCGTTGCCGAGGCCCCTGACGATGTAGGAGCCGGTGCCCATCGAGCCGGGGATGATGCCGTACTCGCCGTCCCCGGCCCGGATGGCGCCCTTGCGGGTGACGAGCAGGTCCACGCCGTCGTAGCGCTCCTCGGCCACGTAGTTGTGGTGGCACGAGATGACCTCGCCGAACCGGGGCCCGGCCGCCGCGAACTCCCGGCGCACGACGTCCTTCAGCAGCGCCATCATCACCGCCCTGTTGAACGCCGCGTACTCCTGGGCCCAGAACAAGTCGTGCCGGTAGGCCGCCATCTGCGGGGTCCCGGCGACGAACACCGCGAGGTCGCGGTCCACCAGGTCCTGGTTGTGCGGGAGCTTGCGCGCCTCGCCGATGTGGTGCTCCGCCAGCTCCTTCCCGATGTTGCGCGAACCGGAGTGCAGCATCAGCCACACGGCGCCCTCGGTGTCGGTGCACACCTCGACGAAGTGGTTGCCGCCGCCGAGCGTGCCCATCTGCTTCGTCGCGCGCTCGTGGCGGAACGAGACCGCCTCCGCGACGCCGTCGAAGCGGGCCCACAGGTCGTCGAGCCCGGCCCGGGGCAGGCCGTGCAGGCGCGCCGGGCCGACCGGCACGTCGTGCGCCGCCCGCCCGACCGGGATCGCCGCCTCGATCCGCGAGCGCAGCCCGGAGAGGTCGTCGGGCAGGTCGTCGGCCGTGAGGGACGTCCTGACGGCCGACATGCCGCACCCGATGTCCACGCCCACCGCGGCCGGGCACACCGCGCCCTCCATGGCGATGACGGAGCCGACGGTCGCGCCCTTGCCGTAGTGCACGTCCGGCATGACCGCCAGGCCGCGGACCCACGGCAGCGTGGTCACGTTGCGCAACTGCCGCATGGCGCCGTCCTCGACGCCCGCCGGATCGGCCCACATGCGGATCGGTATCCGGGCACCGGGCAGTTCGGTGTAACCCATCATGATCTCCCCCCGGAGGTGACGTTCTGTGACTCGATGGTCCCCGGGCGCCGACGGTGGGACAACAGGTTTTCCTCTCCCCTCAATGGTCGCGGCGGCGCACCGCGGCAACGGCCAGCACGCACGCGGCGCACGCCCATCCGGCGTAGACCGTCCAGGCGCCCGACACGGTCCACGGGAAGGGAGTCGCCTCCGGCGCGTAGGGGACGTCGGTGAGCCGGAGCCACGCCCGGTAGGGCAGGGCGTGCCCCGCGACCGCGGACCAGTGGCGGCCGTCGGTGAGGGCCAGCGGCAGCAGGAGGACGCACACCACCGTCGCGACCATGGCCGACGCGGTGCCGCGCAGGGCGGCGCCCAGCGCCAGTCCGGCCAGCGCGCACACCGGGGCGAGGAGCGCGGATGCCGCCACGACCTGGAGGGCTCCCGGATCGCCGAGCGAGACCCCCGCGCCCCGCCGGTCGAGGACGGCCTGGGTCACGGCGAAGGACACGCAGGCGGCGAGCGCGCCGGACACGGTCGCCGTCGCGGCGACCACCACCGCCTTCGCCGCCATCACCGAGTGCCGGGCGGGCACGGCCGTGAACGTCGTCCTGATGGTGCCCGAGCTGTACTCGCCGACGACCGCCAGGGCGCCGATGGCCCCGAGCGCGACAGCCATGAGCAGGGCGGCGTTCGCCGAGAACGCGATCTGGAGCGGTATGCCGTCGCGCACGAAGCCCGCCAGGTCGGCCGTGTCCCGTGCCGTCCAGTGGCTCCACCTGTCGTACGCCGTACCGGCGTTGAGGCCGATGACGAGCAGAGCCGTCGCCCCGTGCGCGATCCACACCGAGCGCAGCGACCTGAGCTTCAGCCACTCGGCGCCGACGAGGTCGCGGAACCGGGCGGGGGGCTCCGCGGCCTCGCGCGCCCGGGCGCCGCCCGCGGTCGTGCGCGCGTGCGTCGACGCGGTCATCGCGCGTCACCCCCCGGAAACTGCACGCTGCTCGCGGTGAGTTCCATGAAGACGTCCTCCAACGACGCCGATTCGGAGCGCAGTTCGTGCAGCGGGACGCCGTGCCGCCGGGCCAGCTCACCGATCCGGTCCGCGGCCATGCCGGTCACGGCCAGGGAGTCGCCCGCCGCCCGCACGCCCGCGCCCTCGGCGGTCAGCAGCCGGTCGAGGACCGGCGCGGCGGGCGTGCGCACGGTGACGCCCCGCCGGGTGCCGCGCGCCGAGAACTCCGCCACGGTCTCGTCCGCTATCAGCTCGCCGCGCCCGATCACGACCAGCCGGTCCGCCGTGTGCTCCATCTCGGACATCAGGTGGCTGGAGACGAACACGGTGCGGCCCTCGGCGGCCAGCCGCCGGAACAGGCCGCGCACCCACGCGACGCCTTCAGGGTCGAGCCCGTTGAGCGGCTCGTCGAACACCAGCACCGGCGGATCGCCGAGGAGGGCGGACGCGATGCCGAGCCGCTGCTTCATGCCGAGCGAGAACGCGCCGACGCGCCGCCCGGCGACATCCGCGAGCCCGACCTCGCCGAGCACCTCGGCCACGCGCCGCCGCGGCAGGCGGTTGGCGCGGGCCAGGACCGACAGGTGGGCCGCCGCGCCGCGCCCGCCGTGCACGTCATGCGCGTCCAGCAGCGCGCCGACGTGGCGCAGGCCGCGCGAACGGCTGCCGAACGGCTGCCCGTTCACGGTGACCGTACCGCTCGTCGGCTCGTGCAGGCCGAGGATCATCCGCAGCGTGGTGCTCTTGCCCGAGCCGTTCGGCCCGAGGAAGCCGGTCACAAGTCCGGGGCGCACGGTGAAGGTCAGGTCATGGACGGCCGTCGTGCGGCCGTACCGCTTGGTGAGGTGGCTGCTCTCGATCACGATGGCAACGATGCCGCCCGGCGCCCCCGGGCGTCGTCGGCCCGGTGTCGGCAATCGGCGGCGGCGGTGTCGACCCAGGTCGTACGACCGGAGGGCGATGGGGAGAGCGGGCACGCGCGCCTACGATCGCGGGGTGCACACCTCACCGCTGTCGCCGTCGGCCCGGCGCATACCCCCCGGCCTGTGGACGGCGCTGGCGTGGTTCGCGGCGGCCGTGTACCCCATCATCGAGTACGTCGTGCTGCCCCGGCAGTACGCCTACTCCCTCAGCTACCCGAGGGACGGCCTCGACCCGTTGGCCGCCCGGCTGCTGCTCGCCCTCGCGTTCGCGCTGGTGCTGGCGGGCTGCGTGGCGGCGCGCCGCAGGCCCGTGCCGGGCTGGGCCCTGGTGCTGCTCGGCACGGTCCTCACGACCGTCGCCTGGCGGCAGGACGAGATCCCGCCCCCGCAACTGCTCGGGGTGGACGTCGCCCTGTGCCAGCTCGCGGCCGTCAGGCCGCGCCGCGCCGCGGTCGGCGCCGTCGCCGTGACGCTCGGCGTGCTCGCCGCCTACCCCGCGCTGCGGTGGCTCGCGGACACCGAATCGGGCACCGCTTCCGAGCCGTTCATGGCGCTGACGGTCGTCACCGCCTGGCTGGTCGGCGACTCGCTGCGCCAGACCCGCGCCCACACCGCGGAACTGCACGCCAGGACCGTGGCCCAGGCAGCCACGGCGGAGCGGTTGCGCATCGCGCGGGAGATGCACGACACGGTCGCGCACAGCATCGGCATCATCGCCCTCCAGGCCGGTGCCGCGGCCCGGGTCATCGAGACGCAGCCGGAGCGGGCCCGCGAGGCGCTGTCCACGGTGGAACGCGTGGGGCGCGAGACGCTGGCCGGGCTGCGGCGGACGCTGGGGGCGCTGCGGGAGGCGGACCGGGAGCGGGAGGCGGGGCGGGAGGGCGGCCGGCCCTGGCAGGGGGACTCCCCGCGGCCGGGCGCGGGCCTCGCGGACCTGGAGCGGCTCGCCGCGAGCACCACGGCGGCGGGCGTCCCGGTGCGGGTCGAGTGGCGCGGCCGGCGCCGCCCGCTGCCCGCCGACGTCGACCTCGCGGCGTTCCGCATCGTGCAGGAAGCCGTCACCAACGTCGTCAGGCACGCGGGCGGGGCGCCCTGCCGGGTGCGGGTCGACCACGGCGACGACGTCCTGGCCATCGAGGTCGCGGACCGCGGGAGCGGCGCGCGCCCCGGGCGCGCAGACCCCTCCGGGTTCGGCCTGCTCGGCATGCGGGAACGGGCCGCCCTGCTGGGCGGCCACATGACCGCCGGGCCCCGCCCCGGCGGCGGATTCCTCGTGACCGCCCGGCTGCCCGTGCCGGCGGCGGACGGCGCGACGGAACGGCGGGAGGGGGCCGGTTGACGATCCGGCGCGCACCCGAGGGGGAGTCCGGCCCTCTCAGGCGGGGCGCGGCCCCCGGGTACCGGGGGCCTACGCTGTGCCCATGACCGCGACGCCTGCCCGGGACCCGGGAGCCCGATGTGCGCGAGTGCTGCTCGCCGACGACCAGCCCCTGGTGCGGGCCGCGTTGCGGATGGTCATCACCGACGCCGAGGACGTCGAGGTGGTCGGCGAGGCGTCGAGCGGTGCCGAGGCCGTCCGGCTGGCCGGTGAACTCGCCCCCGACGTGGTCGTGATGGACATCCGCATGCCGGGCATGGACGGCATCGAGGCCACCCGGCTCATCACCGCGGGGTCCACCCCGGCGCACGTCGTGGTGCTGACGACCTTCGACGACGACGATTACGTCCTCGGGGCGCTGCGGGCGGGCGCGTCGGGGTTCCTCGTCAAGGACATGGCGCTGGAGGACATCCTCGCCGCGGTCCGCACGGTCGCCGCGGGCGACGCCCTGATCGCGCCGAGCGTCACCCGCCGGCTGATCAAGGAGTTCGCCGCGCGCCCCGAGGGCACGCCGGCGCGGCGCGCCGAACTCGACCGCATCACCGACCGGGAGCGCGAAGTGCTCGTCCTGGTCGGCAAGGGCCTGTCCAACACCGAGATCGCGGAGCGGCTCCACATCAGCGTCGCCACCGCCAAGACCTACCTGACCCGCCTGCTCGCCAAGCTCGACGCGCGGGACCGGGTGCACCTGGTGATCCTCGCCTACGAGACGGGCCTGGTCGGCCCGTCCTCCTGACCGGCCGCGCCGCGCGCGCCTCGCCCGGGGCGCGGGGTGTTCGCGCGGTGCGGGGTTCAGGGACGGGGGGCGGCCAGGGCGCGGCGGACGGCGTCGGCCGTGTCGGCCGGGTCGGTGTTGAAAGCGATGGCCGCGTCGGGGGCGAGCCGGTGGACGGTGTTGACGACGCGTTCGAACAGCGGCAGGTTCTCCGGCACCACCCGGACTCCCGCGCCGATGACCACGCACGCGAAGTCGCCGTTCCCCAGGGCACGGCGCAACGTGGCCTCCGCGGTGGCGCCGAGGTCGAGGACGCACCGCTCGACGGTGAGGCCGAGAGCCGACAGCTCCGCGTCGATCTCCGAGCGGGCGCCCCGCACTCCGGCGGCGGTCAGCCCCGGCAGGGTCCGGAAGTCGACCAGGGCCGGGTCGACGCCCACGAGCAGGACGCGGGGCGCGGCGGCGGGCGTGGCGCCGGTTTCGTCGGCGGGGGAGGCGAGCGCGTCGTTCGGAACCATGGTGCGGAGCCTAGGAGTTCAAGTAGACCTGAGGTCAACGCCGCCGCACCGGCGCCGGGCAGCCCCCCTCGCGAGGGGAGCGGCCCGGCCCGGGGCGCGCGCGGGTCAGCCGACCGGAACGGGGGCGCCGAGGGTGCCGGTGGCGTTGTTCGTCCAGGAGTGGTCGGTCTCCGAGCGCGACCTGATGGTCAGGGCGCGGCCGGTGACCGGGTCATCGGGCCCGACGACGACCTGGAGGAGCGCGGCGCCCTGGGTGCCGAAGGTCACGGGCGCGTTCAGCACGAGTTCGCTGATCTCGTCGAGCCCGACCGTGTGCGCGGCGTGCAGGGCGAGTTCGACGAACGCGGTGCCCGGCAGGATGACGGTGCCGAGCACGGTGTGGTCGTTGAGCCACGCGTGGGTGGCCAGCGTCACGCGGCCGGTGAACAGGTAGCCGCCGTCGGGGAGTTCCGTCGCCGTGGCCAGCAGCGGGTGCGTGGCCGGTTCGAGGCCGAGCCCGGCGGGCGTGCCCGCGGGGGCCGGGGCGTCGAGCCAGTAGCGGCGGCGCTGGAACGCGTAGGTGGGCAGGTCGACGGCGCGGGTGCCGCGCCCGGCGCACAGCTTCTCCCAGTCGACCGCGACGCCGCACGCGTGTGCGCGCGCGACGCCGCGCACGAGCCCGGCCGGTTCGTCGTGGCCGCGCCGCAGCAGGGGAACGGCGTTGGCGTGCGGCAGCGCCTCGTGGGCGAGCGCGGTGAGCACGGCGTCGGGCCCGATCTCGACGTGCGTGGTGACGCCCAGCCCGTTCAGCGTGACCAGGCCGTCGTGGAACCGCGTGGTCTCGCGGGCGTGGCGGGTCCAGTAGGCCGGGGTGGTGATGTCCTCGCCGGCGGCCCGGCCGGTCAGGGTGGAGACGACGGGGATGGCGGGCGGCCGGTAGGTGAGGGTCGCGGCGACGGCGCGGAACTCCTCCAGCATGGGGTCCATGTGGGCGGAGTGGAACGCGTGGCTGACGGTGAGGCGGCGGGTGCGCCGGCCCCGCTCGGCGAACGCCGCGGCGATGGCGGTGACCTCGGCCTCGTCGCCCGAGAGGACGACGGCGCGTTGCCCGTTGACGGCGGCGAGGCCCGCCCGTTCCGTGAGGTGCGGCGCGACCTCCTCCTCGGCCGCCTCCACGGCGATCATCGCGCCGCCGGACGGCAGCGCCTGCATGAGGGCGCCGCGCGCGGCGACGAGGCGGGCCGCGTCGTCGAGGCCGAACACGCCGGCGGCGTGCGCGGCGGCGATCTCCCCGATGGAGTGGCCGATGACGTGCGTCGGGGTGACCCCGAAGTCGTCGGCGAGGAGCCGGGTCAGGGCGGTCTGGAGGGCGAAGAGCCCCGGCTGGGTCCAGCGGGTCTGGTTCAGCAGCGCCGGATCGGCGCCGAACACGACCTCCTTGAGCGGGAGTTCCGCCCCGAGGTGGGCGTCGAGGGCCGCGCACGCCTCGTCGAACGCGGCACGGAACGTCGGGTACGTGGCGTACAGCCCGCTGCCCATGCCCAGGTGCTGGGCGCCCTGGCCGGTGAACAGGAAGGCGACCGCCCCCGCGGCCCGCTGCGGGTGCAGCGTGACGCCCGAGGGCTGCTCGGCGATCGCGGCCAGGCCGGCGAGCAGTTCCTCGCGGGTGCCGCCGACCGCCGCCGCGTGGTGCTCGAACACGGTGCGGGTCGCCGCCAGCGAGTAGGCGATGTCGGCGGGGTGCAGGTCGGGGTGTTCCGTGACGTGGTCGAGCAGGCGCCGCGCCTGGTCGGCCAGGCCGTCCTCGGTCCTGGACGACAGCACCCACGGCAGGGGGCCGTGGTGCGCGGGCGCGTCGGCGGGAACCTCGCTGGGCCCGCCGGGCCCGTCGGGCTCGCCGGCCGGGAGGGCCGGGGCCTGCTCGATGATGACGTGCGCGTTGGTGCCGCTGATGCCGAAGGAGGAGACGGCGGCGCGGCGCGGGTGGTCGGTGTCGGGCCAGGGCTGGGGGCGGGTGAGGAGCTGGATGTTGCCCGCGCTCCAGTCGACGTGCGGGCTCGGCTCGTCCACGTGCAGGGTCTTGGGCAGCGCGCCGTGCCTGATGGCCTGGATCATCTTGATCATGCCGCCGATACCGGCGGCGGCCTGGGCGTGGCCGATGTTGGACTTCAAGGAGCCGAGCCACAGCGGCTGGTCGGCCGGGCGGCCCTGCCCGTAGGTGGCGAGCAGCGCCTGGGCCTCGATCGGGTCGCCGAGCGAGGTGCCGGTGCCGTGCCCCTCGACCGCGTCGACCTGGTCGGGCGTCAGGCCCGCCCCGGCCAGCGCGGCCTGGATGACGCGCTGCTGCGAGGGGCCGTTCGGCGCGCTGAGCCGGCTGCTCTTGCCGTCCTGGTTGACGGCCGAGCCGCGGATGACGGCCAGCACGGGGTGCCCGTTCGCGCGGGCGTCGGACAGGCGTTCCAGCACGATCATGCCCGCGCCCTCGGCCCAGATGGTGCCGTCGGCGCCGGCCGCGAACGACTTGCAGCGGCCGTCCGCGGCCAGCCCGCGCTGGCGGCTGAACTCAAGGAACATGCCCGGGGTCGCCATCACCGCCGCGCCGCCGGCGAGCGCCATGGTGGACTCGCCGGAACGCAGGGACTGGCAGGCCAGGTGCACGGCGACGAGCGAGGAGGAGCACGCGGTGTCCACGCTGACCGCCGGGCCCTCGAAGCCGAGCGTGTAGGAGATGCGCCCCGAGGCGACGCTCAGGGTGTTGCCGGTCAGCAGGTAGCCCTCGACGTCGTCGGGCCCCCGGTGCGTGAGCGAGGCGTACTCGTGCCCGGAGACGCCGCTGAACACCCCGGTGCGGCTGCCGCGCAGCTCCGCGGGGGAGAGCCCGGCGCTCTCCAGGCTCTCCCAGGCCGTCTCAAGCAGCAGGCGCTGCTGCGGGTCGAGCGCGAGCGCCTCGCGGGGGCTGATGCCGAAGAACTCCGGGTCGAAGCGGTCGGCGTCGTACAGGAACCCGCCCTCGCGGGCGTAGGTCCTGCCAGGGGCGTTCGGGTCGGGGTCGTACAGGGCCTCCACGTCCCAGCCGCGGTTGTCGGGGAACGCCCCCACCGCGTCGCGTTCCCGCGCCACCAGCTCCCACAGCCCGTCGGGCGTGGTCACGCCGCCGGGGAAGCGGCAGGCCATGCCGACGACGGCGATCGGTTCCGCGGCGCGCGACTCGGCCTCGGCCAGCCGCTGCCGGGTCCTTTGCAGGTCGGCGGTCACCCGCTTCAGGTAGTCGCGGAGCTTGTCCTCGTTCACGATGCGATGTCCCTCCTTGTGTCGTGGCCGAGTCAGGAGAGCCCGAGCTCGTTGTCGATGAAGTCGAAGATCTCGTCGTCCGTCGCGGCGTCGATCCGCATGCCGGGGCCCTGCGGGTCCGCCGCGTCCAGCTTGTGCAGGAACGCCTGGACGCGCGCGGCGAGCGCGGTGCGGACGTCGGGCACGACGGTCGGCAGGCTGGCCTCCAGCCGGTCGAGCTCGGCGACGAGGGCCGGCGGGAGCCCGGCGGCCGGCGCCTCCTCGGGGGCCAGTTCGACCCGCAGCATGGCCGCCAGCTGGGCGGGGGTCGGGTAGTCGAACAGGGTCGTGGGCGGCAGCCGCAGCCCGGTGGCCTGGTTGAGGTTGTTGCGGAACTCCACGCTCGTGAGCGAGTCGAGGCCGATGTCGAGGAACCCGCCCTCGGCGTCGATCGCGTCGGGCGAGCCGAGGCCGAGGATCGCGGCGACCTGGGCCCTGATCCACGAGAGGAGGATGTCGAGCTGCTCGGCCTCCCCGACCCCGGCGAGCCGCTGCCGGAGCGTGACCGCCTCGCCCGCGCCGTTGTGCGCGGCCCGGCGTGCGCGCGGGCGCACCAGTCCGTGCAGAACGGCGGGCACCGGGGCCTCGCCCTCGCCGAGCCGCGCGAGGTCGAGCCTGGCCGGTACCAGCAGCCCGCGAGAGGAGCCGAGGGCCAGGTCGAGCAGCCCGAGGCCCTGCGCCGTCGGCATCGCGGTGATGCCGCCCCGCCCGAGCCTGGCCCGGCCCACCGGGTCGAGCCCCGCGGTGAGCCCGCTGGTCTGCGCCCACAGGCCCCAGGCCAGCGACAGGGCGGGCAGGCCCTGCCCGCGCCGGTGCGCGGCGAGCGCGTCGAGGTAGCTGTTCGCCGCCGCGTAGTTGGCCTGCCCGGCGTTGCCGATCAGGCCGGCCACCGAGGAGAACAGCACGAACGCCGCCAGGTCGAGGTCCCGCGTCAGCCGGTGCAGGTGGTGGGCGGCGTCGGTCTTGGGCCGCAGCACCGCGGCCAGCCGCTCCGGCGTCAGCGAGGAGAGCGCCGCGTCGTCGAGCACGCCTGCCGTGTGGAACACGCCCGTCAGCGGGTGGTCGGCCGGCACGGCGGCCAGCAGCGCGGCCACCGCGTCGGCGTCCGCCGTGTCGCACGCGGAGACGGTCACCTCCGCGCCCAGCTCCCGCAGCCCGTCGGCCAGTTCGTCCGCGCCCTCCGCCTTGGGGCCGCGCCTGCTGACCAGCAGCAGGTGGCGCACGCCGTGCCGTTCGACGAGGTGGCGGGCCACGAGGCCGCCGAGGGTGCCGGTGCCGCCGGTGATGAGCACGGTGCCCTCGGGGTCGAGCCCCGCCCCCGCGGCCTCCTCGCCCTGCGGCGCGAGCAGCGCCGCGCGTGCCAGCCTCGGCGCGAGCAATGCGCCGTCCCGGATCGCCAGTTGCGGCTCACCCGTGGCGAGCGCGGCGGGGAGCGCGGCGAGCGACGCGGCCGACTCGTCGAGGTCGACGACCACGAAACGTCCTGGGTGCTCGGACTCGGCCGTGCGCAGCAGGCCCCAGGCCAGGCCGCCGGCCGGGTCGGGCACGGGGTCCCCCTCGCCGGTGGCCACCGCGCCCCGGGTCAGCACCACGAGCCGGGCGTCGGCCAGGGCGTCCTCGGACAAGAAGTCCTGGACGTTTCCGAGAAGTTCGGCGGCCGTCGTGTGCGCGTGCGCCACCGGGTCGCCGTCGCCGGGCGCGCCGGTGCCGGCCAGCACGACGCGGACCGGGCCCGAGCCGTTCGTCGGCGTGGCGCCGACGGCGGCGAGCGTGGGGTGGTCCGTCACCTCGACCCCGGCCGCGCGCAGCGCGCCGGTCAGGTCGGCCACGCCGACACCGGCCCACAGGCCGCCGCCGCCCTCGGCGGGCGCGGGCACGGCGACCCAGTTCATCTCGAACAGCGCGTCGCTCTGCCGGGCGCGGGCCGCGGCCAGCTGCTCGGGGGCGACCTCGCGCATGGCGAGCCCGTCGATGCTCAGCACCGGGGCGCCGGTGGAGTCGGCCACCGCGAGCGACAGCACGTCGCGTTCCGAACGCGTCATGCGCACCCGGAGCCGGGACGGGCCGACGGCGTGCAGCGCGGCGCCGCTCCAGGAGAACGGCAGCCGGACGCGGTCCGCCGCGTACCACAGCATCAGCGGGTGCAGCGCGGAGTCGAGCAGCGCCGGGTGGATGCCGTACTTCTCGGGGTCGGTGCCGTCCGGCAGCGCGATCTCGGCCCAGATGGTGTCACCGAGCCGCCAGCCGGCCTGGAACCCCTGGAACAGCGGCCCGTATTCGTAGCCGCGCTCGATGAACCCGCGGTAGAACTCCTTGACGTCCACCTGCTCCGCGCCCTCCGGCGGCCAGGACGTGAGGTCGAACGAGGGCGCGGGCGCGCCGTCGGTCAGGAAGCCGCTGGCGTGCCTGGTCCACTCGGCCGCCTCCTCGGCGCCCTCGGCCTCCGGCGAGGAGTACAGGGCGAACGGCCGCCGCGCCGACTCGTCGGCCGCGCCGACGGTGAGCCGCAGCTGCCTGGCCCCCTGTTCGGGGACGGCGAGGAACGCGTGGTGCGTCAACTCCTCGATCCGGTCGCACCCCACGTACCCGGCCGCGTGCAGGAGCAGGTCCACGAACGCGACGCCGGGCAGCACCGCCGTTCCGTGCACGATGTGGTCGTGCAGCCACGGCTGGGCGCGGAACGAGACCTCGCCGGTGAACACCGCGCCCTCGCCCGCCGGCAGCGTGATCGCCGCGGTGAGCAGCGGGTGCGGCGCGTTGTCCCGCTTGCCGGTGGTGGCCCTGGTGGTGTCGAGCCAGTAGCGGCGGCGCTGGAATGCGTAGGTGGGGAGGGTGGGGGTGGTTGTGGTGGTTCGGGGGGTGGGGGTGAGGGTGGTCCAGTTGATGGGGGTGCCGTGGGTGTGGGCGGTGGCGAGTGCGGTGTGGAGGGCGTGGGTGTCGGTGCGGTCGCGGTGGAGGGTGGGGGTGAGGGTGTGGTCCGTGGTGTCGTCCAGGGTTTCCCTGGTCATGGTGGTGAGGGTGCTGTCGGGTCCGAGTTCGATCCAGTGGCGGACGCCGTGGGTGTGGAGGGTGGTGATGCCGTCGTGGAAGCGGACGGCTTGGCGGACGTGGCGGACCCAGTAGTCGGGGGTGGTGATTTCTTCGCCGGCGATGCGGCCGGTGAGGTTGGAGACGATGGGGATGGTGGGGGCGTGGTAGGTGAGGGTTTCCGCGACGGCGCGGAAGTCCTCCAGCATCGCGTCCATGTGGGGGGAGTGGAACGCGTGGCTGACGGTGAGCCGGCGCGTCCTGCGGCCCCGCGCGGCGAACGTCTCGGCGATCGCGGTCACCTCGGCCTCGTCGCCCGAGACCACCAGGGCGAGCGGGCCGTTGATCGCGGCGATCGCGGCCCGTTCCGTCAGGTGCGGGACGACCTCGTCCTCCGCGGCCTCGATGGCGATCATGGCGCCGCCGGTGGGGAGGTTCTGCATGAGGGTGCCGCGGGCGGCGACGAGGCGGGCCGCGTCGTCGAGGGTGAGGACGCCGGCGAGGTGGGCGGCGGTGAGTTCGCCGATGGAGTGGCCGGTGAGGTAGTCGGGGGTGATGCCGAGGTGGGTGATGAGGTGGTGGAGGGCGGTTTCGGTGGCGAACAGGGCGGCCTGCGTGTACCGGGTCTGGTTGAGGAGGGTGGGGTCGTCGTCGAAGATGACGCTCTTGAGGGGGTGTTGGGTGTTCAGGTGGGTGTCGAGTGCGGCGCAGGCGGCGTCGAGTGCGTCGCGGTAGACGGGGTGGGTGGTGTGGAGACCGTGGCCCATGTGGGGGCGTTGGGCGCCTTGGCCGGTGTAGAGGAAGGCGGTGGCGCCGGGGTGGGGCTGGCCCTGGGTGAGGGCGGGGTGGGGTCGGCCCTGGGCGAGTGCGGTGAGGGCGTCGGTGAGCGCGTCGGTGTCGTGGGCGACGAGGGCGGCGCGGTGGGTGAAGTGGGTGCGGGTGGTGGCCAGGGCGTGGGCAATGTCGGCGGGCGCGAGTTCGGGGTGGGCGGCGAGGTGGTCGCGCAGGCGCGCGGCCTGGTCCCGCAACGCCTGCTCCGACTTCCCCGACAGCAGCCACGGCACGACCGTCGCCGGGGGCGCCGCCTCGGCGGCCGGCTCCGCGGCCACGGGGGCCGGGGCCGGGGCCTCTTCGAGGATGAGGTGGGCGTTGGTGCCGCTGATGCCGAAGGAGGAGACGGCGGCGCGGCGCGGGTGGCCGGTCTCGGGCCAGGGCCTGGCGTCGGTCAGGAGCTGGATGTTGCCGCCCTCCCAGTCGATGTGCGGACTGGGCGCGTCGACGTGGAGGGTCTTGGGCAGGGTGCCGTGCCGCATGGCCTGCACCATCTTGATCACGCCACCGATGCCGGCGGCGGCCTGCGCGTGGCCGATGTTGGACTTCAGCGAGCCGAGCCACAGCGGCTGGTCCGCCGGGCGGTCCTGCCCGTAGGTGGCGAGCAGGGCCTGGGCCTCGATCGGGTCGCCGAGCCTGGTGCCGGTGCCGTGCCCCTCGACCGCGTCCACCTCGTCGGGCGTGAGGCCCGCGCCCGCGAGCGCGGCGCGGATGACGCGCTGCTGCGAGGGGCCGTTGGGGGCGGTGAGGCCGTTGCTCGCACCGTCCTGGTTGATCGCGGAACCCCGGATCACGCCCAGGATCGTCCGCCCCTTGGCCTGCGCCTCGGACAGCCGTTCGAGCAGGACCATGCCGACGCCCTCGGCCCAGGCGACGCCGTCGGCCGCGTTGGCGAACGACTTGCAGCGGCCGTCGGGAGCCAGGCCGCGCTGGCGGCTGAACTCAAGGAACATGCCGGCGTTGGCCATGACCGTGGCGCCGCCCGCGAGTGCCATGTCGCACTCGCCCTGGCGGATCGCCTGGCAGGCCAGGTGCAGCGCGACGAGTGAGGAGGAGCAGGCCGTGTCCACGGTGACCGCCGGGCCTTCGAGCCCGAACGTGTAGGCCACGCGCCCGGAGGCCACGCTGGCCGTCGTGCCGGTCAGCAGGTAGCCCTCGACGCGGTCGCTGCCGTGGTGGGTCAGCGACACGTACTCCTGGGTGACGACGCCGGCGAACACGCCGGTGGAACTGCCGTGCAGCGCCGCCGGGTCGATGCCCGCGCTCTCGAACGTCTCCCACGTGGTCTCAAGCAGCAGGCGCTGCTGCGGGTCGAGCGCCAGTGCCTCGCGCGGGGTGATGCCGAAGAACTCCGGGTCGAAGCGGTCGGCGTCGTACAGGAACCCGCCCTCGCGGGCGTAGGTCTTGCCCTGGGCGTCGGGGTCCGGGTCGTACAGGCCCTCCACGTCCCAGCCCCGGTTCTCGGGGAACCCGCCCACGGCGTCCGTGCCCTCCGCGACCAGCCGCCACAGCTCCTCGGGCGTGTCCGCGCCGCCGGGGAACCGGCAGCCCATGCCCACGATCGCGATCGGCTCGGCCGCGTCGGTGGGCGCGGGCGCGGCCTTGGCCGCGGCCTTGGCCGGGGCGGCGGACCCCGCCTGCCCCGAGCCGACGAGTTCGGTCCTGATGTGACCGGCGAGCACGGCGGGCGTCGGGTAGTCGAACAGGAGGGTGGAGGGCAGCCGCATCCCGGACGCCTTGTTCAGCGTGTTCCGCAGCTCGACGGAGCTGAGCGAGTCGAAGCCCAGTTCCTTGAACGAGTGCGCGGGGTCGATCGCCGAGGGCGAGCCGTGCCCGAGCACGGTGGCCACGTGGCCGCGCAGGAAGTCCAGGATGATCCGGTGCTGTTCGGCCTCGGGGCGGCCGGCGAGCGCGTGCCGCAGCCCACCGGTGTCCTCGCCGCCCCGAGCGGCCTTCGCCGCGCCGCGCGGCGGCGTGCGCACCAGGCCGCGGAAGACCGGCGGCACCGGGCGCGCGGCGGCGCGGGCGCGCAGGCCCGCGAGGTCGAGCTTGGCCGGGACCAGCACGGCCGGGTCGAGGCCGAGCGCGGCGTCGAAGTGCGCGAGCCCCGCGTCTGCGGGCATCGGCAGCAGGCCGGTGCGGCCCATGCGGGCCCGGTCCTGCTCGTCGAGGGTGCCGCCCATGCCGCCGCCCTCCCACAGGCCCCAGGCCAGCGAGGTCGCGGCCTGGCCCGAGGCGCGGCGGTGCGCGGCGAGCGCGTCGAGGAACGCGTTGGCGGCGGCGTAGTTGGCCTGCCCGGGGGCGCCGAGCGTGCCGACGGCCGAGGAGAACAGCACGAAGGCGCTCAGGTCCGCGTCCGCCGTCAGCTCGTGCAGGTGCCAGGCGGCGTCCGCCTTGGGGCGCAGCACGTGGTCGAGCCGCGCGGTGTCGAGCGCGGTCACGACGCCGTCGTCGAGCGTGCCCGCGCAGTGCACGACCGCGCCGAGCGGGTGCTCGGGCGGCAGGGTCGCGAGCAGCGCGGCCAGCGCGTCCCGGTCGGCCGTGTCGCAGGCGGCGACGGTGGCCTCGGCGCCCAGCGCGGCCAGGTCCTCGGCGATGGTGCCCGCCGCGTCCTTGCCGCGCCTGCTGACCAGCAGCAGGTGGCGCACGCCGTGCCGCTCCACGAGGTGGCGGGCCAGGAGCGTGCCGAGCGCGCCGGTGCCGCCGGTGATGAGCACGGTGCGGTCCGGGTCGAACGGGCCTGCGGCGCCGTCCCGTTCGGCATCCGCGTTCTCGGGCGCGGTGGTGCGCGCCAGCCGCGGGGCGAGGAACGAGCCGTCGCGGACGGCCAGTTGCGGCTCGACGGCGGAGGCGGCGAGCGCGGCGGGCAGGGCCCGCAGCGAGGCGTCGGAGCCGTCGAGGTCGATGAGGGCGAACCGGTCGGGGTGTTCGGACTGGGCGGAGCGGATCAGGCCCCAGACCGCGGCGGCGGCCACGTCCCCGGGCGCCTCGCCCGGGCCGGCGGCCATCGCGCCGCTGGTGAGGACCACCAGGCGGGACTCCGCCTCCGCGGCGGCCAGCACCCGCTGGACCAGGCCGAGCACGCGGTGCGTGAGGTCGCGGGCGGCAGCCGCAGGCGCGGCGCCTTCGTCGGAGGCGAGCCAGGCGACGAGCACGTCGGCGCCCGCCGCCTCCTCCTCGGCCGCCACCGGGAGCACGGCGGGCTCCCGCCGCACCTCGACCGAGGCGCCGGACGCCGAGAGCGCGGCGGCGAGGCGTTCGTCCCGCGCGGAGTCGGCACCGGCGAGCACGGCCCACGTCTGCCCGGCGGCCTCGCGCGCGGCGTCCTCGGGGGCGGGCACGGCGGCCCAGTCGACCCCGTACAGTTCGCCCGCGTCAGCGGCCCGCGCGGCGGCGAGCTGGTCGGTGCCGACCGCCCGCATCGCGAGCGAGCCGATCGTCATCACGGGCGCGCCCGTGCGGTCGGCGATGAGCAGCGACACGGTGTCGGGCGCGGGCCAGGTCAGGCGCAGCCGCAGGAACGTGGCGCCCGTCGCGTGCAGGGACACCCCGCTCCAGGAGAACGGCACCCGGATCGAGTCGTCCGCCGCGTCCTCGGCCTTGACGAGCGCAGCCGGCTGGAGCGCGGAGTCGAGCAGGCCGGGGTGGATGCCGTACGCGCCGGGGTCCGCGCCCTCGGGGAACGCGACCTCGGCCCACGTCGTCGATCCGTCCTGCCAGGCCGCGCGGATGCCGCGGAACAGCGGCCCGTAGCCGAAGCCGGCGTCGGTGATGCGCCGGTAGAACTCCTCCGTGTCGATGGCCTCGGAGGCCACCGGCGGCCACACCTCGTCGGTGAGCACGCCGTCCGTCTCGGGGGCCTGCGTCTGCCCGGCGGCGAGCGCGCCCGTGGCGTGGAGGGTCCACTCGTTCTCCGCCGGGGCGTCCTCGGGCCGCGAGTACACCGCGACCGGCCGCCTGCCGCTCTCGTCCGCGCTCTCGACCAGGACGCGCAGTTGGAGCGCGCCGCGCTCGGGCACGGAGAGGAACACGTGGTGGGTCAGCTCGTCGATGTGGTCGCACTCCACGTGGCGCGCCGCGTGCAGCAGGAGGTCGACGAACGCGACGCCCGGCACGATCAGCGCCCCGAAGATGATGTGCTCCGCCGTCCAGGCCGGGTCGGCGGCCGAGACCCGCCCGGTGAACAAGTGGCCGCCGCCGTCCGGGAGTTCCGCCAGCGTGGTGAGCACGGGGTGGCCGGTGGGCGTCAGGCCGAGGCCGCCGGCGCCGACGCTGGGTTTCGGCGCGTCGAGCCAGTAGCGGCGGGACTGGAATGCGTAGGTGGGGAGGGTGGGGGTGGTTCGGGGGGTGGGGGTGAGGGTGGTCCAGTTGATGGGGGTGCCGTGGGTGTGGGCGGTGGCGAGTGCGGTGTGGAGGGCGTGGGTGTCGGTGCGGTCGCGGTGGAGGGTGGGGGTGAGGGTGTGGTCTGTGGTGTCGTCCAGGGTTTCCCTGGTCATGGTGGTGAGGGTGCTGTCGGGTCCGAGTTCGATCCAGTGGCGGACGCCGTGGGTGTGGAGGGTGGTGATGCCGTCGTGGAAGCGGACGGCTTGGCGGACGTGGCGGACCCAGTAGTCGGGGGTGGTGATTTCTTCGCCGGCGATGCGGCCGGTGAGGTTGGAGACGATGGGGATGGTGGGGGTGTGGTAGGTGAGGGTTTCCGCGACGGCGCGGAAGTCCTCCAGCATCGCGTCCATGTGGGGGGAGTGGAACGCGTGGCTGACGGTGAGCCGGCGGGTGCGCCGCCCCCGTTCCGCGAGCGTGGCGGCGATGGCGGTGACCGTCTCCTCGTCACCCGAGACGACCAGGGAGTCCGGGCCGTTCAGCGCGGCGATGGCGACCTTGTCGTGGTGGCCTTCGAGGAGCGGAAGCACTTCCTCCTCGGTGGCGCGCACCGAGACCATGGCGCCGCCGGTGGGGAGGTTCTGCATGAGGGTGCCGCGGGCGGCGACGAGGCGGGCCGCGTCGTCGAGGGTGAGGACGCCGGCGAGGTGGGCGGCGGTGAGTTCGCCGATGGAGTGGCCGGTGAGGTAGTCGGGGGTGATGCCGAGGTGGGTGATGAGGTGGTGGAGGGCGGTTTCTGTGGCGAAGAGGGCGGCCTGGGTGTACTGGGTCTGGTTGAGCAGGGTGGGGTCGTCGTTGAAGATGACGGTTTTGAGCGGGTGTTCGGTGTTCAGGTGGGTGTCGAGTGCGGCGCAGGCGGCGTCGAGTGCGTCGCGGTAGACGGGGTGGGTGGTGTGGAGTTGGTGGCCCATGTGGGGGCGTTGGGCGCCTTGGCCGGTGTAGAGGAAGGCGGTGGCGCCGGGGTGGGGCTGGCCCTGGATGAGGGCGGGGTGGGGCCGGCCCTGGGCGAGTGCGGTGAGGGCGTCGGTGAGCGCGTCGGTGTCGTGGGCGACGAGCGCGGCGCGGTGGGTGAAGTGGGTGCGGGTGGTGGCCAGGGCGTGCGCGATGTCGGCGGGCGCGAGTTCGGGGTGGGCGGCGAGGTGGTCGCGCAGGCGCGCGGCCTGGTCCCGCAACGCCTGCTCCGACTTCCCCGACAGCAGCCACGGGGGCAGCACGCCTTCCGACGCCTCGGGCTCCCCTGCGGGCTCGGCCTCGGGCGCGGGCTCCGGCTCGGGCGCGGCCTCAAGAATGAGGTGGGCGTTGGTGCCGCTGATGCCGAAGGAGGAGACGGCGGCGCGGCGCGGGTGGCCGGTCTCGGGCCAGGGCCTGGCGTCGGTCAGGAGCTGGATGCTGCCGCTCTCCCAGTCGACGCGCGGGCTCGGCTCCTCGACGTGGAGGGTCTTGGGCAGGGTGCCGTGCCGCATGGCCTGCACCATCTTGATCACGCCGCCGATGCCGGCGGCGGCCTGGGCGTGGCCGATGTTGGACTTCAGCGAGCCGAGCCACAGCGGCTGGTCCGCCGGGCGGTCCTGGCCGTAGGTGGCCAGCAGCGCCTGCGCCTCGATCGGGTCGCCCAGCGTCGTGCCGGTGCCGTGCCCCTCGACCGCGTCCACCTCGTCGGGCCTCAGACCCGCGCCCGCGAGCGCGGCCTGGATGACGCGCTGCTGCGAGGGGCCGTTCGGCGCGGTGAGGCCGTTGCTCGCACCGTCCTGGTTGATCGCGGAACCCCGGATCACCCCCAGGATCGTCCGCCCCTTGGCCTGCGCCTCGGAGAGCCGCTCAAGCAGGACCATGCCCGCGCCCTCGGCCCAGATGGTGCCGTCGGCGCCGGCCGCGAACGACTTGCAGCGGCCGTCGGCGGCAAGCCCCCGCTGCTGGCCGAACTCCACGAACATGCCCGGCGTCGCCATGACGGTGACACCGCCGGCGAGCGCGAGCGAGCACTCGCCCGCGCGCAGCGCCTGCGCGGCCTGGTGCAGCGCGACGAGCGAGGAGGAGCAGGCCGTGTCCACGGTGACCGCCGGGCCTTCGAGCCCGAACGTGTAGGCGAGGCGGCCCGAGGCGACGCTCACGATGCTGCCGGTGAGCAGGTAGCCCCCGAGCCCGTCGTCGCCCTCGTGCAGCCGGGGGCCGTACTCCTGCGACATGGCGCCCACGAACACGCCGGTGTCGCTGCCGCGCAGGTCGTCGGGCGCGATCCCGGCGCGTTCGAACGCCTCCCACGCGATCTGGAGCAGCACCCGCTGCTGCGGGTCCATGGCCGTGGCCTCGCGCGGGCTGATGCCGAAGAACTCGGCGTCGAACTCGGCGGCGTCGTCGAGGAATCCGCCGTGCCGCGTATAGGTCTTGCCGCGCACGCCCGGCTCCGGGTCGTACAGGCTCTCCAGGTCCCAGCCCCGGTCCTCGGGGAACGGCGAGATCGCGTCCGTGCCCTCCGCGACCAGCCGCCACAGCTCCTCGGGCGTGTCCGCGCCGCCGGGGAACCGGCAGCCCATGCCCACGATCGCGATCGGCTCGTCGGCGGCCACGGGGGCCGAGGCGCGGGCCGGGGCCGAGGCCGCCTCGCCCAGCGCCAGTTCGCACAGCCGCCGCGCCAGCCGGGCCGGGCTCGGGTGGTCGAAGACGAGGGTGTCGGGCAGCGTGAGACCGGTGGCCTCGTTCAGCGTCTGGCGGAGCTGGACCGCCATCGTCGAGTCCATGCCCAGCTCGCGGAACGCCCGTTCGACATCGACCGTGTCGGCGGACAGGTGGCCGAGGACGATCGCCGTGCGCAGCCGCACCAGTTCGAGCGCCTCGCGCTGGCGTTCCAAGGGCGGCAGCCCGGCGATCCGCTCCCGCCACGAGACGTCGGCGGCAGCCGCGGCCGGCGCCGCCTCACGCTGCCGCGCGGCGACGGGCGCGACGGCGGTGAACTCCTCGATGGCGTCGGGCCAGTGGCGTTCGCGCTGGAACGCGTAGGTCGGCAGCGCGACGCGGCGCGGCGTCCGGCCGGGGAAGACGGCGGGCCACTCCACGGGCACGCCGGAGACGTGCAGCTGGGCCAGCGAGGCGAGCAGCAGCGGCCACGGCGCCTCGTCGCGCCGCAGGGAGGAGGTGATCAGGGCGTCGGGCAGCGTCTCGCGCAGCCCGAGGGTGAGCACGGGGTGCGGGCTCGACTCCACGAACGTGCCGAAGCCGGCGTCGGCCATCGCCCTGAGCGTCGTTTCGAGCAGGACGGGCTCGCGGAGGTTGGTGTACCAGTAGTCGGCGTCGAGACCGGCCGTGTCGATGGCGGTGCCGGTGACCGTCGACCAGAAGGCGATGTCGCACGACCGCGGCGTCACCCCGGCGAGCTGGTCGAGCAACCGCTCGCGGATTCCCTCCACATGGGGCGAGTGGGAGGCGAAGTCCACGGCGGGCACGGCCTTGGCGCGCACGCCGTCCGCCTCGCAGTCCGCCAGCAGCCCGGCGATGGCCTCCGGGGTGCCGGACACGACCGTGGAGCCGGGGCCGTTGATCGCCGCGATGCTCAGGTCCTCGCCGAAGGGGGCGATCAGGTCCGCGACGCGGGCGGCGGGCAGCGGCACCGATGCCATGGCCCCGGTGCCGGCCAGGGTCATGATCGTGCGGCTGCGCAGGGCCACGATCCGCGCGGCGTCCGCGAGGTCGAGGGCGCCGGCGACGTGCGCCGCGGCCACCTCGCCCTGCGAGTGGCCGACGACCGCGTCCGGGCGCACGCCGAGCGACTCCCAGACGCGCGCGAGGGAGACCATCACCGCGAACAGCGTGGGCTGGACGACGTCGGCGCGGTCGAGGGAGGGAGCGCCGGGCGCGCCGGTGAGCACGTCGAGCAGGTCCCAGTCCAGATGCGGGGCGAGCGCGGCCCCGCACGCCTCGATGGAGGCGCGGAACACCGGTGAGGTGCGCAGCAGTTCGCGGGCCATGCCCTCCCACTGCGAGCCCTGCCCGGGGAAGACCAGGGCGACCTTGCCGCGGTCACCGGCGACGCCGGTGATCAGCCCGGGCGCCTCGGTGCCGGCCCGCAGCGCGGCCAGCTGCGCCTCGTGGTCGGGGCCGAGCGCGACGGCGCGGTGCGCGAAGTGGGTGCGCGTGGTGGCCAGGGACCAGCCGGTGTCGAACGGGTCGGTGTCCTCCGTCCGCCACGCGGCGAGCCGGGCGGCCTGGGCGCGCAGCGCGGCGGCCGTGCGGCCCGACACCGGCCAGGGGGCCAGCGGGAGTTCGGGCGCGGACGCCTCGGGCCCGTCCGCCGCGTCCGCGTCCGCGTCCCGGACGGGGCCCTCGCCGAGGACGACGTGGCAGTTGGTGCCGCCCACGCCGAACGAACTCACGCCGGCGAGCAGCGGACCCTCGGGCCAGGGCCCCGGCTCGGTGGCGACGCGCAGGTTCAGCGCCTCGGGGTCGATGCGCGGGTTGGGCGTGGCGTAGTTGAGGCTGGCCGGGATCTCCCGGTGCCGGATGCTCAGCGCCGTCTTGATCAGCCCGACGATGCCGGCCGCGCCCTCCAGGTGCCCGACGTTCGTCTTGGCCGAGCCGACGACGACGGGGGAGTCCGCGGGGCGCGCGCTGCCGTACGCCGCGCCCACGCCCGCCGCTTCGAGCGGGTCGCCGGTCGGCGTTCCCGTGCCGTGCAGCTCCACGTAGCCGACCCGCGCCGGGTCGACGCCCGCGTCCTCGCACGCCCGCCGCAGCACCGCGGCCTGCGCCTCGGCGCTCGGCACGGTGAGTCCTTCTGTGGCGCCGTCGTTGTTGACCGCGCTGCCGAGGATGACCCCGTACACCGTGTCGCCGTCGCGCACCGCGTGCGCGAGCGGCTTCAGCACGACGACGCCGCCGCCCTCGCCGCGCACGTAGCCGTTGGCCCGCTCGTCGAACGTGAAGCAGCGGCCGTCGGGCGAGAGGCCGCCGAACCGCCCGGCGACCTCGGCGCTCTCCGGCGCGAGGTTGAGCGCGACGCCGCCCGCGAGCGCGAGGGTCGTCTCGCCCTTGCGCAGGCTCTCCACGGCCAGGTGCACCGCGACCAGGGAGGAGGACTGCGCGGAGTCCACCGCGAGGCTCGGGCCGCGCAGGCCCAGCGCGTAGCTGACGCGGTTGGCGATGACGCCGCGGTTCAGGCCGGGCAGCGAGTGCTGCGTGATCGCGCCGCCGCGCCGGGCGAGCGCCGCGTAGTCGCCGGCGATGGCGCCCACGATGACGCCCGTCGCGCTGTCGCGCAGCGTCTCGGGAACGATGCCCGCGTCCTCAAGGGCCTCCCACGCCAGCTCGGCGAACAGCCGCTGCTGGGGGTCGATCGCCACGGCCTCGCGCGGCGATATCCCGAAGAACTCGGCGTCGAACTCCTCGACGCGGTCGAGGAATCCGCCGTATCGCAGCCCGGCCAGGTGCCGTTCAGGCGCGTCGGGCATGACCTCGTCCGCCCGCCAGCGCTCCGGTGGCACCTCCCCGATCGCGCTGCGTCCCGCACGCAGCAGCTCCCAGAAGGAGCCTGCGTCGGGCGCCTGCGGGAGGCGAACCGACAGGCCGGTGATTGCGATGGCATCAGTACCGTGAACAAGATCACTCGTCATGGTGCCGAGCGCCTCCCTCAGCGCGCGCTCCGAAAAACGCCGGGGGCGCCCGGCGTTCGTCCTGAGGGACGATCGTCGGTCGCGCCGCCCGTCCCTAGCTACCCGTAGAGCCCCCTAGGGGGGTCGCCCCGCCGGTGCGGCGCCGTGACCTGCGGCGGCGCGGGCCCGGCCGGACGGAGCGCGGCGCGCGGCCGGGGCCCCGCGGGCGGCGGGTCGCCGCACGCCGGCCGGCTTCCTGCGGGGCACTGCCGGGCACTGCCCGCTGAACGCTTCGTGACCGCACGGTAGTTGACCCGGCGCGCGCGGCGCGGACCGGAAACGGGCCGGGGGCCGGCCGCGAACGGGCACGCGCCGCGCCGCCGCGCGGTGCCCGGCACGCCGAAGCCGCCCGCGGACGGCTCCGGCGGGCGCCGGGCGGGACCGGGGCGGCGGGGGTGCGCGGGGCTGGGGGTGTGAGGGGGCGCGGCCTTGTGTTCAGCGGGAGTTGGGGCGAAATTCCCTCGGCGGGGCCGGGCCGGGCCGGGGTGTCCGCCGGGGCCGGGCCCCGGCGGACCGCGCCGTCAGACCGGCTCGTAGCTGACGGCCTGCGCCCCTTCGAGCAGCTGCTCGCGGTTCCTGATGCCCATCTTCCGGTAGACGCGCGTCAGGTGCTGCTCCACGGTGCTGACCGTGATGAACAGCCGGTCGGCGATCTCGCGGTTGGCGTAGCCCTGCGACGCGAGCATCGCGACGCGGCGCTCGGAGGCGCTGAGGCCGCCGAAGCCGTCGTGGGCCGTGCGGCGGGCGGCACGCGGCGCGGCGTGCCGCCGCGGGTCCGCGCTCTGCGCCGGGGGAGCGGGCGAGGGCAGCAGGGACTGGCACATGGCCTCCGCCTGGCAGCTCTTGGCGAGCCGCCACGCGCGCCGCGCGGTCGGCCGCGCCTTGGTCTTCTCGCCCAGCCGCTGGTAGGCGCGGCTCAGGTCCGCGAGCACGGCGGCGGCCTCGTACTGCGCGCCGCTGCTCTCCAGCAGGCGGAACGCGTCCCGCAGGATCGCCGGCTGCTTGGCCGTCGAGGTGACCCGGGCCAGGCCGTGCAGGGTCATCCCGCGCGCGCGGGTGAGCCCGGCGTCAGGCGTCGCGAGCTGCTGCTCCACCAGCCGGGCCGCCCGGTCCCGGTCGCCGAGCCGCAGCAGCGCCTCGGCCTCCCCGAGCCGCCAGGGCGCGAGGGCGGGGGTGTCGATGTTCCAGCGGCGCATCAGCGCGCCGCACCCGACGAAGTCGGAGAGCGCCAGGTAGGCGTTGCCGGTCGCGAGGTGGTGGTGCCCGCGCGCGTAGAGGTAGTGGAGCCCCGCGCGGGTGAGGAACAGGCCGGGCGGCGGCTCGGGGGCCAGGTACCCGGCCGCGGCCCTGTGGTCGCCCATCGCCGTGTGCGCCTCGACCAGTACGGCGAGGGCGAGGGCGCCCTGCGCGTTCCAGGCCGGTCCTGAGAACTGCTCGCGGGCCCGCTCCGCGCGCCGCACCGCGTCCGCGAGCCGGCCGCGCCGCAGCGCGATCAGGGCTCCGACGCAGGCGAGTTGGGCCCGCCAGGCGGGTGCGTCGCGGTCCGCGGCCTCGGTGGCGAGTGACGCGTACCACTCGGCTGCCGTCTCCAGGCGGTCCGCGTAGCACAGGGCGAGCAACGCCGTGGGCGCGGCGCGCAGACTGCCGCGGGAGCCGGTCGCGCTGCCCTTGAGCACCTGCTCGGCCAGGGCGACGGCGTACGCGTCGGCGCCCCGTTCGAGCACGAGGGCGAGGGCGTGCCGGGCCCGCAGCTCCGAGGTGGACGTGGCCGCCGCGGTGACGGGCGGCAGCGGGCGGGCGGGGCGGTGCAGCACCCCGGGGAACTCCGAGGCCATCAGCAGCCGCGTGCCCTGCAACGCCGACGCGAGCGTCTCGTCGGCCGGGGCGTCGCCCAGGTGGTCGATGACGTCGACGGCGTCGTCGAAACGCAGGTGGAACAGCAGGCCCTCGGCGGCGCGCAGCGCCTCGGCGCGCGGCAGGGCGCCCGTGACCGCAGGCTGCTTGAGGGCGAGGAAGTGGGGTGCGGAGTCGGCGGGTCTCAGCTGCCACTGGGCGGCGGCGTACTCCGCCTTCACCGCGAGGCGCTGCGCCTCGTCCGCGCAGCACTCGCGGGCCAGTTCGAGGCAGCGCACGCCGAGGGGCACGTCGCCGTCGGCCAGCGCCTGGCGGGCGCTGTCCCGCAGCACGGACGCCACCCAGTCCTCGCGCAGCGGACCGGCGTTCAGCAGGTGCGCGGCGACGGTGCGCGGCGGTGCGCCGCCGTCGTGCAGGAGGCGCGCGGCGCGGTGCCGCAGCGCGGTCAGCTCCTCGTGCGGCATGTCGCCGAGGATCGCCTGCCGCACGCCGGGGAGCCGGACGGCGGCGCCGTCCAGCATGCCGGCGCCGCCGTACGTCCTGAGGCAGCGTTCGACGAGTTCGGCGTCGATGCCGCTCAGCCGGCTGAGCAGTAGCGGGGTGGCCGCCTCGTCGAGCAGTGCGATGCAGCGCGCGAGGCGTACCGCGCGCGGGCCGAGCCGGTGCAGGTAGGCGAGCACGGCCTGATGGAAGACGTGGCCGGTCGGCAGTTCGCCCTCGGGGCACCGGGTGCCGGGCGCGGTCGGCCGGGGGGCCAGGCGCGAGGCGTGTTCCTCGATCAGCGCCTGGGCGAGCAGGGGGTTCCCGCCGCTGAGGGTGTGGATCTCGGTGACGAACGGGTCGCCCGGCGCGTCGGAGGGAAGGAACGACGCCTGCTGGTCGACGAGTCGGGCGATGTCCTCGCGGGTGAGCGGCCCGAGGTGGAGGCGCCGCACGCCGGTCAGGTACAGCAGGTCGCGCAGGAGGCGCGGGGGCCGTTCGTCGAGGGAGGCCCCGCAGGTGTACACCAGCGTCACGCTGTGCCTGCTCAGGCGCTGCGCGAGGTAGCCGAGGCAGGTGAGGGTCGCCGCGTCGGCGTGCTGGATGTCGTCCACCGTGATCAACAGGTGGCGTCCGGCGGCCAGTCGGGCGATGAGCCGGTACGTCTGCCGGGCCACCGCCAGGGGGTCGGCCGCGGCCTCGGGCGCCACGGGAGCGGCGGCCACGGCCTCGGGGGCGTGCCCGGGGGCGTCGTCCGGTTCCTCGAAGCCTCCGGCAGCCGAGGGGCCGCCCCGGCGTGCCGCCCGCGGTACCCCGTCGCCCGGTGCCCAGGCGCCGGGGAATCGCGCGTCGATCGCGTGCAGGAGTTGTGCGAGTGCGCCGAAGGGAACGTCACGCTCGTAGGGCGAGCCCACGATGCCGAGCACCGTGCTTCCGGCCTCGGCGGCCCGTTCCGCCACGGCGTTGAGCACGGTGGTCTTCCCCATCGCGGTCGAACCGCTGATCGCGGCGATGCCGCCGCTCCCCCGCGCGGACTGAGTCAGTACGTCGTCGATCTGTCCGAGTATTGCTGCTCGCTCCACCAACACTGCTGTGCTTACCCCTGTCGGTGTGGTCGTTGTGGGCCGACCCGATTTCCCATCGCGGCCGGTCCGGTCACCGGACTCGTCATTGCCGAAGTCCGCGGTAATTCCTGGTCGCTTTCCGGCGGCAGGCTATTCCGGGCCCCACAGGCGAACACCCCCTAGGGGCCCCTAGCCAGGTCTCGGCCAATGTCCCCCGTCGCGCTCGTCAAGTGCCGTGGTGCGCTCAGATGTTGCCCGGAAGTGGCCCTTCCGTTTCTTGTGGCATGTGCCGGAGGCATTTACCGAACCGGGCAGGACGCGGTCACATGAGGATGCGGAACGGGCTTCGCGCGGCCCGGTGTCCGTCTTCCCGGTAGCGTCCTGCCGAGTCCCTGGGAGCGGGTCACGGCCGAGTCCCTGGGAGCGGGGTCACGGCTCGATCGTCGCTCTGCGCGACCATCCGCCCGGGCATGGACCGCGCCGCACGGCATAAAGAATCCGGGCCCGCTGCGGCGAGCGGGCCCGGATCGGGAGAGTGTTCGATGCCGGACGTCCCGGCGCGTTCCGCACGGGCGGCGACGCTGCCGCGACCGTCATTCCAGGTCTGCGCGGAACACGTGGGAATGGGCGCTGCGCGGTGCCCGCTGATACGCGGTGCCGCGAGCCGGAGCCGGCGGGAAAACGCGGCGGGGGCGGCGGTGCCACCGGTGCGGGCGGCTGTTCACCGAAAAGCCCCCGCACGTCATCCGGCGGCCGACAGGATTTCAGGTCTCAGGTCCTCGCGTTTCTGTACGTTCAGCTTCCGGTACACGCGCGTCAGATGCTGTTCGACCGTGCTCACCGTGATGTACAGCTTCCGGCCGATCTCGCGGTTGCTGTGCCCGAACGCCGCCAGCGTGGCCACCTTGCGCTCGGCCTCGCTCAGGGACGGTTCGCCGCCGGCCCGTGCCGCCGCCGGCCCCCCGCGCGGCAGGACCCTGGGCACCGTCCGCGCCACCGGCCGGGCCTGCGCGGGCCGTTGGTGCCTGGCCACCGGTTCCCGCGACGCGGCCGTGCCGTCCGCCGCCTCGGGCTCGGGCCGCCCGTTCAGCAGGCCACCCTCGCCGCACGCCTTGGCGGCCTGCTCCGCACGGCGCGCCAGGAGCCGCGCCTGGCCCAGTTCGCCCTGGGCCCGGTACAGCTTGCTCATGTCGACGAGCGCCCGGTGCAGCTCCAGGTGGTCGCCGCCGCGCTCCAGCAGGTCGACGGCCTCGCCGAGCACGGCCATGCGCCGCTGCTGCGGCCCGGCCAGGGCGAGCAGCCGCAGCGTGATGCCGCGCAGCCGCTCGTCCTCGTGCGCGTCGAGCCGGCCGAGCTGCTCGGTCAGCAGCTCCCGGGCGCGCCGGTGCTGGCGCAGCGCGAGGTGCGCCTGGGCCAGGTCGCTGCGCCACGGCACCAGCGAGGGGAAGTCGAGCTCGCGCCGGCGCATGATGTCCGCGCACCGCTCGAAGTCCGCCTGCGCGGCGAACGGCCGCCCCATCGCGAGGTGGTGGTGCCCGCGGGCGTGCAGGTACCGCAGCCCGAAGACGGTGTCGAACATGGCGTCGGGGACCACGTGCCGCAGCAGCTCCTCCGCCTGCTCGTGCCGCCCCATCGCCGTGGCCGCCTCGATCGCCGTCGACAGCGGGCAGCCCACGAGCACGCCCCAGCTCTGCGTGTGCAGGAGTTCGAGCGCCTCGCGCGCCTTGGACTCGGCCGTGGCGAGGGCACCCCTGCGCAACGCCATGTCGGCGCCCACCGCGCTGAGCACGGCGCGCCACGTGACCGCGCCCTGCCGCACCGCCTCCTCCTGGAGCACGCGCCACCAGTGGAGCGCGCGCGACCGCTGCCCCGCGTGGTCGAGCAGCAGCAGGGCCGTGGCCCCGATCTCCGGGACCATGTCGATCAACTGGCCCTGGAGCACGTTCTCCGCGCCCCGGACCAGTTCGTCGCTCGGCTCGCCGGACCACAGCGTGTGGAGCCCGGCCAGACCGTACGCGCGCAGCCGGGCGGCCGACCGCTTGCGGCCCGCGGTCTGGTGCGTGACCTGGTCGGGGGGCGCTCCGTATATCCACTCGTAGGAGAGCCGCATCGCGGACAGCGCCCGGGACTCGCAGGTGCCGAGCGCCGCCGTCAGGGTCTCCATGTGCTCGGTGGCCGGCTTGGCGTTCCCCTGCCACAGCAGCTGCCTGACCACCGAGAGGCCGTCGAGCGCCGAGAGCCGCCCGTCGGTGAGCGCGTCGCGCAGGGACTGCGAGTACTTGGCCCCCGCCGAGGGGTTCACCCACCACGCGACCTGGGTCAGCGCCACCTGGAGGCGCAGCCGGTCGCTGTCGTCGTCGCACTGGCGCAGGGCCAGTTCGAGCGCGCTCGCCGCGAACTCCGGCTGGTCGCTCACCAGCGCCTGGCGCGCCGCGAGCCGCAGCGTCTGCTGCGCCCACGGGCCCAGCACGGTGCCGCCCCTGACGAGGTGGCGGGCGATGTCGATCTCCTCGGCGCCGAGTTCGTACAGCAGCTCGGCGACGTGGGCGTGCAGGTGCGCCATGCTGCGCGACAGCGCGGAGTGGACGGCCGAGGCCAACTCCCGGTGGCGCAGCCGCCCGGAGTCGAGCAGGCCGGCCCGGTCGAGGATGTCGAGCTGGCGTGCCGCCTCGTCCGCCGTCAGCGACAGCAGCCGCCCCACCAGCGCGGGGGTGGCGTGCTCCTCAAGGATCGCGAGCGCGCCCGCGACCTCGAACAGGTGCGGGTCGCCGCGTTGCAGGCAGTCCACGACCGCCTGTCTGTAGGCCGCCCCCGGCACCGGCGCGCCGCGCTCCCCGGCCGGCCGGCCGCCGGGGAAGCTGTCGGCCACGAGCCCGTCGAGCAGGAGCGGGTTCCCGCCCGTGAGGTCGTGGTAGGCCGGGGCCAGTTCGCCGGCCGCCGCCTCGTCCTGGACGCGCGGGGCGAGGGCGTCGGCGACGCGCGCGACGGACAGGGGGCCCAGGGTGATGTGGCGGTGCGGGGCGCGGGTGATCTCCGCGCGTAGCGGGGAGAGCAGGGGTTCTGGCTGCGCCCACCTGGTGAACACGAGCATGATGCGGGCCGAACGAATGCGGCGGCACAGGTAGAACAGAACGTGCAGCGACGCCTCGTCCGCGAAGTGCAGATCGTCGATGCAAATGACAAGGGGCTGGCGGCGCGAAAGCTCGTGGAAGACGAGCCACAGCGCGTGCATGACCTGGACTTCTGATGTGCGTGGAATCTGACGTGAGGTCTCGGAGAATTCGAGCGCCATCTCCTCGGTACCGAGAATTGCGTCGATTCTTTCCTTGATTTCATCCGGGATCTGTGCGCTGTGGAACAGTTGCCAGATGATTCCCATTTGAATGGGGGTTTCTGCCCGCGCCCCCGTGGCGCTCATTTCCAGTGCGTTAAACGTCGATAGCTTCTTGGTGAACTCGCCCAGCAGTGCGGTTTTGCCACTGGTTAAAGTTCCTTCGACGAGAACTACTTCCCCGTTTCCCCGTTGGCACTGAGCGAAGGAGTCAAGCATGAGCTCCATTGCCCGTTGGTCGCATACAGGCACAGAGTATTACCCCCAGTGGTCTCGGCCACGCACCGGAGTTGCCAGACGGCGATGTTCCCTTACTTATTTCGCCAATTCGTCTGGCGGCCAGGGTGGTCAAATAGCCATCTTCTTGACTTTTACAGATGCTACCAGGCTGGCGATGAGCTTGTGAAGGCTGCAAGTCTTCCGTGCGGGTAATGCCACTGGCATGGTGACCCGAGGATCTGCCGCCCATGTCGGGGATGGCGGCAGTCGTGCGGAATTGTGCTCACTCCCTCGGCGACTTCGGCGGGCCTTCCCGGCGGCCTCCCGCGGCACCGTCCAGGGACTTCGGCGGGCGCGGCGGGAACGGCGGCGCGGAGCCGGGCAGCGCCCCGCACATCAGTTCAAGGGGGCGGACGGGTGGCCCCACGTTAGGGGCGAGCAGGGGTTGGGGGGCTATGGGCGCCTACCTAGTGTTCGACTCAAGCGCGCGCCGCAGCGTCGGCGCCTTCTCTACCCGGAGTGGCTGTGGTGGGCAACCAGGAGAAGCTTCTCGACTACCTCAAGCGCGCGACCACGGATCTGCGTGCCGCCCGCAGGCGCGTCGCCGAGTTGGAGCAGCGCGACCGTGAGCCGATCGCGATCGTGGCGATGGCGTGCCGCTATCCGGGCGGGGTGACCTCGCCCGAGGGGCTGTGGCGGCTGGTGGACGAGGGGGTCGACGCGGTCTCGGAGTTCCCCGGCGACCGTGGCTGGGACGTGGAGTCGATCTACGACCCGGAGCCGGGCAAGCCCGGTAGGACCGCGTCCCGCGAGGGCGGTTTCCTGTACGACGCGGGCGACTTCGACGCCGGCCTCTTCGGGATCAGCCCGCGCGAGGCCGCCGAGAGCGACCCGCAGCAGCGGCTGCTGCTCGAAGTGTCCTGGGAGGCGCTTGAGCGGGCCGGGATCGACCCGTCCTCGCTCAAGGGCTCGCCGACGGGCGTGTTCGCCGGCGTCATGTACCACGACTACGTCAAGGGCAGCAGCGGCGGCAGCATCGTCTCGGGCCGCGTCGCCTACACGCTGGGCCTCGAAGGCCCCGCGGTGACCATGGACACGGCGTGCTCCTCCTCGCTCGTCGCGCTGCACACGGCGATGCGGGCGCTGCGTTCCGGGGACTGCTCGCTCGCGCTCGCGGGCGGCGTGACGGTGATGGCGACCCCCGACATGTTCGTGTACTTCAGCGAACAGCGCGGCCTCGCGCTCGACGGCCGCTGCAAGTCCTTCGGCGCGGCGGCCGACGGCGTCGGCTGCTCGGAGGGCGCCGGCGTCCTCGTGCTCGAACGCCTCTCCGACGCGCGGCGCAACGGGCACCCGGTGCTCGCGGTGGTGCGGGGCAGCGCGTTGAACCAGGACGGCGCGAGCAACGGCATGTCCTCCCCGAACGGCCCCTCGCAGCGCCGCGTGATCCGGCAGGCGCTGGCCGACGCGGGCCTGTCTCCGGCGGATGTGGACGCGGTGGAGGCGCACGGCACGGGCACGACGCTGGGCGACCCGATCGAGGCGCAGGCGCTGCTGGCCACCTACGGCCAGGACCGCGAGGAGCCGCTGTGGCTGGGCTCGGTGAAGTCCAACCTCGGCCACACGCAGGCGGCTTCCGGCGTGGCCGGGGTCATCAAGATGGTGGAGGCGATGCGGCACGGGCGGCTGCCGCGCACGCTGCATGTGGAGGAGCCGACGCCGCAGGTGGACTGGTCGGCGGGGAACGTGCGGCTGCTGAGCGAGGCGCGGGAGTGGCCGCGCGGGGACCGGCCGCGCCGCGCCGGCGTGTCCTCCTTCGGGATGAGCGGCACGAACGCGCACGTGATCGTCGAGGAGGCGCCGCGGGTCGAGGACGAGGCGGAGCCCGAGGAACGGCGCGAGCTGCCCGTCGCGCCGATCGTCGTCTCCGCCGCCGACCCCGAGGCCCTGGAGGAACAGGTGCTGCGGGTGGGCGCGTTGGTGGGGGTGCGTGGTGCGTTGGATGTGGGGTTCTCGGCGGTGGCGGGGCGTGCGGTGCTTGAGCATCGGGCGGTGCTGGTGGGTGGGGAGACGTATCGGGGGCTGGCGTCGTCCGGGGGCAAGGTGGGGTTCTTGTTCACGGGGCAGGGGAGTCAGCGGGTGGGGATGGGGCGGGAGTTGTATGAGGCGTTTCCGGTGTTCGCTGAGGCGTTTGATGAGGTGGTGGGGTTGTGTGAGGGGTTGGGGTGTGGGGTGCGGGGTGTGGTGTGGGGGGATGGGGAGCGGTTGGGGTGGACGGAGTTCACGCAGCCTGCGGTGTTCGCGGTGGAGGTGGCGTTGTTCCGGTTGGTGGAGTCGTGGGGGGTGCGGCCGGATTTGGTGGTGGGGCATTCGATCGGTGAGGTGGCGGCGGCTCATGTGGCGGGGGTGCTGGGGCTTGAGGATGCGGTGCGGTTGATTGTGGAGCGGGGGCGGTTGATGCAGGGGTTGCCTGCGGGTGGGGCGATGGTGGCGGTGGAGGCGTCGGAGGATGAGGTGGCGCCTTTCCTGGGGGATCGGGTGGGGTTGGGTGCGGTGAACGGCCCGTCCTCGGTGGTGGTGTCGGGGGATGAGGATGCGGTGGCGGAGGTGGTGGCCCGGTTCGAGGGGCGCAGGACGCGGCGGCTTGTGGTGTCGCACGCGTTCCATTCGCCGTTGATGGAGCCGATGCTGGCGGAGTTCCGGAAGGTCGCGGAGTCCGTGGCCTACCACGAGCCGCGCATCCGGATGGTGAAGGACGTGGGCTCGGCGGAGTACTGGGTGGGGCATGTGCGGGAGGCCGTGCGGTTCGCGGACGACGTGGCGGCGCTGCGGGATGCGGGGGTGACGCGCTACCTGGAGATCGGTCCTGACGCGGCGTTGACGTCGCTGGTCGGGCAGACCGCGCCCGACGCCCTCGCCACCGCCACCCTGCGCCGCGACCGCCCCGAGGTGGAGAGCGTGTTCGGCGGGGTGGCAAGGCTGTTCACCGACGGGGTGCCGGTCGACTGGTCCGCGGTGTTCGCGGGCCGCGGCGCGCGCCGCGTGGACCTGCCCACCTACCCGTTCCAGCACACCCGTTACTGGCTCACGGAACGGCCCGCCACCGCGGGCGCGGACGCCGTCGAGCACCCGCTGCTGGCCTCCATGGTCGAACTGCCCGAGGACGGCGCGGCCGTGTTCACCGGCCGGCTCTCGCCCGACGCCCAGCCCTGGCTCTCCGACCACGACGCCTTCGGCGCGGTCGTGGTCCCCGGGCAGGTGCTGCTCGAACTCGCCCTGTTCGCCGCCGAGTGCACGGGCCGCTCCCGCGTCGGCGAACTCGACGTGCACGAGCCGCTGGTCCTCGCCGGCGCCGAGGACGCCGTGACGCTGCGCGTCGTGGTCGACGGGTCGGGGGACCTCGGCATCCACGCGCGCCGGGAGGAAGGGGCCGCGTGGACGAGGCACGCCACGGGCCTCCTCGCCGCCGGGGAGGCCGCGGCGGCCGGGCCCGCGTGGCGCCGCGACGAGGAGCCGTACGCGGCGTTCCTCGACGCCGCGACGAAGGCCGCGGGCCTGCCCGCCGACGGAGGACCGGCCCTCGCCCACACGTGGCGCGGTGCCGAGGCGCGCGCGGACCGGGACGGACTCCCGGTGCTGACGGTCGAGTCGGCGGAGACGCGCCCGCTCTCTCCCGAGGAGGTCAGGGCCCGCACCGGCGGGCGCGAGTCGCTGTTCCACGTCGACTGGGTCGCCGCCCCCGCCGCCGCGGCCACCGCGCCGGGCGAGCACGTGGTGTGGATGTGCCCGCCACCGGCGGACGCGGGCCCCGAGGCGTCCAGGGCGCTGCTGCGCGAGGCGTTCTCCGTGATCCAGGCGTGGCCGGCCGACGAACGCGCCGCGACCGCGCGGCTGGTCGTCGTCACGCGCGGCGCGGCCGAGGGGCACGACCTCGGGCACGCGGCCGTGTGGGGCCTGGTGCGTGCCGCCGAGGCCGAGCACCCGGGCCGCTTCCAGCTGATCGACCTCGACCCCGCGGCCGATGCCGAGGTGCCCGACGGGGCGCTGCGCCTCGCGGAACCCGAACTCGCGGTGCGCGGCGGGGAGATCCGCGTGCCGCGCCTGGCCCGGGTGCCGGCCGACGCCGCGCCGGACGCCGCCCCGGTGTGGGACGGGGACGGCGCGGTCCTGATCACCGGCGGGCTGAGCGGACTCGGCGCCCTGACCGCCAGGCACCTGGCCTCGGCACACGGCGTGCGCCACCTGCTGCTGACCGGCCGCAGGGGCGCGCAGACGCCGGGCGCGGCCGAACTGGTCGCGGACCTCGCCGCGTCGGGCGCCGAGGCCGAGGTCGTGGCCTGCGACGTGGCCGACCGGGACGCCGTCGCCGCGCTGGTGGCCGGCCGTTCCCTGCGGGCCGTGGTGCACTCGGCCGGCGTCGTGGACGACGCGCTGCTCGCCGAGCTGACGCCGGAGCGGCTCGACGCGGTCCTGCGCCCCAAGGTCGACGCCGCCTGGCACCTGCACGAACTCACGCGCGAGCACGACCTGTCGGCGTTCGTCGTCTACTCGTCGGCCGCCGGCACGCTGCCCGGCGCGGGCCAGGCGAACTACGCCGCCGCCAACGCCTGGCTCGACGCGCTCGCCCGGCACCGCGCCGCCCGCGGGCTGCCGGGCCTCTCCCTCGGCTGGGGCCCCTGGACCAGCGTCGGCGGCATGGCCGACCGGATGGACGAGGGCGAACTGCTGCGCCTGCGCCGCACCGGCATGCCGCCGCTGTCGCCCGAGGAGGGCCTGGCCCTGCTGGACGCCGCGACCCTGCCGGGCCGCCCCGCGCTGACGCTCCCCGTCCGGTTCGACCTGGCGGTGATGCGCGAGCAGGCCGGGGCGGGGACGCTCCCCGCGCTGTTCGGCGGCCTGGTGCGCGGCGCGGCGCGGCGCGCGTCCTCCGGCCGGGCCGCGCTGGAGGGGCGGCTCGCCGGGCTGACCGACGCGGAACGCGAGGAGGCGCTGGTCGAACTCGTCCGCGGCCACGTCGCCCGGATTCTCGGCCACGGCGGGGTCGAGGCCGTGCCGCCGGGGCGCGCGGTCAACGAACTGGGCCTGACCTCGCTCGGCGCCGTCGAACTGCGCAACGTGCTCAACGCCGAGACCGGGCTGACGCTGCCCGCGACCCTCGTCTTCGACCACCCGACGGCCCTGGCCATCGCCCAGCTCCTGCACGCGGGACTGCGGCCGGAAGCGGCCGACCCGGCCGCCGCGCTGCTGGCCGAACTGGGCCGGATCGAGGAGGCGTTGGCCGCGCTCGCGCCGGCCGACGACGAGGCGCACGCCAGGGTCACGGCCCGGCTCGAAGCGGTGTCGCGGCGCGCCCGCGACGCCCGCGACGGGCGGGCGGACGAGGCGGCGGCCGACGGCCTGGTGGCGGCTTCCGACGACGAGTTGTTTGACGTTCTGGACAAGGAATTGGGACTGCCCTGACGGTTCCCGCCTGCTGATCGTGGACTTTCACGGATGGGTTGATGTCGATGTCGAAGGACTCGAACGACGACCGGCTTCGCGAGTATCTCCGCCGAGCCACCGCCGAGTTGCAGCAGACCCGGCGTCGCCTGCGCGAGGTGGAGGACCGGGCCCTTGAGCCGGTCGCGATCGTGGGGATGGCGTGCCGGTTCCCCGGCGGCGTCGCCTCGCCCGAGGACCTGTGGGACATGGTCGCGGGCGGGCTCGACGCGGTCGGTGAGTTCCCCGCCGACCGGGGCTGGAACCTGGACACCCTCTACGACCCGGACGGCGCCGGTGAGAACACCAGCTACGTCAAGGAGGGCAGCTTCCTCGACGGCGCGGGCGACTTCGACCCGGAGTTCTTCGGCATCAGCCCCAACGAGGCGATGGCGATGGACCCGCAGCAGCGGCTGCTGCTCGAAACCTCGTGGGAGGCGGTGGAACGGGCCGGCATCGACCCGTTGACGCTGAAGGGCAGTTCGACCGGCGTGTACGCCGGCCTCGTGTACCACGACTACCCGAACACCAGCGTGACGGGCGCGCTGGTCTCGGGCCGCGTCGCCTACACGCTCGGCCTCGAAGGCCCGGCGGTCACCGTCGACACCGCGTGCTCGTCCTCGCTGGTCGCCCTGGACCTGGCGATCAAGGCGCTGCGCTCGGGGGAGTGCGCCCTCGCCCTGGCCGGCGGGGTGACGGTGATGTCGACCCCGGTCACGTTCGTGGAGTTCAGCAAGCAGCGCGGGCTCTCCGCCGACGGGCGGTGCCGGGCGTTCGCCGCCGGGGCCGACGGCACGGGCTGGGGCGAGGGCGTCGGCATGCTCGCGCTCGAACGCCTCTCCGACGCGCGCAGGAACGGCCACCGGGTGCTCGCCGTCATCCGCGGCTCCGCCGTCAACCAGGACGGCGCCTCCAACGGCTTCACCGCGCCGAGCGGCCCCTCGCAGCGCCGGGTGATCCGGCAGGCGCTGGCCAACGCGGGCCTGTCGGCGGCTGACGTGGACGCGGTCGAGGCGCACGGCACGGCGACGACGCTCGGCGACCCGATCGAGGCGCAGGCGCTCATCGCCACCTACGGCCAGGAGCGCACGGCGGACCGGCCGCTGTGGCTGGGCTCGATCAAGTCGAACATCGGCCACACGCAGGCGGCGGCCGGCGTGGCCGGCGTGATCAAGATGGTGCAGGCGCTGCGCAACGGGCGGCTGCCGCGCACCCTGCACGTGGACGAGCCGACCCCGCAGGTGGACTGGTCGGCGGGCACGGTGCGGCTGCTGACCGAGGACCGCGACTGGCCGGCGGGCGAGGAACCGCGCCGCGCCGCCGTCTCGTCCTTCGGCGCGAGCGGCACGAACGCGCACGTCGTCATCGAGGAGGCGCCGGCCGAGGTGCCGGCCGAGGAATCCGCGGAAGGAGAGGCCGCGCCCCCGGCGCCCGCCGCCGTTCCCTGGGTGGTCTCGGGGCGCTCCGAGGCCGCGGTGCGGGAGTACGCGGGGCGGCTGCGCGGCGCGCTGGCCGGGGCGCGCCCCGCGGACGTGGGCTGGTCGCTGGCGACGCGCCGGGCCGCGTTCGAGCACAGGGCCGTGGTGGTGGGCACGGACGCCGAGGAGTTCGAGCAGGGCCTGGCCGCCCTCGCGCAGGGCCAGGGCGCGGTGGTGCCGGCCAGGCCGGGGGCGGGCGCGGTGCTCGTGTTCCCGGGCCAGGGCGCGCAGTGGGTCGGGATGGCCCAGGAACTGGCCGCCGCGTCACCGGTGTTCACGCAACGGCTGGCCGCCTGCGAGGCGGCGCTCGCGCCGTTCGTCGACTGGTCGCTCGGTGACGCGCTGGGCGACGAGGAGCTGCTGGCGCGCGTGGACGTGGTGCAGCCGGTGCTGTGGGCGGTGATGGTCTCGCTCGCCGGCCTGTGGCAGCACTACGGCGTGGAGCCGGTGGCGGTGGTGGGCCACTCGCAGGGCGAGATCGCCGCCGCGAGCGTGGCCGGGGCCCTGTCGCTCGACGACGCGGCCCGCGTGGTGGCGCTGCGCAGCAAGGCGCTGCTCGCGCTGTCGGGGCTCGGCGGCATGGTGTCGGTGGCCCTGCCGCGCGAGGAGGTCGAGGCCAGGCTGCCGCGCTGGGAGGGGCGGCTGGCGGTCGCGGTCGTCAACGGCGCGGCGGCGACCGTCGTCTCGGGCGAGGTCGCGGCGCTCGACGAGCTGATCGCCGCGTGCGAGGCGGAGGGCGTGCGGGCCCGGCGGATTCCGGTGGACTACGCCTCGCACGGCCCGCAGGTGGAGGCCATCGAGGACGAACTCCTCGACGTGCTGGCCCCGATCCGGCCGCGCGAGGCGCGCATCCCGTTCTGGTCCACCGTGACCGGCGGGCTGCTCGACACCACGGGGCTCGACGCCGGCTACTGGTACCGGAACCTGCGGCAGACCGTGGAGTTCGACCAGGTCATCCGCCGGCTGGCGGAGCGCGGCCCGGTGGTGTTCGTCGAGGCCAGTGCCCACCCGGTGCTGGTGCCCAGCATC
Source organism: Streptomyces marincola (assembly GCF_020410765.1). Taxonomy (NCBI): domain Bacteria; kingdom Bacillati; phylum Actinomycetota; class Actinomycetes; order Kitasatosporales; family Streptomycetaceae; genus Streptomyces; species Streptomyces marincola. The sequence continues at coordinate 1,959,313 of NZ_CP084541.1, read as the reverse complement.
GAGGGGCCGGCGGTCGGCACGCTGCGCCGCAACGACGGCGGGCACGCCCGTTTCCTCGGCGCGCTCGCCCAGGCCCACGCGCACGGCGTGGACATCGACTGGGAGCGGGTGTTCGAGGGCCTCGCGGCGGAGCCGGCCGAGCTGCCGACGTACCCGTTCCAGCACCGCAGGTTCTGGCTGACCGACACGGCGGCCAACGCCGACGCGGCCTCGATGGGCCTGGCCTCGGGGCGGCACCCGCTGCTCGGCGCCGTGGTCATGGTCGCGGGCTCTGACGAGGTGGTGCTCACCGGCAGGCTCTCCACCGCGGCCCTGCCGTGGCTGGCCGACCACGTCGTCGGCGGCTCCGTGCTGTTCCCCGGCACCGGGTTCGTGGAACTCGTGGTGCGCGCGGGCGACGAGGTGGGCTGCGGCCGGATCGAGGAGCTGACGATCGAGGCGCCGCTGGTCCTCGGGGAACGCGGCGGGGCGGCCGTCCAGGTCGTCGTCGCGGCGGCCGACGACGCGGGGCGCCGCGCGGTGACGGTGTACTCGCGCGACCAGGACGCGTTCGACCTGCCCTGGCAGCGGCACGCCACCGGCCTGCTCACGCCGGGCACGCCCGCGGGCGGCACGGAACTGGCCGCGTGGCCGCCGCCGGGCGCCGAGCCGATGGACACCGAAGTGGACGCGCTGTACGGGGCGTTGGCCGAGGCGGGCATCGCCTACGGCCCCGCGTTCCGCGGGCTGGGCGCGGCCTGGCGCGCGGGCGAGGAGATCTACGCCGAGGTCACGCTGCCCGACCTGGCGGACCCTGAGGCGTTCGGCCTGCACCCGGCGGTCCTGGACGCGGGCCTGCACGCCATCGCGCTGTCCGAGGCGGGCGCGGGCGACACGGCGATGCTGCCGTTCACGTGGTCGGGCGTCGAACTGCACGCCTCGGGCGCGGGCGCGGTGCGGGTGCGGGTCACGCCCCGCCAGGGCGGGGTGGCCTCCGTGGCCATCGCGGACGCGACCGGGCGGCCCGTCGCGACGATCGAGTCGCTGGTGCTGCGGCCCCTGACGGCCGTCGCGACCGCGCCGCGCGCCGAGTCGCTGTTCCGGATCGCCTGGACGCCGCTGCCCAACGGCGGCGGCGGGGCCGCGCCGGCCGGCGCCGAGGTGTTCCGCGTCCCCGAGGGGGGCGAGGTGCGGGCGGCGGTGAACGCGACGCTCGACGCGCTCCAGGCCGCGGGGTCCCGCCTGGTGGTGGTCACCAGGGGAGCGGTCTCCGTGCACGGCGAGGACATCACCGACCTGGCCGCCGCGGCCGTGTGGGGCCTGGTGCGCAGCGCGCAGACCGAGGACCCCGACCGGTTCTTCCTGGTCGACCTGACCGGTGCCCCCGGCGCGCAGGAGCAGGACGCCCTCGCGCGGGCGCTTGCGACCGGCGAACCCAGGGTCGCGGTGCGCGAGGGCGTCGCCCACGCGCCCCGGCTGGCCCGGGTGGCGGCGGACGCGACCGGCGAAACCGGTGAGGCGGCGGGCGCGGCCCCGGCGTTCGGTGACACGGTGCTGATCACCGGTGGCGCCGGCGTGCTCGGCGGCCTGGTGGCCAGGCACCTGGTCACCGAGTACGGCGTGCGCCGCCTGGTGCTGACCGGCCGCAGGGGCGCGGACACGCCGGGCGCGGCCGAACTGGTCGCAGAGCTGGCCGCGTTGGGCGCCGAGGCCGAGGTCGTCGCGTGCGACGTCGCGGACCGCGACGCGGTGGCGGACCTGCTCGCGGGCCGCGCCCTGACGGGCGTGATCCACGCGGCGGGCGTGCTGGACGACGGCGTGGTCTCCTCGCTGACGCCCGAGCGCGTGGACCGGGTCCTGCGCCCCAAGGCGGACGCCGCGCTGCACCTGCACGAGCTGACCCGGGACATGGACCTGGGCGCGTTCGTGCTGTTCTCCTCGGCGGCCGGCGTGGTCGGCTCGCCCGGGCAGGGCAACTACGCGGCGGCCAACGCGTTCCTCGACGCGCTCGCGGAGCACCGCCGCGCCCAGGGCCTGCCCGCCCAGTCGCTGGCCTGGGGCGTGTGGCAGACCAGCACCGGCATGGCGGGCAACCTGACCGGCACCGACCGCAACCGCATGGCGCGCGGCGGCATCCTCCCGCTGTCGCACGCCGAGGGCCTCGCGCTGTTCGACGCGGCGGCGCGCCTCGCCGAGCCCGCCACCCTCGTGCCCGTCAAGCTCGACCTCGCGGCCGTCCGCGCCGGCGGCTCGGTGCCCGAGCTGCTGCGCGGGCTGGTGCCCGCGGTCACGCGCGGCGCCGCCAGGTCGCGCGCCGACGCGCAGGGGCTGGGCGAACGGCTCGCCGGCCTGTCGCAGGAGCGGCGGCTCGACACCGTGCTGACCCTGGTCCGCGCCCAGGCCGCGGCGACCCTCGGCTACGCGGGCCCCGAGGCCGTCGACCCGGAGCGCGCGTTCCGCGACCTCGGCGTGGACTCGCTGGCCGCGATGGAACTGCGCAACGGGCTCGGCCAGGCCACGGGCCTGCGGCTGCCGGTGACGCTGGTGTTCGACTACCCGACGCCCGCCGTGCTCGCGCGCCACCTGCTCGACGAGGTGTCCGGCACCGTGCGCGGCGCCGCCGTCGCGGCGGCCGTCACGGCGGCGGGCGACGACCCGATCGCGATCGTCGGCATGGCGTGCCGCTACCCGGGCGGGGTCACCTCGCCCGAGGAGCTGTGGCGGCTGGTCGCGGACGGCGTGGACGCCGTCGGCGGCTTCCCCACCAACCGCGGCTGGGACCTGGAGCGCGTCTACGACCCCACGGGCGACCGGCCGCGCACCAGCTACGTCGACCGGGGCGCGTTCCTGTACGACGCGGCCGGGTTCGACCCCGGCTTCTTCGGGATCGCGCCGAACGAGGCGCTGGTGATGGACCCGCAGCAGCGGCTGCTGCTCGAAGCGTCCTGGGAGGCGCTGGAACGGGCCGGGATCGACCCGACGACGCTCAAGGGCTCCGCGACCGGCGTGTTCGCCGGGATGATGTACCACGACTACGCGCACAACAGCAGCACGGGCGCCATCGCCTCGGGCCGCGTCGCCTACACCCTCGGCCTCGAAGGCCCGGCGGTCACCGTGGACACCGCGTGCTCCTCCTCGCTGGTCGCCCTGCACCTGGCCGCCCAGGCGCTGCGCTCCGGCGAGTGCACGCTCGCGCTCGCGGGCGGCGTGACGGTGATGGCCGCGCCGGACAACTTCATCGAGTTCAGCGAGCAGCGCGGCCTGTCCCGCGACGGCCGCTGCCGCTCCTTCGCCGCATCGGCCGACGGCGCGGGCTGGGGCGAGGGCGTCGGCGTGCTGCTGGTGGAGCGGCTTTCCGACGCGCGGCGCAACGGGCACCAGGTGCTCGCCCTCGTGCGCGGCACCGCGACCAACCAGGACGGCGCGAGCAACGGCCTGACCGCCCCCAACGGCCCCTCGCAGCAGCGCGTGATCCGGCAGGCGCTGGCCAACGCCGGCCTGTCTCCGGCGGATGTGGACGCGGTCGAGGCGCACGGCACGGGCACCACGCTGGGCGACCCGATCGAGGCGCAGGCGCTCATCGCCACCTACGGCCAGGAGCGCACGGCGGAGCGGCCGTTGTGGCTCGGTTCGATCAAGTCGAACATCGGCCACACGCAGGCGGCGGCCGGCGTCGCGGGCGTCATCAAGATGGTGCAGGCCATGCGCGAGGACACGCTGCCTCCCACGCTGCACGTGGACGAGCCGACGCCGCAGGTGGACTGGTCGGCGGGCGAGGTGCGGCTGCTGACCGGGGCGCGGGAGTGGCCGCGCGGGGACCGGCCGCGCCGCGCGGGCGTGTCCTCCTTCGGCATCAGCGGCACGAACGCGCACGTCATCGTCGAGGAGGCGCCGCCGGCCGAGGAGGCGCCCGCCGAGGAGCGGCGGGAGCTGCCGGCCGTTCCGCTCGTGGCCTCGGCGCGCACGCGCACCGCGCTCGCGGCGCAACTGGAACGCCTCGCGGCCGTCGAGGGGGACGCGCTCGACGTGGCCTGGTCGGCCGCCACGGGCCGGGCCGCCCTCGAACACCGCGCGGTGCGCGTCGGGTCGGAGACCGTCACGGGCTCGGTCACCGAGGGCGCGCTGGCCTTCCTGTTCACCGGGCAGGGCAGCCAGCGGCTCGGGATGGGCCGCGAACTGTACGAGCAGTTCCCGGCGTTCGCGGCGGCGTTCGACGCGGTGGCCGACAGCCTCGACCGGCAGGGCGGCCTCGATGTGCGCGCGGCCATGTGGGACGACGCCGACGCGCTCGCCCGCACCGAGTACACGCAGCCCGCGATCTTCGCCCTTGAGGTCGCCCTGTTCCGGCTGCTCGAATCCTGGGGCGTCACACCGGACTTCCTGGCCGGCCACTCCATCGGGGAGGTGGCGGCGGCCCACGTGGCCGGCGTGTTCGACCTGGCGGACGCGGCGCGGCTGATCGCGGCGCGCGGCCGGCTGATGCAGGAACTGCCCGCCGGCGGCGCCATGGTGGCGATCGAGGCCACCGAGGACGAGGTGGCCCCGTTCCTCGGGGACCTGGTGGGGATCGCGGCGGTCAACACGCCCACCTCGCTCGTGGTCTCGGGGGCAGAGGAGGCCGTGGCGGCCGTCGCCGAGCGGTTCGCGGACCGCAGGACCAGCCGCCTCAAGGTGTCCCACGCGTTCCACTCGCCGCTGATGGACCCGATGCTCGACGCCTTCCGCGAGGTCGCGGAGAGCGTCACCTACCGGGAGCCGGTGCTGCGGCTGACCAAGGACGTCGGCTCGGCCGACTACTGGGTGCGGCACGTGCGCGAGGCCGTGCGCTTCGCGGACGAGGTCGAGCGGCTGCGCGGCGAGGGCGTCACGCGGTTCCTCGAAGTCGGCCCCGACGGCGTGCTCGCCGCCATGGTCAGGCAGACCTTCGACGGCGCCGTGGCGGCCACGCTGCGCCGCGACCAGCCCGAGACGCAGAGCCTGCTGACCGGCGTGGGCCTGCTGTTCACCGCGGGCGTCCGCGTCGACTGGGCGGCCGTGCTCGGCGGGCGCGGCGCCCGGCGCGTCGACCTGCCGACCTACCCGTTCGAGCGGCAGGCGTTCTGGCTGGCGACCGGGCGCGGGAGCGAGGCGTCCGACCACCCGCTGCTCGACGCCGCCGTCGCGGTCGCCGGCTCGGGCCAGGCCGTGCTGACCGGCCGCCTCTCGCTCGGCACGCAGCCCTGGCTGGCCGAGCACGCCGTCGCGGGAACGGTGCTGCTGCCCGGCGCCGCCTTCGTCGAACTCGCCGTGCGCGCGGGCGACGAGGTGGGCTGCGGCCGGATCGAGGAGCTGACGATCGAGGCGCCCCTGGTGCTGGACGAACGCGGCGCCACCGCCGTGCAGGTCGTGGTCGGCGCGGACGACGAGGCGGGCCGCAGGACCGTCGAGGTGTACGCGCGCGGCGAGGAGGAACCGCACCTGCCGTGGACCCGCCACGCCGCGGGCACCCTGGCCCCCGCCACCGGCGGGGACGCGGCCGACGAGGCGCAGTGGCCGCCCGCGGGCGCGCTGCCCGTGGAGATCGCGGGGCTCTACGAGGGCCTGGCCGAGGCGGGCATCTCCTACGGGCCCGCGTTCCAGGGCCTCAAGTCGGCCTGGCGGCGCGGCGACGAGGTGTTCGCCGAGGCGGTGCTGCCAGGCGCGGCCGACCGGTTCGGGCTGCACCCGGCCCTGCTGGACGCGGCCCTGCACACGATCCCGCTGCTGTTCGACGACGACCGCGTCGTCCTGCCGTTCTCGTGGTCGGGCGTGGAACTGCACGCCGCGGGCGCCACCGCGCTGCGGGTGCGGGTGGCGAGGACGGGCGAGGACCAGGTCACCCTGAGCGCCGTGGACGGCATGGGCAGCCGCGTGCTGTCCGTCGGCGCCCTGACGCTGCGCCCGATGGCGGCGCCCGCGCCCGCGCGCGCCGACGCCCTGTGGCGCGTGGCGTGGGAGCGGGTCGACGCGACCGGCCGCCCCGCGGACGACGTGCGGGTGTGGCGGGCCGGGGGCGGGGACGCGCGCGCCGCGCTGCACGCGGCGCTCGACGCGCTGCGGACGGAGACCGGCACCCTCGCGGTCCTCACCCGGGGCGCGGTCCGGGTCGCGGACGAGGACGTGACCGACCTGGCCGGCGCGGCCGTGTGGGGCCTGGTGCGCAGCGCGCAGTCGGAGGACCCGGGCCGCTTCGTCTTGATCGACGTGGCGGACGACTCCGGTGCCGGTACTGACGACGAGCGGGAGCACGCCGAGGCCGTCGCCCTGGCCCTGGCCACCGGGGAACCGCAGGTCGCCATCCGGAACGGGCAGGCGTACGCGCCGCGGCTGCGGCCGGCCGCGGGCACGGAGCCGGGCCCCGCCCCGGCGTTCGGCGACACGGTGCTGATCACGGGCGCCTCGGGCGCGCTCGGCGGCCTCGTCGCCCGCCACCTGGTGACCGCGCACGGCGTGCGGCGGCTGCTGCTTACCAGCCGCAGGGGCCCCAAGGCGCCGGGCACGGACGAACTCGTCGCCGCTCTCGTCGACCTGGGCGCCGAGGTCGAGGTGGCCGCGTGCGACGTCGCGGACCGCGACGCGCTGGCGGACCTGCTCGCGGGCCGCGCGCTCACCGGCGTCGTGCACGCGGCGGGCGTGCTCGACGACGGCGTGGTCTCCGCGCTGACGCCGGAACGCCTCGACGCCGTGCTCGCGCCGAAGGCGCTCGCGGCGCTGCACCTGCACGAGCTGACCAGGGAGATGGACCTGGGCGCGTTCGTGCTGTTCTCCTCGGCCGCCGGGGTGATCGGCACCCCGGGGCAGGGCAACTACGCGGCGGCCAACGCGTTCCTCGACGGCCTCGCGGCACACCGCCGCGCCCAGGGCCTGCCCGCCCAGTCGCTGGCCTGGGGCCTGTGGGCGACCGACGCGGGCATGGCGGGCGACCTGGCGGAGCGCGACCGGCAGCGCATCGACCGCACCGGGCTCGTCGGCCTCACCCCGGACGAGGGGCTTGAACTCATGGACGCGGCAGGCGCGCTGGCCGCGCCCGCGCTGGTGCCGATGCGCCTTGACACCAGGGCGCTCACGGCGGACGAGGTGCCGCCGCTGCTGCGCGGCCTGGTGCGCGGCGGCGGCCGGCGTGCCGCCGCGGCCGGCCGGGGCGGCGGGGCCGGCGCGCTGCGGCAGCGGCTCGCCGGGCTCACGCCGGGCGAGCGGGAGGACGAACTGCTGCACCTCGTGCGCTCCCACGCGGCGGCCGTGCTCGGCCACGCGGGACCCGAGGCGATCGAACCGGAACGGGCGTTCGGCGACCTCGGGTTCGACTCGCTCGGCGCGGTCGAGTTCCGCAACACGCTGAACGCCGCCACCGGCCTGCGGCTGCCGCCCACCCTGATCTTCGACCAGCCCAACGCCCGGGTGCTCGCCGGCCATCTCGCAGAGGAGCTGGCGCCGGGACTCGACGGCGGCGCGGACGCCGACGAGGAGACGGTCCGCCGCCTGCTCGGGTCGATCCCGCTCTCCCGGCTGCACGACGCGGGGCTCATGGACACCCTGCTCGAACTCGCGGGCGCCGCGCCCGCGTCGGCCCCGTCCGCGACCGGCCCCGAGGAGGGCTCGATCGACGAGATGGACACCGAAGCCCTGATCAGCATGGCGTTGCAGGACGCCGACCTCGACGACGCGACGCGGGAAGCCTGAGGACACGATGGCCGACACCGACCAGAAACTCGTGGCGGCGCTGCGCGCGTCGCTCAAGGAGACCGAGAACCTGCGCGCGCGCAACCGCGCTCTCCAGGCCGCCGCCCGCGAGCCCATCGCGATCGTGGCGATGAGCTGCCGGTTCCCCGGCGGCGTCACCTCGCCCGAGGAGCTGTGGCGGCTGGTCGACGAGGGCGTGGACGCCGTCTCCCGGTTCCCGGCCGACCGCGGCTGGGACGAGGCGGGCATCTACGACCCTGAGCCGGGGCGGCCCGGCAGGACGTACTCGCGCGAGGGCGCGTTCCTGTACGACGCGGCGGAGTTCGACCCGGAGTTCTTCGGGATCGCGCCGAACGAGGCGCTGATCATGGACCCGCAGCAGCGCCTGCTGCTCGAAGCCTCCTGGGAGGCGATCGAGCGGGCCGGGATCGACCCGGCGACGCTGCGCGGCAGTTCGACCGGCGTGTTCGCCGGGATGATGTACCACGACTACACGTACAACAGCAGCACCGGGGCCATCGCCTCGGGCCGCGTCGCCTACGCGCTCGGCCTCGAAGGCCCCGCGGTCACGGTGGACACGGCGTGCTCGTCCTCGCTGGTCGCACTCAACTGGGCGATCCAGGCGCTGCGTTCGGGCGAGTGCGACCTGGCGCTCGCGGGCGGCGTCACGGTGATGGCGACGCCGGAGACGTTCATCGAGTTCAGCCACCAGCGGGGCCTGGCGCCCGACGGCCGCTGCAAGTCGTACGCGGGCGCGGCCGACGGCACCGGCTGGGGCGAGGGCGTCGGCATGCTGCTGGTGGAGCGGCTTTCCGACGCGCGCCGCAACGGGCACCCGGTGCTCGCGGTGGTGCGCGGCCTCGCGACCAACCAGGACGGCGCGAGCAACGGCATGACGGCACCCAACGGGCCGTCCCAACGGCGCGTCATCAAGCGGGCGTTGGCCAACGCACGGCTGTCCGCCGACCAGGTCGACCTCGTCGAGGGGCACGGCACGGGCACGACGCTCGGTGACCCGATCGAGGCGCAGGCACTGCTGGCCACCTACGGCCAGGACCGCCCGGCGGACCGGCCGCTGTGGCTGGGCTCGATCAAGTCGAACATCGGCCACACGCAGGCGGCGGCCGGCGTCGCGGGCATCATCAAGGTCGTCCAGGCCATGCGCAACGGGCGGCTGCCCCGCACCCTGCACGTCGACGAGCCGACCCCGCAGGTGGACTGGTCGGCGGGGAACGTGCGGCTGCTGAGCGAGGCGCGGGAGTGGCCGCGCGGGGACCGGCCGCGCCGCGCGGCCGTGTCCTCCTTCGGCATCAGCGGCACCAACGCGCACGTCATCATCGAGGAGGCGCCGCCCGCCGAGGAGGAGGCCGCTCCCGCCGCGACCGCGACCGGCGGGCCCGTGCTGTGGACCCTCTCGGCCAGGAGCCCGCGGGCGCTGCGCGCGCAGGCCGAACGCCTGAGCGCCCACCTGCTCGACCACCCGGACCTCTCGCCCGTGGACGTGGGGCTCTCCCTGGCGACCGGCCGCGCCGCGCTCGAACACCGGGCCGGGATCGTCGCCGAGGACCGCGCCGGCCTCCTCGACGGCCTCGCCGCGCTCGCCTCGGACACCCGCTCGCCGTCCGTCGTCACCGGCAAGGTGCGCGAGGGCAAGGTGGGGTTCCTGTTCACGGGGCAGGGGAGTCAGCGGGTGGGGATGGGGCGGGAGTTGTATGAGGCGTTTCCGGTGTTCGCTTCGGTGTTCGATGAGGTGGTGGGGTTGTGTGAGGGGTTGGGGTGTGGGGTGCGGGGTGTGGTGTGGGGGGATGGGGAGCGGTTGGGGTGGACGGAGTTCACGCAGCCTGCGGTGTTCGCGGTGGAGGTGGCGTTGTTCCGGTTGGTGGAGTCGTGGGGGGTGCGGCCGGATTTCGTGGTGGGGCATTCGATCGGTGAGGTGGCGGCTGCGCATGTGGCGGGGGTGCTGGAGCTTCACGATGCGGTGCGGTTGATTGTGGAGCGGGGGCGGTTGATGCAGGGGTTGCCTGCGGGTGGGGCGATGGTGGCGGTGGAGGCGTCGGAGGATGAGGTGGCGCCTTTCCTGGGGGATCGGGTGGGGTTGGGTGCGGTGAACGGTCCTTCGTCGGTGGTGGTGTCGGGGGATGAGGGTGCGGTGGCGGAGGTGGTGTCGCGGTTCGGGGGGCGCAGGACGCGGCGGCTTGTGGTGTCGCACGCGTTCCATTCGCCGTTGATGGAGCCGATGCTGGCGGAGTTCCGGAAGGTCGCGGAGTCCGTGGCGTATGGCGAGCCGCGGATCCGGATGGTGAAGGACGTGGGCTCGGCGGAGTACTGGGTGGGGCATGTGCGGGAGGCGGTGCGGTTCGGGGACGATGTGGCGGCGCTGCGGGATGCGGGGGTGACGCGTTTCCTGGAGATCGGTCCTGACGCGGCGTTGACGTCGTTGGTCGGGCAGACCGCGCCCGACGCCCTCGCCACCGCCACCCTGCGCCGCGACCGCCCCGAGGCCGCGACCCTGCTGACGGCCCTCGCGCGGCTGCACGTCACCGGCGCCTCGCCCGACTGGGCGGCCCTCTTCGCGGGCCGAGGCGCGCGCCGCGTCGACCTGCCCACCTACCCGTTCCAGCGCAGCCGTTACTGGCTGACGGAACCCGTAGCGGGCACAGCGGGCAACGCGGCGGCCATGGGCCTCACCGCGTTCGACCACCCGCTGCTCGGCGCCGAGATCGCGGTGCCCGGCACCGGCGCGGTCGTCTACAGCGGGCGGCTGTCCACCGACACCCAGCCCTGGCTGGCCGACCACGCGATGTTCGGCGCCACCCTCGTGCCGGGCACGGCGTTCGTCGAACTGGCCGTGCGGGCCGGTGACCGCGTCGGCTGCCCCGTCGTCGAGGAACTGGCGCTGCGCGCGCCGCTCACCCTGCCGGACGGCGGCGGGGTGCGGCTGCGGCTCACCGTGGGGGAAGCGGCGCAGGACACGGGCCTGCGCCCCGTCACCGTGCACGCGCGCCCCGAGGACGCCGACGAGGACGCGCCCTGGACCCTGCACGCCGACGGCACGCTCGCACCCGAGCCCGCCGGGGACCCAGGGGCCGCGGCGGCGCCCGACCTCACGCGGTGGCCGCCGCCCGGCGCGGACCCCCTGCCCACCGAGGGCGCCTACGAACGCCTCGCGGACGCCGGCTACGCCTACGGACCCGCCTTCCAGGGCCTGAAGGCCGCCTGGCGCGCCGGCGGCGAGACGTTCGCGGAGGTCGCGCTGAACGACGCGGCCGACGCCGGCCGTTTCGTGCTGCACCCCGCCCTGTTCGACGCCGCCCTGCACGCCTCGCTGCTCGGCACGGGCGAGGACGACGCGGCGGCGCTGCCGTTCCTGTGGAAGGGCGTGCGGCTGCACGCGGCCGGGGCCACGGCCGCGCGCGTCGCGCTGCGCGCCCTGGGCGGCGGCGAGACGGAGATCCACCTCGCCGACGGCGAGGGCCGCCCCGTCGCCACGGTGCGGGCGCTGCTCGCCAGGGAGGTGCCGGCCGACGCGCTGGCGCCGCCGCGGCAGGCCGCCGACTCCCTGTTCCACGTCGCGTGGACCCCGGCGCCCGCCGCCGCGCCCGCCGCGCCCGCCGACTGGGCGGCGGTCGACGGCTCCGACGGCCTCGAAGGCCTCACGGGCCCCGTGCCCGCGACGGTCGCGCTCACGCTGCCCCCCGGCACGGGCGACACCGCCGCCGACGTGCGCGCGGTCACCGGGCTCGTGCTCCGGGCCCTCCAGACCTGGCTCGCGGACGAGCGCTTCGCGGACCGCAGGCTCCTCGTCGTCACCCGCGAGGACGACCTGGCGCACGCCGCCGCCTGGGGCCTGGTCCGCGCCGCCCGCGCGGAGGACCCGGAACGGTTCGCCCTGCTCGGCACCGACGCCTCGGCGCGGCAGGACCCCGCCGAGGCCATCGCCCGCGCCATCGCCTCGGGCGAGCCCGAACTGCGCGCTACGGACGACCAGTTGCTCGTCCCCCGGCTGGCGCGCCCGACCGCCGACGGCGAACGGGCCACCGCATGGGACCGGCCGGGCACCGTCCTGATCACCGGCGGCACCGGCGGCCTCGGCGCCCTGGTCGCCCGCCACCTGGCCACCGCGCACGGCGTCACCGACCTGCTGCTCACCAGCCGCGGCGGCCCGGACGCGCCCGGCGCGGCCGAACTGGTCGCGGACCTCGCCGCGTCGGGCGCCGAGGCCGAGGTCGTGGCCTGCGACGTGGCCGACCGGGAGGCCGTCGCCGCGCTCCTCGCGGGCCGCTCCCTCGCGGCCGTCGTGCACACCGCGGGCGTGCTCGCGGACGCGGTCATCGCCAACCTGACGCCGCACGGCGTCGAGACGGTCCTGCGCCCCAAGGTGGACGGCGCGCTGCACCTGCACGAGCTGACCCGGGGCATGGACCTGGGCGCGTTCGTGCTGTTCTCCTCGTCCGCCGGCGTGCTCGGCGCCCCGGGACAGGGCAACTACGCCGCCGCCAACACCTTCCTCGACGCGCTCGCCGCGCACCGCCGCGCCCAGGGCCTGCCCGCCCAGTCCCTCGCGTGGGGCCTGTGGGCGGACACCGGCGGCATGGCGGGCGGCCTCGGCGAGGCCGACCTGCGGCGGATGCGCAGGCAGGGCATGCCCGCGCTGTCCTCGGCGGAAGGGCTCGCGCTGCTGGACGCCGCAGCCGCGCGCCCCGAGCCGCTGCTCGTGCCGATCGGCCTCGACCTCGCCGCGCTGCGCGGCGGGGCGGGCGGCGAACCCCCGCTGCTGCTGCGCGGCCTGGTGCCCGCCGCGCGGCGCCGCGCCGCCGGCACCGACCCGCGGGCGCTGCTGCGCGAGCTGGCCGCGCTGCCCGAGGAGCGGCGCGAGGGGGCGTTGCGCGCCCTCGTGCTCGACCTGGCCGCCGCCGTGCTCGGCCACGCGGACGCGGACGCGGTCGACCCCGAGCGCGACTTCCTCGAATCCGGCTTCGACTCGCTCACCGCGATGGAGCTGCGCACCGCGCTCAACGCCGCCACCGGCCTGAAGCTGCCCGCGATGGCGGTGTTCGACAGCAAGAACCCGCGCGCACTCGCCCGGCTCCTCGCGGACGATCTTGCCCCCCGCCTGGCCGGCGAACAGGCCGCCGGGCCGCGGGAGTCGGCTGAACCCGACGAGGACGAGACGGTCACCGCGCTGTTCCGGCAGGCCGTCGCGGCGGGCCGGAGCAACGCGGCGCTGACGCTGATGGGCTCGGTCGCGGCGCTGCGGCCCCGGTTCTCCTCGCCCGCCGACCTGCGACGCCCCCCGCGCGCCGTGCGCCTGGCGGACGGCCCCGGCCGCCCCCGGCTGATCTGCCTGGCCACGCCCATGGCGGGCGGCGGCGTGCACCAGCACGCGCGGCTCGGCTCGGAGTTCCAGGACATCAGGCACGTGTCGGCGGTGCCGCTGCCCGGGTTCGCGCGCGGCGAGCCGCTGCCCGCCTCCCAGGAGGCGCTGACCGGCGCGCTGGCAGAAGCGGTGCTCGCGGCGGCCGGGGGCGAGCCGTTCGCGCTGCTCGGCTACTCATCCGGCGGCCTGATCGGGCACGTGCTCGCCCGCCACCTGGAGGAGGTCGTCGGGGCCCCGCCCGCCGGGCTGATCCTCGTGGACACCTTCCGCGTCGACGACACGGCGATGGACGTCGGGTTCGACCACCTCCTCGGCCAAGTGCTGGAGACCGAGTCGATGTTCGGCCCCTACGACGCGGCCCGCCTGTCCGCGATGCCGTACTACTTCGAGGTCCTCGCGGGTTTCGACCCGGTCCCGCTGGCCGCCCCAACCCTGTTCGTGCAGGCGTCCGCGCCGTTCGTCGAGCCGCCGGAGGGCACCGACCCGGCGCTGATGCGGGCCCGCCCCTGGGACCCGTCGCACACCCTGCGCACCGTGGAGGGCGACCACTTCTCGCTCGGCCAGGAGCACGCCCCGGTGACCGCCCGGGTCATCGACGAGTGGCTGGAGGCGCTCGACTGAGCCGCGACCGGCCGAACGGCACGGCTCCCCCCGAGATGTCACGCCGCGCGCGGGGGACGCGGCAGAAGCTGCCGAGCACGAGCTGCTGGGAAAGACCCGAACTTCTGAGGTGGTTGACAGATGGCGCCCACGCCCACGGCCAGAGGAACCGTTCCCTTCCGGGGCCACGAGACCTGGTACCGCGTCACCGGACAGCCGGGCCAGGGCCGCCCGGCCCTCGTCGTCCTGCACGGCGGCCCAGGCTCCACGCACGACTACCTCATCGGCCTGGCCGACTTCGCCGAACGCGGCTGGCCCGTCGTGCACTACGACCAGCTCGGCAACGGCGGCTCCACGCACCTGCCGGACGCCGATCCCGGCTTCTGGGTGCCCGAGTTGTTCCTCGACGAGCTCGACAACCTGCTGAACCGGCTCGGCATCGCGGACGACTACATCCTGTTCGGGCAGTCCTGGGGCGGCATGCTGGCCGCCCGGCACGCCTCGGACCGGCCCGCCGGGCTGCGCGGCCTGGTCATCGCCAACGCCCCCGCCTCCTACAAGCTGTGGCTGTCCGAGATGGACGTGCTGCGCGCCCAGCTGCCGCCCGGCGTGGACGATACGCTGCGCCGCCACGAGGCGGCGGGCACCACGGACAGCGAGGAATACCTCCAGGCGATGCTCGTCTTCTACGGCCGCCACGTGTGCCGCGTCGACCCCTGGCCGCGCGAACTCATGGCCTCCTACATGGAGACGTGGACCGACCCCACGGTCTACCGCACCATGAACGGGCCCAACGAGTTCCACGTCATCGGCAGCCTGCGGGACTGGTCGGTGATCGACTGCCTGCCGCGCATCGACGTGCCCACCCTCGTGCTCTCGGGCCGCCACGACGAGGCCACCCCGGTCACGGTGCGGCCGTTCGAAGAACTCATCCCCGGCGCCCGCTGGGAGATCCTGGAGAACTCCAGCCACTCCCCGCACCTGGAGGAGCCGGAGCGTTTCTACGAGGTGCTGGGCGCATTCCTTGACTCGGTCGGCGCGAACGGCGCGCGGACCACGACGGTGAGCGGAGGCTGAGACGACGGTGGATGCCAAGGTCGAGGAGATCGTCGAGGCGCTGCGCGGCTCGCTCGTGGAGAACGAGCGGCTGCGGCGGGAGGCCGCGGGCCTGCGGGCCGCGGCGAACGCCGCAACCGAACCCATCGCGATCATCGGCATGGCCTGTCGCTACCCCGGTGGCGTCGCCTCGCCCGAGGACCTGTGGGAGCTGGTCGCCGAGGGCCGCGACGCCATCGGCCCGTTCCCCGCCGATCGCGGCTGGGACATGGGCTCGCTGTACGACCCGGAGCCGGGCAAGCCGGGCAAGAGCTACGTCAGGCACGGCGGCTTCCTGCACGAAGCCGCCCTGTTCGACCCGGAGTTCTTCGGCATCAGCCCGCGCGAGGCGCTGACCATGGACCCCCAGCAGCGGCTCCTGCTCGAAATCACGTGGGAGGCGATGGAACGGGCCGGCATCGACCCGGGATCGCTGCGCGGCAGCCGCACCGGCGTGTTCGCCGGCGCGATGTACCACGACTACGGCATCACCAGCAGCGACGGCAGCCTGGTCTCCGGGCGCGTCGCCTACACGCTCGGCCTCGAAGGCCCGGCCGTCACCGTCGACACCGCCTGCTCGGCCTCGCTCGTGGCCATGCAGTGGGCGGCCCAGGCGCTGCGCACCGGCGAGTGCACGCTCGCCCTGGCGGGCGGCGTCAGCGTCATGGCCACGCCCGAGACGTTCATCGAGTTCAGCGAGCAGCGCGGCCTGTCGCCCGACGGCCGCTGCCGCTCGTTCGCCGCCACCGCCGACGGCACCGGCTGGGGCGAGGGGGCCGGCGTCCTGCTGCTGGAGAAGCTGTCGGACGCCCGCCGCAACGGCCACCGCGTGCTGGCCGTCGTGCGCGGCTCCGCCGTCAACCAGGACGGCGCCTCCAACGGCTTCAGCGCGCCCAACGGCCCCTCGCAGCGCCGCGTGATCCGGCAGGCGCTCGCCGCCGCCGGGCTCGGCACCGCCGACATCGACGCCGTCGAGGGGCACGGCACCGGCACCTCGCTCGGCGACCCGATCGAGGCGCAGGCGCTGCTGGCCACCTACGGCCAGGACCGGGCCGAGCCGCTGTGGCTCGGCTCGGTGAAGTCGAACATCGGCCACACCCAGGCCGCCGCGGGCGTCGCCGGGGTCATCAAGATGGTCGAGGCCATCAGGCGCGGCCGGCTGCCCGGCACCCTGCACGTCGACGAGGCCACGCCGCAGGTCGACTGGGAGGCGGGCAACGTCCGCCTCCTCACCGAGTCGAGGGCCTGGCCCGAGACCGGCCGCCCGCGCCGCGCCGCGGTCTCCTCGTTCGGCGTCAGCGGCACCAACGCGCACGTGATCATCGAGCAGGCCGAGGCGGGCGACGACGCGCAGGCCCCGGCCGGGCCGCGCCCGGCCGCGGGCGTGCCCGTGCCGCTGCCGCTGGCCGCCAGGACCGAGGCCGCGCTGCGCGCCCAGGCGGGCCAACTGGCCGACCAGCTGCGGGCCGCGCCCGCGCTCGACCCCGTCGACGTGGGCTTCTCGCTCGCCACGGGGCGCGCCGCGCTCGCCCGCCGTGCCGTCGTCGTCGGCCGCGACCGCGAGGAGGTCATCGGAGAGCTGACCGCGCTCGCGAACGACGCGCCGCTCGACCCGGCCGCGCGCGCGACGGGGCTGACCGCGTTCCTGTTCACCGGGCAGGGCAGCCAGCGCCTGGGCATGGGCCGCGACCTGCACGCGGCGTTCCCCGTGTTCGCGCGCGCCTTCGACGAGGTGTGCGCGGAACTCGACCCGGCCGTCCGCGAGGTCATGTGGGGCGAGGACAAGGCCGCGCTGGAGCGCACCGAGTTCACCCAGCCCGCGCTGTTCGCGGTCGAGGTCGCGCTGGCCCGGCTGCTCGAATCCTGGGGCGTGGAGCCCGACTTCGTGGCCGGCCACTCGATCGGGGAACTCGCCGCCGCGCACGTCGCCGGGGTGTTCACGCTCGCCGACGCCGCGCGCCTGGTCTCGGCGCGGGCCCGGCTGATGGGCGCGCTGCCGCCGGGCGGCGCGATGGTCGCGGTCGAGGCCACCGAGGAGGAGGCCGCCGCCGTGCTCGGGGAGCACGTCGGCATCGCCGCCGTCAACGGCCCGGCGTCCGTGGTCCTTTCCGGCACCGAGGACGCCGTCACCGCCGCCGTGGAACGGCTCGGCGCGCGCAGGACCAGCCGGCTCAAGGTGTCCCACGCGTTCCACTCGCCGCTCATGGAGCCGATGCTCGACGCGTTCCGCCGCGTCGCCGCGAGCGTCACCTACGCGCAGCCGCGCGTCCCCGTCGTCGCGGACGGCGACGTCGCCACCGCGGAGCACTGGGTGCGGCACGTGCGCGAGGCGGTGCGCTTCGCCGCCGCCGTGACCAGGCTTGAGGCCGAGGGCGTCACCCGGTACGTCGAGATCGGCCCCGACGGGGTGCTCACCGCCATGGCCAGGCAGTGCCTCACCACGTCGGCCGACACCGCCGTCCTCGTCCCCGCGCAGCGCCGCCGCGAGCCCGAGGCCGCCGCCGCCCTCGCCGCGCTCGGCCGCCTGCACGCCGCGGGCGCGCGCGTCGACTGGGCGGGCGTGTTCGCCGGCCGCGACGCGCGGCGGGTCGACCTGCCGACCTACCCGTTCCAACGCGCCCGCTACTGGCTCGACAAGAGCGGCAGGAGCGGCGACGTCACCGCCGCCGGACTCGACCGGCCCGACCACCCGCTGCTCGGTGCCATGGTGCGGCTGCCGGGCTCCGACGGCGCCGTGTTCACCGGGCGGCTGTCCACCGGCACCCACCCCTGGCTGCCCGACCACACCGTGCTCGGCTCCGTCCTGCTGCCCGGCACCGCCTACGTGGAACTGGCCGTGCGGGCCGGCGACCAGGTCGGCTGCCGCCGCGTCGAGGAACTGACGCTCGGCGCGCCCCTGGTCCTCCCCGGCGAGGCGGGCGTCCAGATCCAGGTCGCCGTCGACGCGCCCGACCCCTCGGGCCGCAGGCCGGTGCGCGTGTACTCGCGCGCCGACGACGCCCCGTTCGGCAACGAGTGGGTCCTGCACGCCGAGGGAACGCTCGCTCCCGAGGCCGCGCAGCCGCGCGAGGCCCCCGCCGCGTGGCCGCCGCGCGACGCGGAACCGCTCCCCGCGGACGGGCTCTACGCGCGGCTCGACTACGGGCCGACGTTCCACGGACTGCGCGCGGCCTGGCGGCGCGGCGACGAGCTGTTCGCGGAGATCGCCCTGCCCGAGGGCGTCGAGGCCGGGCGCTTCGGCCTGCACCCCGCGCTGCTCGACGCGGCGCTGCACGCGCTCGACCTGGTGCGCGAGGGCGCCACCGTCCTGCCGTTCTCCTGGTCGGACGTCACCCTGCACGCCGAGGGCGCCGGGGCGGCGCGCGTCCGCCTGCTCCTGCGCGACGAGCACACCGTCTCGCTCGACCTCACCGACGGGCTCGGCCGTCCCGTCGCGTCCGTGGGCGCGCTCACGCTGCGCCCGGTCACCGCGGACGGCCTCGCGCTGTCCTCGGCCCGCGTCGCCGACGCCCTCTTCCGCGTCGACTGGGTGCCGGCCGAAGGGCCCGCGCCGGGCGCGGCCGAGCCGCCCGCCGAGGCCGAGGTGACCGTCCACCGCGTCCCGCCGACGAGCGGCGACACCCCGGCCGCCGTGCGCGCCGCGACCGCGGGCGCGCTGGCGGCCGTGCGGGCCGCGCTCGACGGCGACACCACTCTCGTCGTGGTCACCGAGGGCGCGCTCGACGGCTCCGACCTCGGCCACGCGGCCGTCGCGGGCCTGGTGCGCGCCGCCGCGAGCGAGCACCCGGGGCGTTTCCTCCTCGTCGAGGCCGACGGGCCCGTCCAGCCGCGCGACCTGCTCGCGACCGGCGAGCCGGAACTGCGCGTCACCGGCGGCGAGATCCTGGCGCCGCGCCTGACCGCCGCGCCCGCGCCCGCGGAGGCCCCCGTGTGGGACACCGGGCGCACCGTCCTGATCACCGGCGGCACCGGCGCGCTCGGCGCGGCCGTCGCCCGCCACCTGGTGACCGCGCACGGCGTGCGGCACCTGCTGCTGACCAGCAGGCGCGGCGCGCGGGCGCCCGAAGCAGCCGCGCTCGTCGAAGAGTTGGCGGAGCTGGGCGCCGAGGCAGAGGTCGCCGCGTGCGACGCGGCCGACCGCGACGCGCTCGCCGCGCTGCTCGACGGCCGCTCCATCGGCGGCGTCGTGCACGCGGCCGGGGTGCTGGACGACGGCGTCGTCTCCGCGCTCACGCCCGAACGCCTCGACCGCGTGCTGCGCCCGAAGGCGGACGCGGCCTGGCACCTGCACGAGCTGACCCGGGAGACGGAGCCGACCGCGTTCGTGCTGTTCGCCTCGCTCGCCGGCGTCCTCGGCGCGCCGGGACAGGGCAACTACGCCGCCGCCAACGCGTTCCTCGACGCCCTCGCCCGCCACCGGCACGCGCTCGGCCTGCCCGCGCTCTCGCTCGCGTGGGGGCCGTGGGCCGGCGCCGGGATGGCGGACGGCCTCGACCAGGACGGGCTGCGCGCCCTGACCCCGGCCGAGGGCCTGGCGCTGCTCGACGCCGCCACGGGCGGCGGCGAACCCGCGCTCGTGCCCGCCCGGTTCGACCCGGCGGCCTTCGGCACGCCGCCGCCCCTGCTGCGCGGCCTGGCGCGCGGCCGGGCCCGCCGCGTCGTCGACGCCGCGGGCCCGGCGGCAGGCACCCTCGGGGAGCGGCTGGCCGCGCTGCCCGAGTCGGAACGCGCCGACGAGGTGCTCGGCCTCGTCCGCTCGCAGGCCGCGACCGTGCTGCGGCACGCGGGAAGCGACGCGATCGACCCGGAACGCGCCTTCCGCGACCTCGGGTTCGACTCGCTCACGGCGATCGAGCTGCGCAACCTGCTGGGCGGGGCCACCGGGCTGCGGCTGCCCGCGACCCTCGTGTTCGACTACCCGACCCCGGCGGAGCTGGCCCGCCACCTGCTGGCCGAGCTGTCCGGCGGCATCGACGCGGCCTCCGCCGCGCCCGCCGTGGCGCGGGCCGACGACGAGCCGATCGCGATCGTGGCGATGGCGTGCCGCTATCCGGGCGGGGTGACCTCGCCCGAGGGGCTGTGGCGGCTGGTGGACGAGGGGGTCGACGCGGTCTCGGAGTTCCCCGGCGACCGGGGTTGGGACGTGGAGTCGATCTACGACCCGGAGCCGGGCAAGCCCGGCAAGAGCTATGTGCGCGAGGGCGGTTTCCTGCACGACGCGGCCGAGTTCGACGCGGACTTCTTCGGCATCAGCCCGCGCGAGGCCCGCGACATGGACCCGCAGCAGCGGCTGCTGCTCGAAGTGTCCTGGGAGGCGCTTGAGCGGGCCGGGATCGACCCGTCCTCGCTCAAGGGCTCGCCCACGGGCGTGTTCGCCGGCGTCATGTACCACGACTACCCGGGCGGCAGCAGCGGCAGCATCGTCTCGGGCCGCGTCGCCTACACGCTGGGCCTCGAAGGCCCGGCCGTCACGGTGGACACGGCGTGCTCGTCCTCGCTCGTGGCCGTGCACTGGGCCGCCCGCGCGCTGCGGTCCGGCGAGTGCTCGCTCGCGCTCGTCGGCGGCGTGACCGTCATGGGCACCCCGCAGACGTTCATCGACTTCAGCGAGCAGCGCGGCCTGTCCCGCGACGGCCGCTGCAAGTCCTTCTCCTCCTCCACCGACGGCACCGGCTGGGGCGAGGGCGCGGGCGTGCTGCTGGTGGAGCGGCTGTCGGACGCGCGGCGCAACGGGCACCCGGTGCTCGCGGTGGTGCGGGGCAGCGCGTTGAACCAGGACGGCGCCTCCAACGGCCTGACCGCCCCCAACGGCCCCTCGCAGCAGCGCGTGATCCGGCAGGCGCTGGCCGACGCGGGCCTGTCTCCGGCGGATGTGGACGCGGTGGAGGCGCACGGCACGGGCACGACGCTGGGCGACCCGATCGAGGCGCAGGCGCTGCTGGCCACCTACGGCCAGGACCGCGAGGAGCCGCTGTGGCTCGGTTCGATCAAGTCGAACATGGGCCACACGCAGGCGGCGGCCGGCGTCGCGGGCGTGATCAAGATGGTGGAGGCGATGCGGCACGGGCGGCTGCCGCGCACGCTGCACGTGGAGGAGCCGACGCCGCAGGTGGACTGGTCGGCGGGGAACGTGCGGCTGCTGAGCGAGGCGCGGGAGTGGCCGCGCGGGGACCGGCCGCGCCGCGCCGGCGTGTCCTCCTTCGGCATCAGCGGCACGAACGCGCACGTCATCGTCGAGGAGGCACCGCCCGCCGAGGAGGCGCCGGAGCCGGCCGAGCGCCGCGAACTGCCGGTGGCGCCGGTCGTGGTGTCGGCCCGCAGCACCGCCGCACTCGACGAACTGACCGCGCGCCTCGCCCGGTTGGTGGGGGTGCGTGGTGCGTTGGATGTGGGGTTCTCGGCGGTGGCGGGGCGTGCGGTGCTTGAGCATCGGGCGGTGCTGGTGGGTGGGGAGACGTATCGGGGGCTGGCGTCGTCCGGGGGCAAGGTGGGGTTCTTGTTCACGGGGCAGGGGAGTCAGCGGGTGGGGATGGGGCGGGAGTTGTATGAGGCGTTTCCGGTGTTCGCTGAGGCGTTTGATGAGGTGGTGGGGTTGTGCGAGGGGTTGGGGTGCGGGGTGCGGGGTGTGGTGTGGGGGGATGGGGAGCGGTTGGGGTGGACGGAGTTCACGCAGCCCGCGGTGTTCGCGGTGGAGGTGGCGTTGTTCCGGTTGGTGGAGTCGTGGGGGGTGCGGCCGGACTTTGTGGTGGGGCATTCGATCGGTGAGGTGGCGGCGGCGCATGTGGCGGGGGTGTTGGGGCTTCACGATGCGGTGCGGTTGATTGTGGAGCGGGGGCGGTTGATGCAGGGGTTGCCTGCGGGTGGGGCGATGGTGGCGGTGGAGGCGTCGGAGGATGAGGTGGCGCCTCTTCTGGGGGATCGGGTGGGGTTGGGTGCGGTGAACGGTCCTTCGTCCGTGGTGGTGTCGGGGGATGAGGGTGCGGTGGCGGAGGTGGTGTCGCGGTTCGAGGGGCGCAGGACGCGGCGGCTTGTGGTCTCGCACGCGTTCCATTCGCCGTTGATGGAGCCGATGCTGGCGGAGTTCCGGAAGGTCGCGGAGTCCGTGACCTACCACGAGCCGCGCATTCGGATGGTGAAGGACGTGGGCTCGGCGGAGTACTGGGTGGGGCATGTGCGGGAGGCCGTGCGGTTCGCGGACGACGTGGCGGCGCTGCGCGACGCGGGCGTCACCCGCTACCTGGAGATCGGCCCCGACGGCGTCCTCGCGGCCATGACGGAACGGATGGTCGAGGGAACGGTCGCCGCCACCCTGCGCCGCGACCGCCCCGAGGTGGAGAGCGTGTTCGGCGGGGTGGCAAGGCTGTTCACCGACGGGGTGCCGGTCGACTGGTCCGCGGTGTTCGCGGGCCGCGGCGCGCGCCGCGTGGACCTGCCCACCTACCCCTTCCAGCGCACGCACTACTGGCGGGCGGCACCGGCGGGCACCGGCCGGGGCGATTCCTCCGACCACCCGCTGCTCGGCGCGGGCGTCGAACTGCCCGACACCGGCGGCGCCGTGTTCACCGGCCGGCTGTCCACCGACGCCCAGCCCTGGCTCGCCGACCACGACGTGCTCGGCACCCTGCTGCTGCCGGGCACCGGCCTCGTCGAACTCGCCCTCAGGGCCGCCGAACAGGTCGGCTGCGCGACGGTCGAGGAACTGACCCTCGAAGCCCCGCTGGTCCTGCCCGAGCGGGGCGGGGTCGCGGTCCGCGTCGTGGTCGGCGGACCCGACGGCTCCGGCGGGCGCACCCTGGGCGTCTACTCGTCGACCGACGACGAGACCTGGGTGAGGAACGCGACCGGCGCCATCCTCCCGGACGCCGCGCCCGCGCCCGAGGCGCCCGCCGTCTGGCCGCCCGAGGGCGCGACGCCGCTCCCCGTGGACGGCGCGTACGAACGGCTGCTGGCGCGCGGCTACGACTACGGCCCGGCGTTCCAGGGGCTGGGGGCCGCCTGGCGGGCCGCCGACGGCACCGTGTACGCGGAGGTCGCGCTGCCCGAGGACACCGACGCCACCGGATTCGGCGTGCACCCGGCGCTCCTCGACGCGGCGATGCACGCCGGGCTGCTCCAGGACGACGAGGGCGAGGTCCCGCACCTGCCGTTCGCGTGGAACGGCGTCACGCTGCACCGGCCCGGCGCCTCGGCGCTGCGCGTGCGGCTCTCCCCGCGCGACGCCGACGGCGGCGGGGACGTGCTGGTCACCGACGGGACCGGGGCGCCGGTGCTGTCCGTCGCCGGCCTGGTCGGGCGGCCGGTGTCCCCCGACCAGCTGCGGGCCGGCGGGCACCGCGAGTCGCTGTTCCGCCTCACGTGGACCGAGGTCGCGGAGCGGCCCGCGGCGGGCACGCCCGTCGTGGTGTACGAGGTGCCGCGCGCCGAGGGCGACACCCCGGCGGCCGTGCGCGCCGCCCTGAACGCCGTGCTCGACCGGGTGCGGGAGTGGCTGGCCGACGCGGGGGGCGAGGAACGGCTCGCGGTCGTCACCCGGGGCGCCGTGGCGGTCGGGGACGAGGCGGCCGATCCGCGGCAGGCACCGGTGTGGGGCCTGGTGCGGGCGGCGGCGGCCGAGAACCCGGGCCGCTTCGTCCTGCTCGACCTCGCCGAGGGCGACCCCGTCCCCCCGCTGGTCGACGAGCCTGAACTCGCCTTCCGCGACGGCCGGTTGTTCGTCCCGCGGCTGACCCGCGTGCCCGCCGCCGAGGTGCGGGAGCGCGCCGCGTGGGACCCGGAGGCCACGACGCTGATCACGGGCGGGACCAGCGGCCTCGGCGCCCTGGTCGCCCGGCACCTGGTGACGGCGCACGGCGTGCGGCGGCTGGTGCTCACCAGCCGCAGCGGCGAGAAGGCGGCGGGCGCGGCCGAGTTGCGCGCCGAGCTGGCCGCGCACGGCGCGCACGTCGCGATCGAGGCGTGCGACGTCGCGGATCGCGCGGCCCTGGCCGAGGTGCTGGCACGGCACACGGTGGGCGCGGTCGTGCACGCGGCCGGTGTCGTGGAGAACGGCCTGGCCCGCGACCTGACGCCCGAGCGCATCGACGCGGTGCTGCGGCCCAAGGTCGACGGCGCGTGGCACCTGCACGAGCTGACGGCCGACCTCGACCTGTCGGCGTTCGTGCTGTTCTCCTCGGTCGGCGGGCTCGTGCTCGCCGCCGGGCAGGGCAACTACGCGGCGGCGAACGTGTTCCTCGACGCGCTCGCGGAGCACCGCCGCCGGTCCGGCCTGCCCGCGACGTCCCTGGCGTTCGGGCTGTGGGCGGCCGACACCGGGCTCGGTGAGCTTGAGGCCGCCGACCTGGAGCGCATGCGCCGCATGGGCCTGCCCGCGCTGGCGCAGGAAGAAGGGCTCGCGCTCCTGGACGACGCGCTGCGCACCGGCGAGGCGGCGCTCGCCCCGTTCCGGCTGGACGCGGCGGCGCTGCGGGCCCGTGGCGCCGACCGCCTGCCCGCGCTGCTGCGCGGCCTGGTGCGCGCCCCGCGCCGCAGGCCGGGCGAGCAGGCCGGGGGCGGCGCGGACGACGGGGCGCGGCTGCGGCAGCGGCTCGCTGCGCTGCCCGACGACACAGAACGCGGCCGGCTGCTGCTCGAACTGGTGCAGACGCGGGTCGCGGCGGTCCTCGGGCACGACGGCACGGACGCCATCAGGCCCGACCGGGCGTTCAAGGACCTCGGCTTCGACTCGCTGACGGCCGTCGAGCTGCGCAACGGGCTGCGCGCGGCGACCGGCCTCAAGCTGCCGGCCACGCTGGTGTTCGACCACCCGACGCCCGCCGCGATCGCCGCCGAACTGGGCGAGCGACTGGCCGAGGAGCAGGCCGCCGCGGCCCCGGCCGGCCCTGCGGGCGCGCCGCTCGACGCGGAACTGACCCGGCTTGAGGCCCTGCTGGCGTCGGCGACGCCGGACCAGGACGCCTGGAACCGCGTCGCCGACCGGCTGCGCGCGCTGACGGCCGGCTGGATCGAGGCCCACCGGCCCGACGCGGGCGAGGAAGCCGACCTCGACGAGCTGTCGGCCGACGAGCTGTTCGACGTCCTCGACGACGAACTCGACACCCGCTCCGCCCGGTAGCCGCCCGGCGGCCCGGCCGCCCACCACGCCACGGCCCGTGGCGCACCGCCACGGGCCCGCATATCCCCACCCATCAAGAGAGGTGCCCCCGCGTGACCACCGAGACCACCGCGACCACCGCGACCCCCGAGCAGGCCGACCAGGCCCTGATGGCGCTGCTCACGCCGCCCTTCCCCGAGAACCCCTTCCCGCTCTACGAGACGCTGCGCTCGGTGAACCGGGTCCACCCGAGCGCGCAGCTCGGCCTGTGGGCGCTGTCCGGGTACGACGAGGTCACCGAGTTCCTGCGGCTGCCCGACGTCAAGAGCGGCGCGCGGGCCGCGGCGCTCAGGCGCCCCGACTGGGCCGACCACCTGTCGCTGCGCATGTACCTGAACACGATGGTCACGCTGAACCAGCCCGACCACGGCCGGATCAGGGGCATGGCCAGCCGCGTGTTCACGCCGAAGGCCATCAAGAAGATGCAGCCCGTGGTGGAGCGGCTGACGGACGGCCTCATCGACGGCCTGGTCGAACGGTCGGCCGGCGGCGAGCCGGTCGACCTCGTCGACCTGCTGGCGATGCCGTTCCCCGTGGCCGTCATCAGCGAGATGCTGGGCCTGCCGTTCGAGGACGGCAAGCGCCTGTGGCTGCTGGCCGACGACTGGTCGCGGGTCTTCTCCGGCATCTACCTGGACGAGGACCTGGTGCGTGCGGACGCCGCGGCCGAGGAGCTGACGGGCTACTTCGGCGAGCTGATCGCCAGGCGCCGCACCGACCCGCGCGACGACCTGCTGTCGAACATGGTGCAGGCGGCCGACGGCGGCCGGCTCGACGAGGACGAGCTGATCGCGCTCATCCTGTTCCTGTTCACCGCGGGCTTCGCGGCCACCACCAACCTGATCGCGACCGGTGTGCTCGCGCTCATGGACCACCAGGACGAGCTGGCCCGGTGGCGCGAGGACAAGAGCATCACGGACTCGGCCGTCGAGGAGCTGCTGCGCCACACGACGCACACCACCGCGGCGAGCCGCGTCACGCCGCGGCCGATCACCATAGCGGGCACGGAGATTCCCGAGGGCGTCCTGGTGCTGACGCTGCTGGCCGCGGCCAACCGCGACCCGGCCAGGTTCCCCGACCCCCACCGCCTCGACCTGACCCGCGACAACGGCCCGCACCTGAGCTTCAGCGCGGGCGCGCACTACTGCTTCGGCGGCAGCCTGGCCCGGATGGAGGGCGCCGACCTGTTCCCGAAGCTGATCGACACCTTCCCGAAGATCGAGCTGGCCGGCGCGCCGGAGCGCCGCGACATCATGGGGCTCACCGGCTACGCCACGCTGCCCCTGGCCCTGACCCGCTGAACCGGGGCGGGCACGAAAAAGAGTCCCTGCGCGACCGGCCGCGCAGGGACTCTTCCCGTGTGGGGGGACCCCTCACTCGGGCTTTGTGGCGGCCTTGACCCGCTCGGGTCCGGCCGCGTCGGGCGCCGGCGCCGCGTTGCCGACGCGCACGCCCCGCATGAACACCACCGCGCCCACGGCGCCCGCCAGCATGACCGCGCCGCCCACCACGGCGCTGATGTTCATGCCGTGGGTGAACGCCTCCTGCGCGTTGTGCAGCAGTGCCTCGGCGACGCCGCCCGGCAGGTGCTGGGCCACTTCCGTCGCGCCGCCGAGCGAGCCCTCGGCCGCTTCCACCGCGTCGGGCGGCAGGTCGGAGGTCGCGTCGGTGATGTCCCGGGTGTAGACGGCGGCGCCGATGCTGCCGAGGATCGCGACGCCGAGCGCCCCGCCGAGCTGGTTGCTGGTCTCGGGCAGCGCGGAGACGGCGCCCGCGCGTTCCGGCGGGGCCGCGGAGACGATCATGTCGGCGGTCAGCGGGATCGCCATGCCCACGCCGGCCGACAGCACGGTCGCGCCGACCACCACCGTCGCCAGCCCGGAATCGACGCGCAGCTGGGTCATGATGCCGAAGCCGACGGTCGCGATGACGAGTCCGGCACCGATGATGTAGCCGGGGCGCACCGTCTTGGCCAGCACGGCGGCGATCGAGGTCGTCACGCCCACGGCCACCGGCGCCGGCAGGGTCCACAGCGCGGCTTCGAGCGGGCTGAGTCCGTAGACCAGCTGGATCCACTGCGTGGAGAACAGCAGGAAGCCGACCATCGCGAACAGCGCCACCAGGTTGACGGCGATGGACGCGCTGAACCCGCGGTTGCGGAACAGTTCGAGGTCGATCAGCGGGTTGGGCGCCGTGCGCTGGCGGAGGAAGAACAGCACGCCGAGCACCACGCCCGCGGCCGTGATGGCGGCGTAGGACCAGGCGAAGCCGTCCTCGGCCAGCTCCTTGATGCCGAAGATGATCGGCAGCACGGCGGCCAGGGACAGGACGGCGCCGATGACGTCGAAGCGGCCGGGCTCGGGCGCGCGGTGCTCGGGCAGCAGGATCGGGCCGAGCACCAGCAGCAGCGCCATGACCGGGATGTTGATCAGGAAGACCGAGCCCCACCAGAACTCTTCGAGGAGGAGGCCGGAGACGATCGGGCCGAGCGCCGCGCCGCCGGAGAGGCCGGCCGTCCACACCGCGATGGCGGTCCTGCGCTGGCCCGGGTCGCGGAACATGGTGCGGATCAGCGACAGGGTGGAGGGCGCGAGCACGGCGCCCGCCATGCCGAGCACGGCGCGCGCCAGGATCAGCAGCTCCGCGTTGCTCGCGTAGGCGGCGGCCAGGGACGCGGCACCGAACGCGAACCCGCCGATCAGCAGCAGCTTGCGGCGCCCGATGTGGTCGCCGAGCGTGCCCATGGTGATGAGCAGGCCGGCCAGCATGAACGCGTAGATGTCCACGATCCACAGCTGCTGCGTGGCTGTGGGTTCGAGGGAGGCGCTGAGGAACGGCACCGCGAAGTACAGCACCGTCATGTCCATCGACAGCAGTAGGACGGGGAGGACAAGGACGGCGAGACCGACCCATTCCTTCCGGGTCGCTCGTTCGTGACTCATGGCCTCGACTATAGATCTGTATTAGAGATCTGTCTATGTCAAATTCTGTTCCAGACGTACGTCTGGCACAAACGTATGGTTCGGCGGTTAGACTCGCCGGTATGGGACACCGAGAGGACCTGCTGGCCGGGGCGCGACGCTGCCTGTACGAGAAGGGCTACGCCCGCACCACCGCGCGCGACATCGTCGAGGCGTCCGGCGCGAACCTGGCGTCGATCGGCTACCACTACGGCACCAAGGAAGCGCTGCTCAACGCGGCGATCATGGAGGCTGCCGAGGAGTGGGCCCAGGAGCTGAAGCGGGCCCTGGCGGACGTCGGCGACCTGCCGGCCGACCCGATCGCCCGGTTCGAGCGGACCTGGACCCGTGTCATCGAGCTGTTCGAACGGCACCGGCCGGTGTGGGCGGCCCAGTTCGACGCGATCACGCAGCTCGACCACGTGCCCGAGGTGCGCAAGTTCTTCTCCGAGGCCCAGCAGGCCGCCCAGGAGAACCTCGTGGCGCTGCTCCTGGGCGACGCCCGGCTGCCCGAGCAGACCGAGACGGCGGTCGGGCAGTTCTACCACGCGCTGCTCAGCGGCGTGATGATGCAGTGGATGGTCGACCCCGAGCACGCCCCGACGGGCGAGTCGCTCGCCGAGGCGCTGCGGACGGTCGGGGAGTACGTCGGCCGGGCCGGCTCAGGGCAGGGTGTCTGACAGCGCGGCGGCCTCGCGGGCCAGCCGGCCCCGGTCGACCTTGCGGTTGGAGTTCAGCGGGAACTCGGCCACGTGGCAGAACGTCTTGGGCAGCATCGCCTCGGGCAGGTGCGCGGACAGCTCGCGGCGCAGCACCGCGGGGGCCACGCGCTCGCCCGTGTAGTAGACGACGAGTTCGAGCCCGCCGCCCGGCGCCGGGCGCGTCACGGTGGCCGCGTTCTGCACCCCCGCGCACTGCCGCACGGTGTGGTCCACCTCGGCCAGCTCCACCCGGAAGCCCTGGATCTGCACCTGGGCGTCCAGCCGCCCGAGGTAGACGAGTTCGCCGTCGGGCAGGCGCCGCACCCGGTCGCCCGTGCGGTACCAGCGGCGCCCCTCCCGCTCCAGGAACCGGCCCGCGTTGTCCTCCTCGTCCAGGTAGCCGGGCGTCATCTGCGGCCCGGTGATGCACAGTTCGCCCTCGTCGGCGGCCTCGTCCGCCTCGTCGAGCAGGACGTGGTCGTGCCCCTCGTGCACCGCGCCGATCGGGACGACGCCGTTGACGGTCTTGGCGGGCGAGGTGCCGGGCGACCAGCGGTGCCCAGTGACGGTGATGGTCAGCTCGGTCGGCCCGTACAGGTTCTCGACGTGCGAACCCGGCGCCGCGGCCTGCCAGTCGGCGGCGTCCTCGGCCAGCAGCGCCTCGCCCGCGAAGAAGCTCCACCGCAGCGTGGGCATCGCGCCGGGCGCCAGGCCGCCCATGCGCCGGATGAACGCGATGCCGCTCGGCGTGGAGAACCACACCGTCATCCGCCGCTCCGCGAAGAACGCCGGCAGGTCGCGGTGCGCGGCGGCCGGGATGGCGTGCACCGGCGCCCCGTTGCCCCACGCGCAGAACAGCTCGAACATCGCGCAGTCGAAGTTGAGGCCGACGTTCTGCGAGAACACGTCGTCGGGGCCGAAGTCGTACCGCCGGTCGAGCAG
The DNA here is from genome assembly GCF_020410765.1 of Streptomyces marincola. NCBI lineage: Bacteria > Bacillati > Actinomycetota > Actinomycetes > Kitasatosporales > Streptomycetaceae > Streptomyces > Streptomyces marincola. The sequence continues at coordinate 1,929,811 of NZ_CP084541.1, read as the reverse complement.
GCCGAAGTAGTGCGCGTTCGCGCCGTGCGTCATCGGCACGCCCTTGGGGCGGCCCGTCGAGCCCGAGGTGAACAGGACGTACGCGATGTCCGACGGCAGCACGTCCGCGGGCGCGTCCAGCGGGCGCGCGGGCGCGGCCTCGTCCAGCACGGGCAGGGCGAGTTCCGTCTCGGCGAGCGCCGCCCGGCCCACCGGGTCGGCGACGACCGCGGACACCCGCGCGGCGGTCAGCATGCGGCGGGTGCGCTCGGCGGGGAAGCGCGGGTTGAGCGGCACGACCGTCGCGCCCGCGTACAGCGCGGCCAGGATGCCGACGTACGCGGTCACGCTCTTGTCGGCCAGGACCGCGACCGACCGCGGCCCCTCGGGCGCGAGGGCCCGCAGCGCGCCCGCGCGGCGCAGCGCGAGGTCGTGGGCCTCCTCGAACGTCAGGCTCTCGGCGTCCACGCGGATCGCCGTGCCGCCCGGCGCCCGCGCGAGGCCGCGCAGGAACCGCTCGTGCAGACCGTGTCCTGGGACGGGTGTCTCGGGCATTGACCTTCCTCCGGTAAAAGAAGAGGGGTGGATAGGGGTGCCGACCACAGGGGCCAGGGCCTAGGTTGGCCGCGACGCCGACCATTCGGTAAACGCCGGTAAAATCACGGGAGCCCGTATGTGGGACGAGTCGTTCGAGGCAGTGCTGCGCAAGCATCTTTCCCTGCTCGAACCCGAGGACGAGTTGACGGCCGAGTTGAGTCTCCGCGATTTCGGCCTGGATTCGATGGGCATGGTCGCGCTGCTTTCCTCGCTTGAGGAGACGTACGGGGTCCGTTTCGTCGACGACGCCCTGCACATCGACAATTTCGCCACGCCTTCCACGCTCTGGAAAACCCTGGAGGCCATGCGCTGACCCGGCAGGACGTGCTACGCGATCGTGCTGCGCCGGCGCGGTCGCAGAGCCGTTTCCGGCCGCACGGCCACCACGTCGAACGTGCTGGTCATGATCTCGACCCGGCCCCACAGGCCGTCCTGCCCCGTGACGTACACCCGTCGCGCGCCGAGGAACTTCAGCGTCTCCACGACCGAGGGCCACCGCACCGTGCGGGTCACCGCGTCGAGCAGCAGCGTGCGCACCCCGTCCGCCGTCCGCACCAGCGACCCGTCGTGGTCGGAGACGACCGGGGTGTGCGGGTCGGTGAACGGGACGCCGGCGACGACCTCGTCCGCGATCTCCTCGCGCAGCGCGCCGAACCTGGCCGAGTGCATCGGTGGCCGCATCACGTACAGCGGCAGGCCGCCGGCGGCCCGCAGCCGCGCCTGGAGGCGTTCAAGCGATTCCTCGCGCACCGACAGCATGTGGAAGTCGTGGTCCACGTGGCCCGCGACCTCGCTCCACTCGCCGCGCTCCGCCAGCTCGGCGCGGATCTCATCGAGCCGTTCCGCCGGGACGCGCGCGAACGACTGCGTGACGACGTCCCGGTGCTCGCGCGCGAAGTAGGCGTCCACGCGCCGGCCCCACTCGGCGGTCATCGTGACGGCGTCGGCGAACGGCAGCGCCCCGGCCCGCACGGCCGCCGCGGTGCCGCCGAAGCTCGCGCCCACGCACGCGACCGGCTCAAGGCCGTGCTCGGCCGTCGTCCACTCGGCCAGCGCCAGGCAGCTCACCAGGAACGCGATCCGCGCCGGCTCCGGGTACGCCCCCTGGTCGCCGCGGTCCTCGGCCTCGCGGTAGGCGTCCACGAGCGAGTAGCCGAGCGCCGCGTCCGCCTCGGCGACCAGGCGGCGCGCCACCGGGTGGACCGCGAAGAACCTGGCCGAGTCGGCGAAACGCGTCGGCCCGATCCCAGGAAAGACGATCGCCGACATGATTCTCCATTCCCTCGCGTCGTCGCGGCGTATCCGCCGCCGTGCCGGCCGCATTAATCGCTGCGGCCCTGTTGCGTTCCCGAGCGTATTTTTGGTGCAGTGTTCCATGGGGGGTGCGCTGCGCGACACCCCGTGCGGTACCGGGGCGTGCGCCGCGTTTCGAGGGAGCTTCGGCCGAAAGGCCGGGCAGACCCGATCCAATTGTTTCCGGCCAGTGTTGTGGGGCCCAGGTGCCGACATAACCCCTAACGCCCCCTAACCGGCCGGGCAGAACGCCGAAAGTTCTTGTGGCCGCCAAAACCCCCCTGTTAGAAACAGTCTGGCATTCGCTGTGAAGGCCGAATCGGAAGGTGGCGCATGAGCTCGAATGGAGCGCGTCCGGCCCGGGCGCACGCCTCGGTTGACAACCTGCGGACCTACCTGCTGGCAGCCGCCCGCAGGGCACCGGAGCGGCCCGCGGTGATCCAGGCGGCGGCGGGCGGCGGGACCGAGACGGTCACGTACGGCGAACTGGAACGGCGCGTGGACCGCATCGCCGGCCAACTCGACGCGCTGGGCCTCGACGTGGGCGACCGCGTCATCCTGGAGTCCGACACGAGCGCCGACTCCGTGGCCGCCCTCCTGGCCTGCGCCACGGTGGGGCTGCCGTTCATCCCGACCAGCCCCGAGATCCCCGACGAGCGGCTGCTGACCATCATCGGCAGCGCCGAGCCCGCGCTGCACCTCCAGACCGCGCACGGCAAGCGCACCGGCGTCCCCGAGCAGGTCGGCACGGCCAGGCTCGGCGCCGAAGGGCTCACGATCGAACGCGCGCCCGCGCCGCGCGTGCGCCGCCGCCGCGCGGTGACGCCCGTCGACACCGCGTACATCACCTTCACCTCGGGGACGACAGGCCGGCCCAAGGGCGTGGTCATGAGCCACCGGGGCGTCATCGCGTTCCTGCGCGGCGCCGAGGCCGAGGAACTCGCCACGGCCGACGACCGGGTCGCCAACACCTCGCCGCTCCAGTTCGACTTCTCCCTGTTCGACATCGGCTTCACGCTCAGCCACGGAGCCGCGCTGGTGCCCGTGCCGCGCGACCGGCTCGGCTGGCCCCGCCGCTTCCTCGCGTTCCTGCGCGAGGCGGGCGTCACGCAGGTCGACTGCGTGCCCTCGGTGTGGCGCCCGGTGCTGCGGCACGAGCCGGAACTGCTCGCCGAGTTGGGCGACGCCGGGCTCGTCCGCCGCATCGTGTTCACGGGCGAGCCGTGGCCGCTCGACGAACTCCGCGCGCTCCAGAACCTGCTGCCCAAGACCCGGTTCACCAACGGCTACGGCGCGACCGAGACGATGGCCGCCTCGATCACCGAGGTGCCCAACCCGCTGCCGGCCGACGTCACCCGCCTGTCCATCGGCCACGCGCACGCGGGCGCGGAGATGACGCTCATCGGGCCCGACGGCACCCCCGTCGAAGGCCCGGGCACCGTCGGCGAGATCTACCTGCGCACCCCCTCGCTCTTCTCGGGCTACTGGGGCGACCCGGAGACCACGAGCAAGGTCCTCGTGCCCGACCCGCTCGACCCCAGGTCGGGGCGGCTGGTGTTCAAGTCGGGCGACCTGGCCTCCATGGGCGAGGACGGCGAGCTGTACCTGCACGGCCGCGCCGACTCCCAGGTGCAGATCCGGGGCAACCGGGTCGAGCTGGGCGAAGTCGAGCGCCGCATCGGCCAGTTCGAGGGAGTCGCCGGAGCGGTCGCGATGGTGCTGCCGCGCGAGGACGGCGACCCGCTGCTGCACGCGTTCGTCACGCGCGCGCCTGAGGGCCCCGCGTTCGACACCAAGGAACTCATCGCGTTCTGCCGCGCCGCGCTGCCCGCCTACATGATCCCCCAGGGCCTGCACGTCGTGGACGCCTTCCCGCTGACCGTCAACGGGAAGGTCGACCGCGCGGCGCTGTCCGCGCTCGCGGCCTCCTGACGCCCCGGCGTCTCGACCGACCCGCCCGCCCACGCGGCGGCCCGCGCCACCTTGATCACGACTCCACGCCCTCACGCCTCTTCGTTGCGGAGTATGCACATGACCGAGCAGTCCAGGGCCGCCATGCTGGAACTGGTGCTGGCGCAGGCCGCCGAGGTGCTGCACGCCGCCCATCCCGACACCTACGCGGACGGGGCCACCGACGTGGCGGCCGACCGCCCGTTCCTCGCGGTCGGCCTGGACTCGCTCGGCCTCGTGCAGCTGCACCGGCGGCTGACCGCGGAACTGGGCGTCGACCTGCCCGTCACCATCGGCTTCGACCACCCGACGCCCGCGGCCCTGGCCGCCCACCTCGCGGACGTGCTCGGCGGCGCGGGAGCGGACGCGGCCGAGGAGTCCGCCGAGCAGCCCGCGCCGGCGCCGTCGCGCGACGAGCCGGTCGCGATCATCGGGATCGGCTGCCGCTTCCCCGGCGGGGTGACCTCGCCCGAGGACCTGTGGCGGCTGCTGGCCGACGGCACCCACGTCCTCGACGCGTTCCCCGGCGACCGCGGCTGGGACCTCGACGCCCTCTACGACCCTGACCCCTCCGTCACCGGCACCAGCTACGTGCGGCACGGCGGATTCCTCCCGGACGCGGGCGACTTCGACGCCGACTTCTTCCAGATCAGCCCCAAGGAAGCCCTGGCGATGGACCCGCAGCAGCGGCTGCTGCTCGAAACCAGCTGGGAGGCGATCGAACGCGCGGGCATCGACCCGGAGAGCCTGAAGGGCACCAGGTCGGGCGTGTTCATCGGCGTCGAGCCGCACGAGTACGGGCCGCGCACCCACCAGGCGCCCGACGGGCTCGACGGCTACGTGCTGGGCGGCAACCTGCCCAGCGTCGTGTCCGGCCGCGTCGCGTACACGCTCGGCCTCGAAGGGCCCACGCTCACCGTCGACACGGCCTGCTCGGGATCGCTCACCGCGCTCCACCTGGCGGTCCGCTCGCTGCAGCGCGGCGAGTGCGGCCTGGCCCTGGCCGGCGGCGTCACCGTCATATCGAGCCCCGGCACGTTCACGTCCTTCAGCCGCCAGCGCGGCCTGGCGCCCGACGGGCGGATCAAGGCGTTCGCGTCCGCCGCCGACGGCACGAGCTTCGCCGAGGGCGTCGGCGTGTTCGTGCTGGCCCGGTTGTCCGACGCGCTGCGCGACGGGCACCGGGTGCTCGCCGTCGTGCGCGGCTCCGCCATCAACCAGGACGGCGCCTCCAACGGCCTGACCGCGCCCAACGGCCTCGCGCAGCAGCGCGTCATCCGCCAGGCGCTCGCCGACGCGGGCCTCACGCCGGCCGACGTCGACGCCGTCGAGGCGCACGGCACGGGCACCACGCTCGGCGACCCCATCGAGGGCCAGGCGCTGCTCGCCGCCTACGGCCAGGGCCGTTCGCCCGAGCAGCCGCTGTGGCTCGGCTCGGTCAAGTCCAACATCGGCCACACCGGCGCCGCCGCCGGCGCGGCGGGCGTCATCAAGATGGTGATGGCCATGCGCAACGGCACGCTGCCGCGCACCCTCCACGTGGACGAGCCGACCGAGCACGTCGACTGGTCGAGCGGCACCGTCCGGCTGCTGACCGAGCCGGTGCCGTGGGAGGCGGGCAACGGGCCGCGCCGCGCCGGCATCTCCTCGTTCGGCGCCAGCGGCACCAACGCCCACGTCGTCATCGAGGAGCCGCCGGCCGCCGCGGAGCCGGCCGTGCCCGCCGACACCGCCGGGACCGACCTGCCCGCCAGGCCCGTGCCCGTGCTGCTCTCCGCGCGGGGCGAGGACGCGCTGCGCGGCCAGGCCGCGCGCCTCCTGCCCCTGGTCGACGCGCACGAACCGCTCGACCTCGCGCACGCCACCGCCACCACGCGCGCCGCGCTGCGCGACCGCGCCGCGATCGTCGCCGCCGACCGGGCCGAACTGCGCCTCGCCCTCGCCGCGCTCGCGGAGGGCGAGCCCGCGCCCGGGCTGATCACGGGCACGCGGCCGGCGGCGGGCCGCACCGCGTTCCTGTTCACCGGCCAGGGCAGCCAGCGCGTCGGCATGGGCCGCGAACTGGTCCGCGCCTTCCCGGTGTTCGCGCAGGCGCTCCAGGAGGCGGCCGACCACCTCGACCTGCACCTCGAAGAACCGCTCGGCGACGTGCTGTTCGCCGAGCCCGACAGCCCCCTGGCGGAGCTGCTGCACCGCACGCGGTACGCGCAGGCGGCGCTGTTCGCCGTCGAGACCGCCCTGTTCCGGTTGGTGGAGTCCTGGGGCGTGACGCCGGCCCTGGTCGCCGGGCACTCCATCGGGGAGATCGCCGCCGCGCACGCCGCCGGCGTGCTGAACCTCGCGGACGCGGCGCTGCTCGTGGGCGCGCGCGGCACGTTCATGGACGAACTGCCCGAGGGCGGCGCGATGGTCGCCGTGCAGGCGGCGGAGGACGAGGTCCTGCCCTACCTGACCGAGCGCGTCAACATCGCCGCCATCAACGGCCCGGCCGCCGTCGTCGTCTCGGGCGAGGCGGACGCCGTGGCGGCCGTCGCGGACCGGTTCGCCGCGCAGGGGCGCAAGACGCGCCGGCTGCGGGTCTCGCACGCGTTCCACTCGCCGCTGATGGACCCGATGCTGGAGGACTTCCGCGGCGTGGCCCAGGCCCTGACCTACGCGCCGCCGCGCATCCCCGTCATCTCCAACCTGACCGGCGAGCCCGTCACCGCCTTCGACGCCGACTACTGGGTGCGCCACGTGCGCGAGCCGGTCAGGTTCGCCGACGCCGTGCGCAGGCTGGGCGCCGAGGGCGTCACCACGTACCTCGAACTGGGCCCCGACGCCGTGCTGTCCGCGATGGGCCGCGACAGCCTCGCCGGGACCGGCGCGGACGAGGGAGCCGCGTTCGCCGCGCTCCTGCGCGCCGGGCACGGCGAGGAGCGCCAGGTCGTCACCGCGCTCGGCACCGCGCACGCCCACGGCACCGCCGTGGACTGGGACCGCTTCTTCGCCGGGCGCGGCGCCCGCCGCGTCGACCTGCCCACCTACGCGTTCCAGCGCAGGCGCTACTGGCTGGCCGACGCCTCGGGCAGCGCGGGAACGCTCGGCCACCCGCTGCTGGATGCGGCCGTCAGCCTCGCGGGCGCCGACGGCCTCGTGCTGACCGGCCGGCTGTCCACGCGCCTCCAGCCGTGGCTGGCCGACCACGTCATCGCGGGAACGGTCCTGGTGCCGGGCACCGCCCTGGTCGAACTGGCCGTCAGGGCGGGCGACGAGGCCGGCTGCGGCGTGGTGGAAGAACTCACGCTTGAGGCGCCCCTGGCGCTGACCGGGGACGCGGGCGCCGAGGTCCAGGCCGTCGTCGGCGCGCCCGACGCGGCGGGCCGCCGTTCCGTGGAGATCTGGGCGCGCGCCGCGCGCGGCGAGGACGGCTGGACCCGGCACGCCAGCGGCGTGCTGGCCGAGCGCGGCCAGGGCGCGGCGCCGGGCGCGGACGCGTTCGCGGAGTGGCCGCCGGCCGACGCGGAACCGCTCGACGTCGAGGGCCTGTACGCGCGGCAGGCCGCGCAGGGCTACGGCTACGGGCCCGCGTTCCAGGGCGTGCGCGCGGCGTGGCGGCGCGGCGACGAGGTGTTCGCCGAGGTCGCGCTCGACGACGCGGGCGCCGACCGGTTCGGGCTGCACCCCGCGCTGCTCGACGCCTCGCTGCACGCCGCCGAGAACCCGGAGGACGACGGCCGGGTGCGGCTGCCGTTCGCGTGGCTCGGCGTCGAACTGCACGCGGGCGGCGCCGCCGCCGTGCGGGCCCGCCTGACCCCGGCCGGGGAGGACGCGCTGTCCGTCGAACTGGCCGACGCCACCGGCGCTCCGGTGGCCACCATCCGCTCGATCGTGCAGCGGCCCGTGCCGGTCGACGGCCTCGGGGCGGCGGCGGGCGACGGCTCGCTGCTCGCCGTGGAGTGGACGCCAGTGCAGGCGCCGGGCGAACCGGACGCCGCCGCCGAGGAGTTCGCGCTGGCCTTCCTGCCCGACGCCTTCCCCGGCACGCCGGCGGAGGCGGCGCGCGCGGCGACGCTGCACGCGCTCGACCTGGTCAAGGACGCGGTGCGCGAGGACACCAGGCTCGCGCTCGTCACGCGCGGGGCGCGGCAGGACATGGCGCTCGCGCCCGCGTGGGCGCTGGTGCGCGCGGCGCAGGCCGAGCACCCCGGGCGCTTCGCCCTGATCGACATCCCGGCGGGCGGCGCCGAGGTGCGGGACCGCGCGCTGCGCGCGGCCCTGGCCACCGGCGAGCCGCAACTCGCCCTCGACGGCGACACGGTGCTCGTGCCGCGCCTGGCCAGGGCGGCCGAGCCCGAGCCGCCCGCTCCCGTGGAATTCGCGCCCGGCGGCACGGTCCTGATCACCGGCGGCACCGGCGGCCTCGGCGGCCTGGTGGCCCGCCACCTCGTCGCGCGGCACGGCGTCACGCGCCTGCTGCTCACCGGCAGGCGCGGCCCCGACAGCCCCGGCGCGGCGGAACTCGTCGCCGAACTCGCCGCGCTCGGCGCCGAGGCGACCGTCGCCGCCTGCGACGTCGCGGACCGCGACGCGCTCGCCGCCCTGCTGGCGGCGATCCCGGCCGCGCACCCGCTGACGGCCGTCGTCCACAGCGCGGGCGTCGTCGACGACGGCCTGGCGGCCTCGCTCACGCCCGAGCAGGTCGGCACCGTCTTCCACGGCAAGGCCGACGGCGCCTGGCACCTGCACGAGCTGACCCGCGACCTGCCGCTGGCCGCGTTCGTGCTGTTCTCCTCGGCGGCCGGCACCCTTGAGGCGGCAGGGCAGGGCAACTACGCGGCGGCCAACGCCTTCCTCGACGCGCTCGCCCGGCACCGCGCCGCCCAGGGCCTGCCCGCCACCTCGCTCGCGTGGAACCTGTGGGCGGGCGACGCGGGCATGGGCGCGCGCCTCGACGAGGTGACGCTGCGCCGCGCGGAACGCTCCGGCCTGCCCGCCCTGGGCGCCGAGGACAACCTGGCCCTGCTCGACCGGGCCCTGGCCGCCGGCGCGCCCGCGCTCGTGCCGCTGCGCCTGGACCCGGCCGCGCTGCGGGCCCGCGCCGACGGCGTTCCCGCGCTGCTGCGCGGCCTGGTCCGCGGGCCCGTCCGGCGCCAGGCCGCCGCGGGGCCGGCCGCGGCGGGCAGCGGCGGCGGCCTGGCCGACCGCCTCGCGGGCAAGCCGGAGGCCGAACGCGAGCGGATCGTCCTCGACCTGGTCCGCGCGCAGATCGCCGCCGTCCTCGGGCACGCGGGCGGCACCGCGATCGACCCGCGCCGCGCGTTCACCGAACTCGGCTTCGACTCGCTGGCCGCCGTCGAACTGCGCAACGCGCTCGGCGCGGCCACGGGACTGCGGCTCACCTCCACCCTGATCTTCGACCACCCGACCCCGCGCGCCCTGGCCGACCACGTGCTCGACAAGGTGCGCGGCGCCGCCGCGCCCGCCCCGGCGCGCCCGGCCGCCGCCGCGCGGGCCGCCGCGGACGAGCCGATCGCCATCGTGGCGATGGCCTGCCGCTACCCCGGCGGCGTCACCACCCCGCAGGACCTGTGGCGGCTGGTGGCCGAGGGCACCGACGCGATCGGCCCGTTCCCCGAGGACCGGGGCTGGCGCACCGAGGAGATCTACGACCCCGAGCCCGGCACGTTCGGCCGCACCTACACGCGCTCGGGCGGATTCCTGCACGACGCCGCCGAGTTCGACCCGACCTTCTTCGGCATCAGCCCGAAGGAGGCGCAGGCGATGGACCCGCAGCAGCGCCTGCTGCTCGAAGTCGCCTGGGAGGCGCTGGAACGCGGCGGCGTCGACCCGCTGTCCGTCAAGGGCAGCCGCACCGGCGTCTACGCCGGGCTCATGTACCACGACTGGGCGCAGCTGACCGCCTCGGTGTCCGAGGACCTGGCCGGGTTCGCGGCCGGCGGCAGCCTCGGCAGCGTGGCCTCGGGGCGCGTCGCCTACACGCTCGGCCTCGAAGGCCCGGCCGTCACCATCGACACCGCGTGCTCCTCCTCCCTGGTCGCGCTGCACTGGGCGGCCCAGGCGCTGCGGCAGGGCGAGTGCACCCTCGCCCTCGCGGGCGGCGTCACCGTGATGGCCACGCCCGAGACGTTCCTCGGCATGAGCCTGCAACGCGGCCTGGCCGCCGACGGCCGCTGCAAGGCGTACGGCGAGGGCGCGGACGGCACCGGCTGGGCCGAGGGCGCGGGCCTGCTGCTGCTCGAACGCCTCTCGGACGCGCGCCGCAACGGGCACCCCGTGCTCGCGGTGATCCGCGGCTCCGCCATCAACCAGGACGGCGCCTCCAACGGCCTGACCGCGCCCAACGGGCCCGCCCAGCAGCGCGTGATCCGGCAGGCGCTGGCCCTCGGCGGCCTCACGCCCGCCGACGTGGACGCGGTCGAGGGCCACGGCACGGGCACCACGCTCGGCGACCCGATCGAGGCCCAGGCACTGATGGCCACCTACGGGCAGGAGCGCGGCGACGGCGACCCGCTGTGGCTCGGGTCCATCAAGTCCAACCTCGGGCACACCCAGGCCGCCGCCGGCGTCGCGGGCGTGATCAAGATGGTGATGGCGATGCGCAACGGGGTGCTGCCCCGCACGCTGCACGCCGACACGCCCTCCCCGCACATCGACTGGACCGAGGGCGCCGTCGAACTGCTCACGGAGGCCAGGGAGTGGCCGCGCGGCGCGCGCCCGCGCCGGGCCGGCGTCTCCTCCTTCGGCGTCAGCGGCACCAACGCCCACGTGATCGTCGAGGAGGCGCCGCCGCCGGCCCCCGCCGAGCCGCGCGGCCGACGCCCCGAACTCCTGCCGCTGACCGTGTCGGCGGGCTCGGCCGAGGCGCTGCGCGCCCAGGCGGAACTGCTCGCCGCCCACCTGCGCGAGCACCCGGACGTGGACGAACTCGACGTCGCCGCCTCCCTGTTCCGCGACCGCGCCGCCCTCGAACACCGCGCCGTCGTCCTGGAGGCCGACCGGGACGGGCTGCTCGCGGGCCTCGACGCGCTGGCCCGCGGCGCCACGCACGCCTCCGTCGTGCGGGGCACGCCGCGCGGCGACGCGCGCGCGGTGTTCGTGTTCCCCGGGCAGGGCTCGCAGTGGCGCGGCATGGGCGTCGAACTCATCGAGCGCTCCCCGGCGTTCGCCACCCGGCTCGGCGAGTGCGCCAAGGCGCTCGAACCCTGGGTCGAGTGGGACCTCCTCGACGTGCTGCACGGCGCGCCGGGCAGCCCGGCGCTCGACGAGGTCGACGTCGTGCAGCCGGTGCTGTGGGCGGTGATGGTCTCGCTCGCCGAGGCGTGGCGCGCCGTCGGCGTCGAACCCGCGGCCGTCGTCGGCCACTCGCAGGGCGAGATCGCCGCCGCCTGCGTCGCCGGGGCGCTGTCCCTGGACGACGGCGCGCGCGTCGTCGCGCTGCGCAGCCGCGTCATCCGCCAGGGCCTCGCGGGCCGCGGCGGCATGATGTCGGTGGCTCTGTCGGCCGACCGCGCGGGAACGCACCTGGCGGACTGGGAGGGGCGGCTCCAGCTCGCCGTCATCAACGGCCCCGGGTCCGTCGTCGTGTGCGGCGACCCCGAGGCGCTGGACGAGCTGAAGGCCCGGCTCGACGCCGAGGGCGTCCAGGCCCGCCGCATCCCCGTGGACTACGCCTCGCACTCGGTGTTCGTCGAGGAGATCCGCGACCGGCTGCTCGAAGAACTCGCCGGCCTCTCCCCGCGCACCTCCACCGTCCCGTTCTACTCGACCGTCACCGCGGCGCCGCTTGACACCGCCGGGCTCGACGCCGAGTACTGGTACACCAACCTGCGGCAGACCGTCAGGTTCGAGGAGACCACGCGGGCGCTGCTCGCGGACGGCTTCGAGATCTTCGTCGAGGCCAGCCCGCACCCGGGGCTGCTCGTCGGGCTCGGCGAGACCGCCGAATCGGCGGGCGCCGCCGCCGCGTTCGTCGGCACCCTGCACCGCGACGCGGGCGACGCGCGGGACTTCCTCACCTCGCTGGCCGAGGCGTACACGCGCGGCGCGAGCGTCGACTGGGAGAGCCAGTTCGCCGCGACCGGCGCGCGCCGCGTGGACCTGCCCACCTACCCGTTCCAGCGCAAGCGGTACTGGCTGGACGCGCCGGAGCCCGCGGCGGACGCCGCCGGCGTCGGCCAGGTGGCCGCCGACCACCCGCTGCTCGGCGCGGCCGTGCCCGTCGCCGGGGCCGGCGGGGTGCTGCTCACCGGCCGCCTCTCGCTCGCCACCCACCCGTGGCTCGCGGACCACCGCGTCGGCGGCACCGCCCTGTTCCCCGGGTCGGGATTCGTGGAACTGGCCGTCAGGGCCGGCGACGAGGTCGGCCGCGGCCGGGTCGCGGACCTGACGATCGAGGCCCCGCTGGCCCTCCCCGAGCGCGGCGGCGTGGCGATCCAGGTGGTCGTCGACGCCGACCTGCGCGCCGTCTCCGTCCACTCGCGGCCCGAGGACGCGCCCGCGGGCGGCGGCTGGACGCGGCACGCCCACGGAACGCTCGCGGACGCGGGCCCCGAGCCGGCGCACGAGCCGGCGCCCTGGCCGCCGCCGGGCGCGCAGCCGGTGGACCTCACCGACTTCTACCGGCCGCCCGCCGACGCCGGTGGACTGGCCTACGGGCCGGCGTTCCAGGGGCTGCGCGCGGCCTGGCGTTCGGCGGACGAGGTGTTCGCGGAGATCGCGCTGCCCGAGGAGGCCGCCGCGCAGGCCGGGCGGTTCGGGCTGCACCCGGCGGCCCTCGACGCGGCCCTGCACGCCACCGCGCTGCTGGCCGAAGAACCCGGGCGGGTCACGCTGCCGTTCAACTGGACCCGCGTCGACCTGCACGCCTCGGGCGCCGCCGCGCTCAGGCTGCGGATGACCCGCATCGGCGACGACGAGGTCGCGCTGCGCCTCACCGACGCCGCCGGCCGGCCCGTCGCGTCCGTCGAGTCGCTGGTGCTGCGCCCCGCCGCGCCCGGCGGGTTCACCGGCGGCGCGGCCCACGACTCGCTGTTCGAGCTGCTGTGGACGCCGGCCGCGCCGGACGGGCCCGCCCGCGGGTCCGCGGTGCACCGCGCACCCGCGGGCACCACCGCGGCCGAGGTGCACGCGGCGACGGCCGCCGCGCTCGACGCGCTGACCGACTGGCTCGCCCGGGACGCGGGCGGGGAAGGGCCGCTGGCCGTCGTCACGCGGGGCGCGGTCTCCACCGCGGGCGAGGAGGTCACCGACCTGGCCGGCGCCGCCGTCTGGGGCCTGGTGCGCAGCGCGCAGTCGGAGCACCCGGGCCGCGTCGTCCTCGTCGACCTCGACCCGGCCGAGTCCGCCGAGGGGCCGGAGGCGGACGCGGCACTCGACCTCGCGCTCGCCACCGGCGAGCCGCAGCTCGCGGTCCGCTCCGGCACGCCGCTGCGCCCCCGCCTGGCCCCGGTGACCGGGGACGCGGGCGGCGCGCCCGCCACCGTGTTCGGCGACAGGCCGGGCACCGTCCTGGTCACCGGCGGCACCGGAACGCTCGGCGCGGCCGTCGCGCGCCACCTGGTCGCCGCCCACGGTGTCACCGACCTGCTGCTCACCAGCCGGCGCGGCCCCCGGGCGGCGGGCGCCGCGGAACTGGCCGCGGACCTCACCGCGGCCGGGGCCCGCGTCGAGGTGGTCGCGTGCGACGCGGCCGACCGCGACGCGCTGGCCGCCGCGCTGGCCGGCCGCACGCTGGCCGGGGTCGTGCACACCGCGGGCGTCCTCGACGACGGCGTCATCGAGTCCATGACGCCGGAGCGGCTTTCCGCCGTGCTGCGGCCCAAGGTCGACGCGGCGCTGCACCTGCACGAGCTGACGGCCGATCAGGACCTGGGCGCCTTCGTGCTGTTCTCGTCCGCCGCGGGCGTGACCGGCGGCGCCGGGCAGGCCAACTACGCCGCCGCCAACACCTTCCTCGACGGCCTGGCCGCGCACCGCCGCGCCCGCGGGCTGCCCGCGCAGTCCCTCGCCTGGGGCCTGTGGGCCGAGGCCAGCGGCATGACCGGGGCGCTCGGCACGGCCGACCTGTCCGCCATGGAACGCGGCGGGGTGCTGCCGATGGCCACGGACGAGGGCCTGGCGCTGCTCGACGCGGCCGGCGCGCTGGACCGGGCGTTCCTCGCCCCCGCGCGCATCGACCTGACCGGGCAGCGCCGCGCCGACGTGCCCTACGTGCTGCGCGACCTCGTGCGCGGCCCGGCCCGCCGCGCCGTCGACCCGGCGGCCACGGCACCCGAACCCGCCGAGGGCCTGCGCGAGCGGCTCGCGCGGCTCACCCCGGCCCGCCGCGAACAGGCGCTGCTCGCCGTCGTCCGCGCCCAGGCCGCCGCCACCCTCGGCTACGCCGACGTGGAGGAGGTCGACGCCGAACGGTCGTTCCGCGACATGGGCTTCGACTCCCTCGCCGCCGTCAAGTTCCGCAACGGCCTGGGCGAGACCATCGGGGAACGGCTGCCCGCCACGCTCGTCTTCGACCACCCGACCGCGATCGTCCTCACCCGGCACCTGCTCGGTGAACTGGCGCTCGACGAGCCGGAGCCAGGCCCCGAGCCGGGGCCCGCAGCGCCGCCGGCCGGCGGCGCCGGGGAGACCGGGGAGCCCGGGGAGGCAGCGGCCACCGAGGACCGCACCGAGGAGATCCGCTCCATGAGCCTGGCCGAACTTCTCCGCACCGCGCAACGATCAGGAGACCCGACATGACCCAGTTGCTCGACGCCACCGGCCGGCGCGTCCACCCCACCGACGCCGAGCTGCTGCACCGCGTGCTGACCCCGTACCGGGCCAAGCGGTGCGAGTACCTCACCGAGGCCGAGGTCACCCACGAGGGCGACCCGCACGAGGGCGGGCAGCTCGTCGCGTCCTGCTCGTTCGAGATCCCCGAGTCCTGCTACATCGACGACACCGGGCACTTCAACTCGGTCGAGTTCAACATCTGCTTCAACCAGATGGCCTACTACCTGATGGCCAAGTCCGTGAAGGAGTCGCTGATCGAGCCGTTCTCCCGGTGGACGCTCGAACAGTTCTGGGACCGCCAGCTCGCGGACGTGTTCATCACCGACTTCAGGAGCACGTTCCGCTCGGCCATGCGGGGCCGCCGCTTCAAGGGCGAGATCCGCGTCGTCGACATCGCCGAGTGGGACGGCAACGACCTGCGCGACCCCCTGGTGATGCTGCGCACCGAGGCCCGCTACTGGGACGAGCACGGCGGCGAGAGCCACGGCGAGATCGCCGCCGCCATCACCAACCCGCCCGCGAACTGACCCGGCCCGGCCTTCGCAAAGGACGCGACCATGAGCAGCAGCGAACGACCCGGGCTTCCCGACGGGGTCCGCGAGGTCGACATCGACCACCTCTACCACCGCCTCGCCGACCGCGGCCTCCAGTACGGGCCCGTCTTCCGCGGCCTGCGCGCGGTGTGGTCCCGCGACGACGAGGTCTGGGCGGACGCCGCGCTCGACCAGGGGTCGGGCGGCGACGGCGACTACCACCTGCACCCGGCGCTGTTCGACGCCGCGTTGCAGGCCGCGCTCGTGCCGGGGCTCGACCGCGAGAGCGGCACGTTCCTGCCGTTCGCGCTGCGCGGCGTGCGGCTGCACAAGGCCGGGGCCCGCGCCGTGCGCGTGCACACCGTGCCGGGCGAGGGCGGGGTGACCCTGGCGCTCACCGGCGAGGACGGCGAACCCGTGGCCACGGTCGGCGCCCTCGCCATGCGCCCGGTCACCGCCGACCAGCTCGACGCGGCGGTGCAGCGCACCCAGTTGCTGCGCATGGCCTGGAAGGCCGTCGTGCAGCCGCGTGCCGTGGCCGACCAGCACTGGGCGTTCCTCGGCACCGACCACATCGGCGTCACCGGCGCGCTGAAGGCCATCCGCCGCCCGCTGGACACCCACCCCTCGCTCGGCGCCCTCGACCTGGCCCTGCGCAACGGCGCCCCGGCGCCCGACGTCGTCCTCGTGTCCTGCACGGACGAGGAGGCGCCGGTGCGGTCCGCGGCGCAGCGCGCCCTCGTGCTCGTGCAGGAGTGGCTGGCCGACCGGCGCCTGGCCGGCACGCGCCTGGTCCTGGTCACCAGGGGAGCCGTCGCCGCCCGCGCCCAGGAGGACGTGCCCGACGCGCCGGGGGCCGCCGTCTGGGGGCTGCTGCGCGGCGCCCAGTCCGAGCACCCGGGCCGCTTCGTCCTGGTCGACGTCGACGACCCCGAGGACGGCAGCCACGCGCTGCTCGCCGCCGTCGCCTCGGGCGAGCCCCAACTGGCCGTCCGCCGGGGCGCGTTGTTCCGGCCCCGGCTCGTGCGCTGCCCGCCGCCGCGGCCCACCGCGCTCACCGGCACCGTCGTGGTCACCGGCGCCACGGGCGCGCTCGGCCGCCTGCTGGCCCGCCACCTGGTGACCCGCCACGGCGTCGGGCACCTCGTGCTGCTCAGCCGCCGCGGCCCCGACGCCCCGGGCGCGGCCGAGCTGACCGCGGAACTCACCGCGGCCGGCGCCCGCGTGGAGGTGCACGCCTGCGACGTCACCGACCGGGACGACCTCGAACGCGTCCTCGCCGGCGTCCCCGCCCCCTCCGCCGTCATCCACACCGCTGGCGTGGTGTCCGACGGCGCGATCGGCACGCTCACCCCGCGCGGCCTCGACCGCGTGCTGCGCCCCAAGGCCGACGCCGCGCTGCACCTGCACGACCTGATCAAGGACCCGGAGTGCGCGTTCGTGCTCTTCTCGTCCGTCGCTGGCCTGACCGGCAACGCCGGGCAGGCCAACTACGCGGCGGCCAACGGCGTCCTCGACGCGCTCGCCCACCACCGCAAAGCCCAGGGCCTGCGCGGCACGTCCCTCGCGTGGGGCCTGTGGGAGAGCGAGGGCGGCATGGGCTCCGACCTGTCCGCCACGGAACTGGCCCGCATCAAGCGGTCGGGCTTCGCGCCGCTCGGGCACGAGCAGGGCCTCGCCCTGTTCGACGCGGCGCTCGCCGCGGACGAGGCGGTCCTCGCGCCCGTCCGGCTGAACGAGGCCGCCCTCACCGGCGACATCCCGCCGGTGCTCGCCGAGCTGGCACCCGCCGGGACCGCCGCGCCCGCCTCGTCCGACGCCCTGCGCAGCCGCCTGGCCGGCCTGCCCGAGACCGAACGCGACGCGGCCGCACTCGACTTCGTCCGCGAGGCCGCAGCCGCCGTGCTCGGCTACGAGGGACCCGACGACGTCGCGCCCGACCGCGAGTTCTCCGCCGTGGGCCTGGACTCGATCGGCAACCTCGAACTCAGCCGCCGCCTGGCGTCCGCGACCGGCCTGCGGCTGCCCGCGACCCTCACCTTCGACCACCCGACCCCCGCGGTACTCGCCGCCCACCTGCGGCGACTTCTCCAGGAAGGCGAAGCATGAAAACCGTAGTCGTCGGCGGCGGTGTCATCGGCCTCGCCGTCGCCTGGCGGGCCCTGCGCCAGGGTCTGGCCGTCACCGTGATCGACCCGGCGCCGGCGAGCAAGGCGTCGCACGTCTCGGGGGGCATGCTGCCGCCCGCCAACGAGCAGCTTTTCGACCAGGACGACCTGCGCGCCCTGTGCCTGGCCTCGCGCGCCCTGTACCCGTCGTTCGTCGAGGAGCTTGAGGAGTTCGCGCCCGCGGGCTACCGGCGCGACGGCGTGCTCGACGCGGCGTTCGACGAGGACGCGCTGCTGTCCCTCGACCACATGGAGTCCTTCCTCGACGGGCTCGGCGTCCGCACGCAGCGCCTCACGCCCGCGGAGGTCGGGGAGCTCCAGCCCGCGTTCGTCCCCGCGCTCGGCGGCCTGCTGGCCCCCGACGACGGCGCGGTCGACCCGCGCGTGCTCAACGCGGCGCTGTGCACGGCCGTCGAGGCCCTGGGCGGAACGCTCGTGCGGCGCGCCGCCGTCCGCGTCGACGACCATACGGTCGTCCTCGACAACGGCGACACCGTCCCGTTCGACCGCCTCGTGCTCGCGGCCGGCTGCTGGACGCACGGGATCGAGGGCCTGCCGCCCGGCGCCGTCCCCGAGATCCGTCCGGTCAAGGGGCAGCTGCTGCGCCTGCACTCCGACCCGCCGCTGCTCAACGTGACCGCGCGCGCCCTGATCAAGGGCAGGTCCCTCTACCTCGTGCCCCGGCTGGACGGCGAACTCGTCGTCGGCGCCACCTACGAGGAGCGCGGCTACGACGAGACCGTGACCGCGGAGGGCACCCACAGCCTGCTCGGCCGCGCGGCCGAGATCATGCCCGGCGTCGGCGCGCTGCGGTTCGCCGAGGTCAGCGCGGGCCTGCGCCCCGGTTCGCCCGACGACCTGCCGCTCATCGGCCCCACCACCGTGCCCGACGTGTACCTGGCCTCCGGCCACTTCCGCATGGGCGTCCAGCTCGCCCCGGTCACCGCCGAGGCGATGGTGGCCCACCTCACCGACGCGGAACCGGACGCCGTCGCCGCGCCGTTCACGCCGCTGCGCCCGGCCGTCCTCGCGGCAGCCGCCGCGCGCTGACGGCGGGCCGCGCCCCGGGCACCGCCTTCGCGGCGGGCCCGGGGCCGGTCGCGGCCTTTGGCGGAACGGGCGGTTCCCGGTCCGTTTTCCGCCCGCGTGAACGGCCGCGTGCACCACCGCTTATGGCCGCGCGTGCGTGTCCGCGCGGTATCGGGCGGTGAAGTCGCCGATACGGAACGCGTTTTATTCCCGGTGCGTCGGGCCACTGGAGCCGTGCCGCCATCCGGCGGCCATGCGCCTGTTTCTTTCCGGTAAGTCACGGGAGCGGTGGCGCGTTCCCGGGCCGGGGAATCCGCTCGCCGCGGAATGCGGCATTCCGGGGCGCGGGCCCCCGGCGCCTCGCGGTCCGCGCCCGTTCAGGCCCGGCCGCCGCCCGCTTCGCGCGCGGACTCCCCGCCGGTGAACCGGGCTTCGATCATCGGGGCGAGCACGAGCGTGCCGGGGCCCGCGCGTCCGCCGGGGCCCGGCTCGTGGTTCGTGTTCTCCGAGGTCAGCGCCCCGCCGCAGTGCGCGCACGCGGACACGGCCGTCGTCCGTTCCCCGCAGTCGAGGTGGCGGATGAGCAGCGGCGGCCCGTCCTGCCCGCCGTACCAGCGGTCGCCCCAGGCCATGAGGGCCAGAAGGACCGCGCAGAGTTCCCTGCCTTTCTCGGTCGGCTGGTAGTCGTGCCTCGGCGGACTGTCCTGGTAGCGCACGCGCCGCAGTACGTCCTCGTCGACCAGCCGGTTCAGACGGGCGGCCAGGACTTTTCTGGAAATTCCGAGGTCCTGTGCCAGATCGTCGAACCGCGTACAGCCGAGCAGGACATCACGCATGATCAACGCGGTCCAGGCGTCGCCGAATACATCGGTCGCCCTGGCGATCGAGCAGGCCACGTCGGTGAGTTGTTTGCGGGCCATTCGTTCCTGTGCTCTCTACTTGTGCCAGACGCGCTGTGCTAGGTTTCCTCAGGGAACTCCTCATCCTATCGAGCTGAGGCGTAACGTGATGACAGAGAGATCACCGGTTGAACTGAACACCACGTCGGCCGCGGCCATCGACGGACGCCACATCAGGGCCGTCACGTTCCACGGTGTGCGGATGGAGTACGTGCGGGGTGTGCTCGGCCGCGACGCGACCCGGCCCCCCGGCCGCCGCGCGCTGGTGGTCGGAGGCATCAGGGGCGAGCTGGCCCGGGGGCTCGCGGGTGAGGGTCTTGACGTGACGGCCGTCGACCCCTCCGAGGTGGCCACGCGGGTCGCCCGCGAGCGCGCCGAGCGGGAGGGGGTCGCCGTGACCCACCTCACGGGACCGGCGGAACGCCTCGACCTGCCGGACGCCGCGTTCGACCTCGTCTACTGCGCGGACACCTTCGAGATCACCGACCGGCTCGACGACGTGCTCGCCGAGGCGGCGCGCGTGCTGGTGCCCGGCGGGGTCCTGATCTACGACACGGTCAACCGCACGCCGCTCTCGCGGCTCATCTACCTCGGCGCCTTCCAGGGCATCCCGCAGACGCGCATCGTGCCGCCCGGGCGCTACGCGGCGGCGCGGCTGCGCAGGCCGGCGGATCTTTCGGCCGCGATGGAGCGGCACGGCCTGCGCAGCGAGGACGTGTGCGGCTTCCGCCCCACGTCCGTGACCGGTCTGGTGAAGACCATCAGGGCCCGCAAGAGCGGCGCGATCACGACCGAGGAGATGGCCCCGCGGGTGGCCTTCCGGCTGGAGCCTGGCCACCGGCCGCTGGTCACCTACCTCGGCCGGGCCCGCAGGCGCTGACCGGGGCAGCACGACACGCGCCCGGCTCCGCGCGGCGCGACTCCCGGGAGTGCCGGTCGCGTGTTCGGCGCGGCGCACGTGACGCGATACCGGCCCCCCGGTGACCACTGCCGCCCACGACCGCAGACACGACCCAGGGGGTTGCACTTCCCATGTCCATGGCACTCCACAGCGAGGTCCTGACCGAGACCCCGCTCCCCACCTGGTCGAGCGAGCTGGAACGGGTCCAGCTCCTGACGACCCGGGAGGCCCAGACGCTCGCGCTCCTCGCGGCGGGCTGGTCGAACCGGCGCATAGCCGTCCGGCTCCAGGTGTCGGAACGGACCGTCAAGGCCCACGTCGCCTGCGTATTGCAGAAGTTACAAGTGGAATCCCGCCTTCAGGCGGGACTCGTCGCACTCAGCTACCGACACATGTACGAAAGTACAATGGCTGGTGATCGGGCAGCCAGCTAGGGTCGCGGTAATGAGCCTCCCGGGGGGAAGTACCACGCGTCTACGGGGACTGGTGGCCCATGCCGAATACATAACGCCGCACGACCTGATGTCCTGTCGCCGGCCGTCCCGTTGCCGGGCGTGCCGCGACACGGCGCAGTGGTGCGCCGTATTCCCTGCGTCAGGGCAGAGAACGCCATCGGATCATTTCCGGAAACCACCGCGCAGGAGCGGCGGAAAGCACGGGCACCGCGGCCCGTGCCCGCCCCTGCGGAGGCGCTGAGCGAGACGTCATTTCCCGACAGTCGAATGCCTGAAGACGGCCGACGCAGGAATCTGGGGTAACGATGTACGACGTCATTGTCGTGGGCGCGCGTATCAGCGGTGCGGCCACCGCGATGCTGCTGGCACGCGAAGGTCACCGGGTACTCCTCATCGACCGCGCGAAAATGCCGGGCGGCAAGGGCGCGGCGACCAATCTCGTCCATCCGCCCGGAATTCTGCGCCTGAAACGCTGGGGCCTGCTCGACGAACTCACGGAGTCCGGCGGTCCGCCGCCCATCCACTCCTACGGGCTCCAGACGGGCCCCGTGCGGCTGATGGCCCGGCTGCCCGCCGTCGAGGACGAGGTGGCCGAGGCCTACTCGCCCGAACGCCGCAGGCTCGACGAGGTCATGCAGCGGGCCGCCGTCAAGGCGGGAGCGGAACTGCGCGAGGAGACCGCGCTGCGCGAGCTGACGACCGACGGCACCGGCCGCGTCAGCGGCGTGCGGGTGCAGGGGCCCGACGGCTCCCAGTCCACCGAGCGCGCCCGGCTCGTCGTCGGGGCCGACGGCTCCAACTCCACCGTGGCCCGCCTGGTGGGCAGCGAGAAGTACGCGGCGCGGCCCGTGCTGAACAAGAGCCACTGGGCCTACTGGGCGGACGTGCCGCACGACGGCCGGGTGCGCACCTACCGGCACAACCGCAGGCACGCCTTCACCTGGCCCACCCACGACGGGCTCACCATCCTCGGACTCGCCCTGCCCGTGGCCGACTTCACCGCCGCGCCCGACGAGGAGCGCGACCGCACCGTCCTCGGCGCGTTCCGCGAGATCGACCCCGAGTTCGCGGCGCGGGTGCGCCCCGAAGGGCGCGTCGGCCGGTGGATGACCGGCGCCGTGCCCAACTTCCTGCGCCACCCCGCGGGCCCCGGCTGGGCCCTGGTCGGCGACGCGGGCTACACCAGGGACCCGATCACCGCCGCCGGCATCACGGACGCGCTGCGCGGCGCGGAACTGCTGGCGCGCGGCGTGGCCGAGGGGCTGGCCGGCGACGACCGCGCACTCGACCGCCGCGTCGCCGAGTACGGCAGCCGGCGCGACGCCCTCGTGCGCGGCCACTTCGAGTACACCTGCGACCACGCGCTGATCGCGGACTACGGCCCGGAGGAGCAGGAGTTCGTCCGCGCGATGGCCAAGAGCCCGGCGCACGGCTCGGGCATGGTGGGCATGTTCGCCACCATCGTCCCCCCGGCCGAGTTCTACTCGCCCGCCAACATCCACGCGCTCCTCGACCACGTCGACCGCGACACCGGCTGGAAGCTGCGCTTCGTCCGGTGGCTCGCGCGCGGCGCGCCCCGGCGCCTGCCGCCCGCGACCCGGCTCGCGGACCGCCTGATCGCCGCGAACCTCGGCAGCATGGGCGACTTCCTGCTCGGCGCCGCGGCGCCGGGCGCGGGACGCGCCGCCTGACCGGGCCCGCGCCCGGCCGGGGCACGTTCCGCCGACCGCGGGCGGCCACCCGCGGCGCCGCGCACCGCCGCGCGGCCAAGGACCACCGCCATGGCACGCCATGGGGCCGATCCCTCACACCCTTTTTCCGCACGGAGGTGCGCAGCATGGACACTTCACGATCCACCGGCGCGAGGAGCGCGGTTCTCTTCCCGGGGCAGGGCGGGTTCGACGGCGCGGCGCTGCGCCGGGCCGCCGCGCGGCACCCGCGCGTCGGCGCCGTCTTCTCGCGCCTCGACGGCGTGACCGAGGAACTGTTCTCGCGCCGGATCTCCGACCTGGTGCTCGGCGCCCGCGAGACCGAGCTGAAGGACCTGCTCGACAGCGACCCGTGGGCCTCCCAGATCGCCATCTACGGCGCCGGGCTCGCCGCGTTCGAGATCCTGCGGGAACGCGGCCTGCGCCCCGACGTCCTGGCAGGCCACAGCCTCGGCGAGATCACCGCGCTGGTCGCGGCGGGCGCCTTCTCGCCCGAGGACGGCGCGCGGATCGTCGCCTCCCGCGTCACCGTGATCCAGCGGCACGGCGGCGTGGCGGGCCGCATGGTCGCCCTGACCACCGGCGCCGGCCGCACCCGGCAGATCCTCGACCTGCTGGGCGACCCGGGCCTCGCCGTCGCCACCGAGAACCACGACGAGCAGACGGTCGTCAGCGGCCCGGCCGACGCGCTGGACAAGGTGGTGGCCATCGCCAGGCAACTGGGCGTGGGCGCCGCCGAGATCGACACGCCCTTCCCGTTCCACAACCCCGCCCTCTCGCCCGCCGTGCCCGAGTTCGCCGAGCGGGTGCGCGCCCTTGAGCAGCGCCCGCTGGCCCTGCCCGTGTACTCGCCCATCCTCCAGCGCCACTACGAGCCCGGCAGCTCCCTGGCCGACCTGCTCGCCGCGCACTTCACCATGCCGGTGCGGTTCGCCGCCGCCGTGCGGCGGCTGCGCGAGGACGGCGTGACCACGTTCGTCGAGGCCGGCGGGCGGCCCGCCCTGGCCAAGCTGGTGCGGCGGGTCCTCCCCGACGGCGACGTGCGCTCCCTGCCGACGCTCGCGCTCGACGGGCAGGGCGAACTCGCCCTCGACCGCACCCTCGACGTGCTGCGCGAGGCCGGTCTCGCGGCCGGCGGCACCGGCGGCTCGCTCGGCGACCTGCTGGCCCCCGCGGCGCCCGCCGAGGTCTTCACGGCCTACTGGGCCGAACGCGGTCCCGCGCTGCTCGCGCAGATCCGCGACGAGGTGGCGGCGTTCGCCGTCCGGCACGTGCCGCCCGTGGCGGCCCAGGCACCGGCGCCCGTGCCCGCGGCGCCCGTGCCCGCCGAGCCCGCCCCCGCTCCCGCGCCGGTCGCCGAGGAGCAGGGCCAGGCAGGGGCCGCCCCGCAGGACAGGGAGCTGCTGTTCGCCGAACTGCGGGCCCTGTACGCCGACACGCTCGAATACCCGGAAGAGGTCTTCGAGGTCGACGTCCAGCTTGAGGCCGAACTCGGCGTCGACTCCGTCAAGCAGGTCGAACTGCTCTCCCGCGTCTCCCAGCGGTACGGACTGCCGCCCCGCGACCCCGCGTTCCGGGTGTCCGTCTACGACACGATGGGCAAGATCACCGACTTCGTCTGGGAGCACCTGAACGGTCAGCGCACGCCGCAGCCCATACCCGCCGCGGGCTGACGCCCGCCCGCAGCCCCCCACTCACAGGAGCTGTCCCATGAGACCCGCCAAGGATCTGACCGGAAAGGTGGCCCTCGTCACCGGTGGCGCGAAGGGCATCGGCCGGGCGATCGTCCACACCCTCGCCGCGCGCGGAGCCCACGTCGTCCTCAACTACTTCCACTCGCACGACGAGGCCAAGCGGACCAGGGACGAACTCCTGGCCGCGGGCGCGGGCGTCGATCTCGCCCGCGCCTCCGTCACGCGGCAGGAGCAGGTCGACCGGATGTTCGCCGCTGTCGGGGAACGCCACGGGCGCCTCGACATCCTCGTCAACAACGCGGCCAACGGCGCGCTGCTGCCGCTCGACGAGGTGACGGACGAGGACATCGGCAAGGCCATCGACACCAACTACCGGGGCGGGCTGCGCTGCGCCCGCGCGGCGGCGCCCCTGATGGCGGCCGGCGGGGGAGGGGCCATCGTCACCGTCTCGGCCCTCGGCGGCTCCCAGCTGGTGATGGCCAACTACTCGGCCTGCGCCCCCGCCAAGGCCGCGGCCGAGGCGGCCACCCGCTACCTCGCGGTCGAGTACGCGCCGCTCGGCATCCGCGTCAACACGGCGTCGGCGGCGATGCTGACCAGCGAGGTCGCGGACAAGTTCCCGAGGGCGCGCGAGATGCGGGAGACCATCGAGCGCGCGACGCCACTCGGCCGCCTCGGCACGCCCGAGGAGTTCGCCGAGGTCGTCGCGTTCCTGGCCTCCGACGCGGCGAGCTGGATCACCGGCCAGGTCGTCCTGGCCGACGGCGGCCTCTCGCTGGGCGCCGCGCTGCTCTCGCCGCCGCCGCAGGCGCAGGACGCGACGGCCGCCTCGGACGTGCCCGCCACGGCGTCCGTTCCCGCGCCCGCGTCCGCGCCGGTGGTGGCGGCGCCCGCACCGGCTTCCGGCCCCGTTCCCGCGCCCGCCGTGGCGTCCGCGCCTGCTGTGGCGTCCGTTCCGGCGCCCGCACCCGCCGTGGCGTCCGTGCCCGTTCCGGCGCCCGGCCCGGTGGCGGACGCGGGCGGCGACGAGCCCGACGACGACGCGATCGCCGTGGTCGGCATGGGCCTGGCCGTCCCCGGCGCCAACAGCCCCGACGAGTTCTGGCAGTTGCGCCTCACCGGCAAGGAGCTGTTCGTCCGGGTGCCTGAGGACCGCTGGCGGCTGGAGAACTTCGTCTCCGCCGACACCTCGGCCGAGGACAAGTCCTACGCCGACAGCTGCGCGTTCATCACCGACTTCGAGCCCGTGCCAGGCTCCGTCAGCAGCATGCCGGACGACGTGGGCGACCACGAGCTGACCACCAGGTGGCTGCGCCACAGCCTCGTGCAGGCCCTGTCAGGGGTGCGCCGGGCCGAGGGCGACCGGTACTCGTTCGTCGTCGGCTACACCCCCGACGGCAGCCAGCACCTCGAAGAAGCGGGCGTCCTCGACAGCATCACCGGACTGGCCGGCGACATCATCGAGGGGCTGCCGCTGCCCCCCGAGGAGCGGGCGGCCCTGCGCCCCGAGGTGGACGACGCGCTCGGCCGCCGCTACTGGCGCGCCGCGCGGAACCGCTCCCGCTTCCTGCCGCACCGCGTCGGCGAACTCGCCATGGAAGGACTGCTGCCCGAGGGCACCGAGCTGCACATGGTGGACACGGCCTGCTCGTCCTCGCTCTACGCGGTGGACATCGCGGCCAAGGGGCTGCTGATGGGCAAGCAGGACATCGCCGTGTGCGGCGGGGCGTTCGCGCTCGCGCCGCGCGGCACCGTCCTGTTCTCCAAGCTCCAGGGCCTGTCCAAGCGCGGCCGGGTGCACGCGCTCGACGAGGACGCCGACGGCGTCATCTTCGCGGACGGCGCCGCCCTGGTCGTCCTCAAACGGCTCGGCCGGGCCCGCGCGGACGGCGACCGCGTCCTCGGCGTGCTGCGCGCGTTCGGCTCCTCGTCCGACGGCAAGGGCAAGGCGATCTACGCGCCCAGCTCGCGCGGCCAGGCCCTCGCCGTGCGCCGTGCGCTCGGCGTCGAGGGCGACGGCGAGGACGGGTCCGGGCGCGCGCCCGCGTTCGACCACCAGGACGTGCGGTGGGTCAACGCGCACGCGACCGGCACTCCGGCCGGCGACCTGGCCGAGTTCACCACGCTGCGCGAGTACTACGGCGCTGGCCGGACCACGGCCGTCACCTCCAACAAGTCCCTGATCGGGCACACCGGTTGGGCCGCCGGGGTCGTCTCGCTGATCGAGAACCTGCTGGGCATGCGCGAGGAGACGATCCCGGGGCAGTTCCGCCTCGGCACGCCGCGCGAGGACTTCAAGCTCTCCGAGACGACGCTGGAGATCACCCCCGAGCACCAGAAGTGGCCCGCCCTGCCCGACCGGCCGCGCCTGTCGTCCGTCTCCGGCTTCGGCTTCGGCGGCACCAACGCGCACCTCGTCGTCGCCGAGCACCGCGCGGCGCCGTCGCACGCCGCGTCGCACGCCACCTCGAACGCGCCGGCCGCGCCCGCCGCCCCGGCCGCGTCCCTGGTCCCCGACCCGGACAGCCGCATCGCCGTCGTCGGCTGGTCGGCGCACGTGCCGGGCCTTGAGTCCACCGAGGATGTGGCCCGCTGGCTCGACGGCGGCGCCCGCCCGGGCGACACGTTCGGGGACACCTACCCGGCGCCGCCGTTCAGCAAGGTCAGGCTGCCCCCGCGCACCATCCAGGCGCTCGACCGCTGCCAGTTGATGATCCTGGAGTGCGCGCACCGGATGCGGGAGGACATGCCGGAGTTCTGGGCGGCCAACGCCCCCGGCACCGGTGTCTTCGTCGGCCACATGGGGCCCACGCGCGCCGCCATGCAGTACGCCGACCGCAGCTACCTCGACGACATCGAGGAGGCGCTGGCCGGGGTCGGCTCCGCGGCCGTTCCGCAGATCATGGCCGAACTGCGCGAGCGCGTGCGGTCGGTGATCCCGGCCTCGACGGAGGACTCGTTCCCCGGCCAGATGCCCAACATCATCTCGGCCCGCGTGGCGAACTACTTCGACCTGCACGGCCCCAACATGACGATGGACTCCGGGTTCGCCTCGGCGCTCTCCGCCATCACGGCGGCCGGCCGCTACCTGCGCACCGGCGAGCTGGACTTCGCCCTCGCCGGCGGCATCAACGGCAACAGCCTGCCCGCCTACCGCGAGCTGATCGGCGACCTGCTGCCGCCCGAGGCCGACCGGCTCGCCGAGGGCGCCTTCCTGCTCGGCCTCACGACCGAGGCCAAGGCCCGCGCGGCGGGCCTGAAGATCCTCGCGTTCGTCGACGAGCCGCTGCGGGAGGGCGCCGCGCAGGACGCGGCCACGCTGCTGCCCTGCGGCGCGCCCTCGCCCGAGGACGCCCGCTACCTGGGCGCGGCGGGCGCCGTGGCGGCGCTCAGGGCGCTGCGCGCGCCCGCAGGCAGCGTCGTGCGCGTCGCGGTCGACGGCAGCCGCACGGCGGCGGGCGCGGGCATCACCCTGACCGTCGGGCCCGACGCCGTTCCCGCCGCCCCCGCCGCCCCGACGGCGACCGAGGCCGCCCCGAGCGCAGAACGGCCCCCGCTGTCCGCCGCGTTCACCGGCGCGGGGCAGACGGCGCCCGGGCGCCCGTTCGACGTGCGCAGGCACGTGGCCGAGCTGGCGGACACGCCCGCACGCCGGGTCCGCGAACCCGTCCCGTTCCTGCCGCCCGGCGTCGTCGTCCTCACCGACGCACCCGCCGCGCTCGCCGCCGTCACCCCCGAGGACGCGGCCGTCACCGTGCTGTCGACGGTGCCGCTGCCCGCGGCGCGCCCCGGCTGGCACCACCTGCCCGAGGTGACGCAGGCCGCCGTGCGCGAGGCCATCGGCGCCGGCGCGAGGACCCCGGTGCAGCTGCGGGTGCTGAGCGACGTGAGCCGTTCCGCGCCGCCGGAACGCGCCCTCACCGAGCGCCCGCGCGCCCTGATCGCGCTGCACGACGCCGCCTACCTGGCGCTCCAGCACCTGTACGACGACCTCGACACGCCCGGCGCCTCGTTCGTGACGCTGCTGCTCGGCGCCGCGCCCGGCGGCGTGCCGCACCCGGCCACCGGCCTGTTCTCCGGGCTGCTGAAGACCGCGGGTCTCGAACGGCCTGGCTGCCTGGTGTACGGGCTGTTCAGCTCGTCGGCCGACCCGGCCGCGGCCGTCGCGCGCGCCGAGGAGGAGAGCGCGGCGGAACGGGACTTCCCCGTCGTCCACGACATCGACGGCCGCCGCAGGACGCCCGTCCTGCGCACGGAGGAGATCGAGCCGGACACGGGCGCGCCCGCGCGGATCGGCCGCGACTCGGTCGTCGTGGTCGCCGGCGGCGCCCGCGGCATCACCGCCGAGATCGCCAAGGCGCTCGCCGAGCACTTCGGGCCGCGCCTGTACGTGCTGGGCAGCAACGCGCTCGACCGCTACCCGGACGAGGTGTTCGCGGGCACCGACGAGGAGTTCGTCGCGGGCCGCCGCCGCTTCATCGCCGCCGAGCTGGCCCGCCGCGACGGCCGCACGGTCGCCGGCATCAACCGCGACTTCGACCGCCTGCTCAACGCCCGCGCCGCGCGCCGCAACCTGGACGCGATGGCCGCGCACAGCGGCGCCGACCGGGTGACCTACCTGACCTGCGACCTGCGCGACGGCGCCGCGGTGGAGGCCGCGCTCGGCCGCGTCCTGGCCGAGCGGGGGCGCGTCGACCTGCTGATCAACGCGGCCGGGCTGCAACGTTCCGCGCTCATCAAGGACAAGGACTTCGCCGAGTTCACCGCCATCCGCGACCTCAAGCTCGACTCCTACCTCCACCTCAAGCGCGCACTGCGCGCCGCGCCGCCCCGCCTGTGGTGCAACTTCGGCTCCCTGCTCGGCTACTTCGGGCAGCTGGGCGAGGCCGACTACGCGGCGGCCAACGACTTCCTCGCCGCCGCGGCCGGCTGGGCGCAGGCCGGAGGGCACGGAGCGAGCGAGGAGTTCACCCTCGGCTGGACGCTGTGGGGCGACGTCGGCATGGGGGCCGACGAACTGACCAGGACCTACTACGAACGCGCCGGCTCCTACAGCGGCATGGGCGTGCCCGAGGGCGTGTGCCACTTCGTGCAGGAGCTGCACGCGGGCACCCGCCGCCCCTCCGTGGTGCACCTGGGCGACGCGGAACGCGCCACCGTCGAGCGCTTCTACCCCGGCTACCTCGGCGGCCGGCCGGCGGAAGGCCCCGGCTTCTTCCTGCGCCGCCAGGTGTCGTCCGACGCCACCTCGGCCGTCTTCGAATGCTCCTTCGACCTCGCCACCACGGACTCCTACCTCGCGCACCACACCGTGCGCGGCGAGGCCACCCTGCCGGGCACGTTCGTCACCGAACTCGCGGCGGAGGCCGCCAGGCACCTCGTGCCGGGCAAGCGCGTCATCGCCTTCGAGGACGTCACGTTCCAGCACTTCCTGCGCGTCTACCGGGACGGCCCGACGCGGCCCAAGCGCATCCACGCCGAACTGGTCGACCGGGCGGGCGAGGTGACGGCCGTTCAGGTGCGGATCACCGAGGACGTCGTGTCGCCCAAGGGTGTCGTCCTCGTCCGCGACCGGCCGCACTTCCTGGCCCGGGTGCTGCTCGACGACGCGTTCCCCGAGGCGCCGCGCTGGGACCCGTGGGAGTCCGGCGCCGAGACCCCCGTGCCCGACCCGTACCACCTGCCGGGCACGCCGGTCGAGTTGACCGGGCCGTTCCGCTCCACCGCCGAAACACGTCTGCACCCGCGCGGCAAACGGGCCCGCTACACGCCCCGCGTGCCGCTCGACGACCCGGCGTTCTCGCGGTTCACGGTGCCCGCCATCCTGATGG